>SFEH01000091.1 GCA_004557315.1 Bacteroidales bacterium
TTGCACAGGCTGCCAGCTCTGTGTCTCTGAATGTCCAAATGGAGTGCTCCGTCCATCAGGCGGTCTCCTCGACATGATGCAGCCAGTGGCATCCTACGAACGAGGCTACTGCCGTCCTGAGTGCACCCGTTGCTCGGATGTGTGTCCTGCTGGCGCGATCAAGCCTTTCGCTGCCGATCATGAGGAAGCCAAGGCCATCAAGGCAAGCACCAAGATTGGACGTGCTGTCTGGGTAGAGAAGAACTGTATCCCACTCACCGATGGCAAGAACTGTGGCAACTGCGCTCGTCATTGTCCTTCTGGTGCCATCACAATGGTTCCTTCCGACCCGAATAACCCGAAGTCGCTCAAGATCCCTGTGGTCAACGATGAGCAATGCATAGGCTGTGGCGCATGCGAGAACCTCTGTCCTGCACGCCCATTCTCAGCCATCTATGTCGAAGGTATTGAAGTTCACCGTACACTTTAAATATGAATATTATGGAAAAGAACATTGACAGACGTGAGTTTTTGAAGCGTATGGGAGCTGGAGCCGCTGTGATAGGTGCGGCTTCGGCATTGAACAGCTGCTCTGGCGGTGCAGGCTCTGCAATGATAGGCAATATCGATCCTTCAGGTTCGGGTACCAAGCCAATAGGCGAAATGACCTACAGGACCAATCAGGAATGTGGCGACAAGGTCTCTATCCTTGGCTATGGCTGTATGCGCTGGCCAAATAACCCAGAGACAGGCGTGATCGATCAGGAGACTGTCAATCGTCTTGTTGATACCGCCATCGAGCATGGTGTGAACTATTTTGACACGAGTCCTGCCTATCTCCGCGGACTTTCCGAACGCGCCACAGGCATTGCCCTCAAGCGTCATCCTCGCGACAAGTATTTCATCGCTACCAAGCTGTCTAACTTCGCTGAACAGCAGAAGAGCCGCGAAGCATCCATTGCCTTGTACAATAAATCGTTTACCGAACTGCAGGTTGATTATATCGACTATATGCTTCTCCACAGCATCGGAGGCAGCATGGAGGACTTCGACAAGCGATATATCCGCAACGGCATTCTCGATTTCCTTGTCGGAGAAAAGAAGAAAGGCAAGATCCGCAACCTCGGCTTATCTTATCATGGCGACAACACGGTGTTCGACCATGTGATGAAGATGCACGACGAAGGACAGTATCACTGGGACTTCGTGCAGATTCAGATGAACTATGTCGATTGGATCACAGGTAACTGCCGCTATCTCTATGAGGAGCTTACCAAGCGCAATATCCCTATCATCATCATGGAGCCATTGCTTGGTGGACGACTCTCGAAGCTGCCTAATCATGTGATTGCCCATTTCAAGCAGCGCCGGCCAAACGACAGTGCCGCTTCATGGGCTTTCCGCTTCCTCGGCACATATCCCAACATCCTCACTGTGCTTTCGGGCATGACATATATGGAGCACCTCGAAGACAATCTTCGCACCTATTGTCCGCTCGAACCTTTGACCGACGAGGATATGAAGTATCTCGAAGAGGCAGCACATCTCATCTTGAAGTACCCTACCATACCGTGCAACGACTGCAAGTACTGCATGCCTTGCCCTTATGGTCTCGACATCCCTGGCATCCTCCTGCATTACAATAAGTTTGTGAACGAAGGCACGATGCCTAACGAACAGGGTGATGAGAACTACAAGCGACTCCGTCGCAATTACCTTATCAGCTACAACCGCACCATCCCTGCGTTGCGTCAGGCCGACCATTGCATCCATTGCAATGAATGCCGTCCGCATTGTCCGCAGAAGATCAATATCCCGCAGGAGCTCGAAAAGATAGGCAACTTCATCGAACAGCTCAAGAGGGAAGGAAGATGATTTTGATTGGAATGGGAAGATAAGGAAGATAAAGAAGATAGAGACAAATGTGTTTTTGTTTAAGAAGATAAAGAAGTTAAAGAAGTTAAAGGAGATAAAGACAAATGAATTTTTTGTCTAAGAAGATAAAGAAGTTAAAGAAGATAAAGGAGATAAAGACAAATGAATTTTTTGTCTAAGATAATATCTCTTGCTTTAACTTCCCAAAAGGAAACGACAATGCAACTATTGTCTTTATCTCCTTTATCTTCTTTATCTTCTTTAACTTCCCAAAAGGAAACGACAATGTAACTATTGTCTTTATCTCCCTTATCTCCCTTAAGTTATTAATAATTCTTTTATACAAATGTTTATCGAAGTTAAGAACGTAAGCAAGCAGTATTCAGGACATGTTGCCCTGAATAACGTAAGCCTTGAGGTTCCAGAAGGTTCAATCTACGGACTGTTGGGTCCTAATGGAGCCGGAAAGACCAGTCTTATCCGCATCATCAACCGCATCACTCATGCCGACAGCGGAGAGGTGCTGATGAACGGAAAAGTAATGACCGATGCCGACATCACCAAGATCGGTTATCTGCCAGAGGAACGTGGTCTTTACAAGAAGATGAAGGTGGGAGAACAGATCGTGTATCTTGCTCGTCTGCATGGCATGACCAAGCAGGATGCGAAGTTGAAGATGAAGGAATGGCTCGAGAGATTTGAGCTCACCGAATGGGAGAACAAGAAGCTTGAAGCCTTGTCGAAAGGCATGGCACAGAAAGTTCAGTTCATCGCTACTGTGATACATCGTCCACCGCTACTGATTTTTGACGAGCCTTTCTCTGGTTTCGACCCAGTGAATGCCGAGATTCTCAAGAAAGAGATCATCCGTCTGAAGGATGAAGGCTCGGTTGTGCTTTTCTCGACCCACAACATGTCATCGGTCGAGGAGGTATGCGACGAGATCTCGCTCATCAACCATTCGGAGATAGTGCTCCAGGGCAAGGTGAAGGACATCCGTCAGAAATACAAGAAAGGCATCTTCGAAGTCAACCTCACCGATGGTACGACCTTCGAATACAAAGTGCCAGAGGGAATGAGCAATCACGATGCCATCGCCAAGCTCAACGAGGAATACGACCTGTTCGGCTTCCACGAGATTTTGCCGTCGATGCATGAGATTTTCGTACAAACAGTTAGCGAATAAGAATTATGAGCAGATTAGGACTTATCATTCAGCGTGAATACATGCAGATTGTAGCCAAGAAGTCGTTTATCTTCACTACAATCCTTCTACCTATCCTTATGGTAGCTCTTGTTGCCATCCTTCCGGCATTCCTTGCCAATGTGAAGAGCGACGAGAAGAAGAATGTCGCAATCATCGACAATAACCCAGGTGCTGTCTATGCTGCAGCCATCCAGGATACCGAAGACTATCACTTCATCAAGGTGAACCAGAGTATCGAGGGTACGGAATTGTACTCTTATTTCCAGAACGAAAAGGAAGGGCAGGGTCTCAACGCCATCGTCCAGATTCCAGCCGACCTTTCTACCAGCACCACTTTCTACGTTTATTCCGATCAGGCCATCAACTCTACACTCGAACGCGACATCAAGAATGCGCTTCGTCCGATGCTTGAGCAGGAACGCATTCAGTCGTATGGCATCGACAGTCTTGCCGACATCATCGACCGATGCAAGGTCAGCCTCTCTTCGAAGAGCGTGAAATGGGGCGAAGAGGGTGAAGAGAAAGTATCATCGGCCATGCTCGGCGAGATAATCGGTTTGGGTCTGTCATTCCTCACTTATATGTTTGTGCTTATGTATGGCGCAATGATCATGAATGGTGTGATCGAAGAGAAGACCAACCGCATCGTCGAAGTCATCGTTTCTTCATGCAAGCCAATGGAGCTCATGCTCGGCAAGATCATCGGAGTTGCCTTGGTCGGCTTCACCCAGATCATCATCTGGGCAGTGCTGCTCGGCATTGCGGGCACAATACTTGGTGCAAGTGCTTTCATCGCTGGCCCGACCGATCCAGCCGCACTCACAGAGTCGAACGAACTTGCCGAGATCATCCAGATGGTTCTCAGCGTCAACTACTTGCAGATACTTACCTTCTTCGTACTTTACTTCATTGGCGGCTACCTGCTCTATGCAGCCCTCTTCGCAGCCTTCGGAAGCGCAGTCGATCAACCAAGCGACGCATCGCAGTTCATGACTCCTATCATGGTCATCATGGTCTTTGCCATCTATGCTGCTCTGTTCAGCATCGAGAATCCTGACGGACCACTTGCTTGGTGGTGCAGCATCATTCCATTCACATCGCCAATAGTGATGATGATCCGTCTGCCTTACGACGTGCCATTCTGGGAGATGCTTCTCAGCATCGCACTTCTCTACGGCTCTGCCTTCGGCATCCTCTACATCGCAGGCAAGATCTATCGCACAGGCATCCTCATGTACGGTAAGAAAGTCTCGATCAAGGAAATAATCAAGTGGATTAAGTAAGCATTGATATTTTTATCTCTATCTTTGCAAAACAGAATCGACATTACTAATCTCTAATACATTTCCAAAGCAATGAAACCATTCACGTTCTTGTGCATGTCTGCAATGCTCCTTGCGGCATGTAGTGAAACATCACAGGTTGGCAATCCTGACCTGAGAATCAATGAACTCGAATATTTCGAGGGCACTGGTGTCAATGTGCTTGTCTATAGCAACACCTTCAACGGAGGATTCAACGACGAGAAGAACTCTGGCATCGAGATCATTCACCATGGCGTGCGAACCGTTCAAGGTGGTGCGGTGCGTCTGAACAAAACCCCAGAGCAATGGGATCTTGTGCCTACCACCACATCGCGCACCGTTGATACCGAGAACAACAGCATCGAGGTGGCTCTCAACTACGAGGATTACGACTTCGATTCACGCATCGTGGTGACAGGCAAGGGCAAGGCTGTTGAAATAGCTGTCTATCTCGATGAGCCAGTGCCAGCTTTCCTTGAAGGCAAGGCTGGCTTCAACATCGAGTTCCTGCCTTCACAGTATTGGCAGAAGACCTTCATCATGGACGGCAAGCTCGACCGCCTGTCTCGCTATACTACCAGCGAAACCACTGCCGAACCTAACAGCGAGAAACCAAGACAGTTCAAGGGCTTCAAGACTTACGACGATCGAGGCACTGGCAAGTTTGTCGATCCAAAGCCTCTCGCTACAGGCCATCACATCATCCTTGCTTCCGACACACCTGAACGCATGATCTCCGTCACTTCAGCCGATGCTGACCTTGAGCTCTACGACGGACGTGTGCTTGCCCAGAACGGCTGGTACGTTCTTCGCAGCGTTCTTCCCGCAGGCAAGACAGGCAAGGTGCTTACATGGATAGTTGAGCCAAACGAGATCCCAAACTGGGTGCGTGAGCCGAACATCGGCTTCTCGCAGGTAGGCTATATCCCTTCGCAGCCAAAGATTGCCGTCATCGAGCTCGACAAGAATGACAAGGTTCAGTCGTCGGCTTCGCTCTACCGAATCAACTCTGATGGTTCGAACACCAAGGCTTTCTCAGGCGCGATAAAGGAGTGGGGCAGATATTATAAATACAACTATGTGCATTTCGACTTCTCGGCTGTCACCGAACCAGGCATCTATTACATCCAGTATGGCGATACCAAGACCAACAACTTCATCATCGACGAGAGCGTCTATGACAAGATCACCGATGCAACGAGCGACGTGTGGATTCCTATCCACATGAATCACATGGCAGTCAACGAAGGCTATCGTTTGTGGCATGGTGAGCCATTCAAGGAGGGTTATCTGCAAGCACCTCCGAGCGATCATTTCGACTTGCACTTCCAGGGTCCTGAGACCGAGACTCGCTATAAGCCTTATGAGCTGATTCCAGGACTCAATGTCGGCGGTTTCTTCGATGCTGGCGACTATGACATCGAGACCGATTCCAACATCGGTGTTGTCCAGAACCTTATCCGCGCATGGCGTCTCTTCCGTTCCGACCGCGACCAGACTTTCGTGAGTGAGGAACAGCGATATGTCGATCTGCATCGTCCTGACGGAACACCCGACATCCTGCAGTTCATCGAACATGGCATGCTCAATCTTCTTGCACAATCAGAGAAGATCGGCCACATGGCTTCGACATTGTCAAATGGTGTGCTCGACAACTATCATCACCTTGGCGACATCTCTGCCATTACCGATGGCTTGCACTACGACCCAAAGCTGAAGCCTTATACCAAGAGTGCCGATGGCAAGTCGAGCGGTGTGAACGATGACCTCTGGGCTTTCACTACCCGCAACCCACGTCTCGACGCACAGGCAGCGACAGTGTTTGCAGCAGCAAGCAAGGTGCTCGCAGACTATGACCCAGCCCTTGCCAAGCGTGCATTGTCGGAGTCAAAGCGACTGATGAAGGAGAGCGATGAGCTGATAAAGAAAATGCCTGCACCTCCTATGGGCAACAGAGCATGGATGAGCATCGGCAACCTCGGCACCAACCTGGAGCTGTATGTTGCGACAGGCGAACAGTCATATCTCGATGCGTTCAACGCGCAGATCTTCAAGGCACTCGACCGCAATGTCTATTTCACACTGCAGACAGCCCTCGATGCCGTGCCTTATCTTGGCGATGACTACAAGACCCAACTTCGTCCGTATGTCGAGCAATACAAGTCATACATCGACAGTCTTGCCTACCAGAACCCTTATGGCGTGCCTATCGGCCTAGGCAACTGGGCAGGAGGCGGACAAGTCACCAACTTCGGTACTACCGTCTGCTATGCACATCAGTACTTCCCCGACATCGTGCCTATGGACTGTGCCTACAAGACCGCAGCCTACATCTTCGGCTGTCATCCTTACCACAACTACTCGCTCGTAGCGGCCGTTGGTGCTGCCCGTCCGAAGTCTGTATTCTACGGCAATAATCGTGCCGACTTCTCGTTCATCCCTGGCAATATGGCACCTGGCATTTTGTTCCGTCATCCCGACCACTTTGAGAACTATGACGACTGGCCGTTCCTTTGGGGTCAGAACGAGGGCACAATAGCAGGCAATGTGGGCTATCTCATCTTTGGTTCAGCATTCAAGAATATGGCAAGATAAGCCAAAGAGCCAAAACAAATTGGCAATTTGTATGCAAATAACAAAAAGACAGCGAAAGTGAAAATTCGCTGTCTTTTTGTCATAATAAAGTATTAGTCGATCCTTCGAGTATTGTTCGAGTTTCCTTCGAGTTGACTACCTATTGCCTACGAGTGGCAAAATGCCAGCTAACAGAAGGATTTTGCAATGTTTTGCTTAAAGTTCAAAGAATTTGGTGAAGGCCTTGACAGTGTAGAGATGATCAGCTACGCTACCTGTTTCGCGCACGCTGTGCATTGCCCATATCGCAGCACCCATATCTACTCCACGCATTGGGAGGGTACCTGTGAGGATGTTGCCAAGGGTAGAGCCACCGGCAATGTCACTGTGGTTGACGAAGCGTTGAGAAGGCACACCAGCCAGACGGCAAATCTCGGCAAAGACTGCTGCACCATCGGCATCGGTTGCATATTTCTGTGCTGCATTGATCTTGATGGCAGGTCCGCCACCCATGACAGGATGATTGGTTGGGTCGAACTTATCAGCATAGTTTGGATGCCATGCATGGGCATTGTCGGCACTCACCATGAACGACTGTTCGATAGCACGATAGAAGCCATCCTGACTGTCGCCCTGCGCCAGCACGATACGCTCGATGACAGAAGCAAGGAAAGGACTGCCGGCACCCTGCTTGGTACCCGAACCAGTCTCTTCATTATCGAAAATTGCCACTATCTGAGTCTGGTCGCTCATGCCAGTAGCAAGCAGAGCATCGATAGCTGCCGACACCATCGAGAGGTCGTCGAGACGGCCGCTTGAGATAAACTCATTATTGAGGCCGAAAGTGCAGGCAGGTGTTGTCGCCAGCAGCCACATTGAGCTCTGAAGCAATAAGATTGAGCAGGAGATTGTCTTTCTCGAGCTTGTCCTTCAGGATACCCATGACAGGTATCATATCCTTCTGCTTGCTCAATTTTACGCCATCATTGACCTGACGGTTGAAATGAATGGCAAGGTTAGGGATCTGGAGGAGAGGACGCTTGATGTGAAGAAGACGAGTCTCTGGATGCAGAGGATTGGCTGTCTTCAGGATGACACGACCTGCAAGCGACAGCGGACGGTCGAACCAAGTAGAGAGGATGGCACCACCATAGACCTCTGTGTTGAGCTGCAGCACATTGCCCTCCTTGAGCATTTCAGGGTTTGGCTTGATGCGGAAGGTAGGAGAGTCGCAATGGGCACAGATAATCTTGAAGCCCGATTCAGCGAGCGACTTGCGGCCAAGACGGAACGCATAGAGCGAAGAGTCGTTCTTGGTGACATAGAACTGATCGCCCGACTGCAAGGCAGCGATAGGCTTGGCAGGATCCAGTTTCTTGAATCCTGCTGCAGAAAGCATTTCTTCCATGGTTGCTACGGCCAGATAGTTGACAGGCGAAGCATCGAGGAATTTAAGGAGATTGTTGATCATAGATATTATTGTTTAACAGTTACGTCAAGTTTATTGAACGGAAACATAAAGCCGCTGTTGCGGAGCTGCTGATAAACCTCGTGGTTCATATAGCCAGCTACCGTCCAGTAGTCGGCAGAAGCACACCACGAACGTGTAGCGATGGTCACGCCGCTATCACCAAGCGATGCCAGACCCTGCCATGGGCCGATGACTGGTTCGCCAGCAATAGGCTCCTGGATGATCTGCGGACAAGCTTTCTGAATCTTTTCGATTGCCTCGCGCACCACTTCATAGTCAGTACCATAAGCAAAGCTGTATGACAAGTCAACGCGACGATACTTCTGTGTAGAGAAGTTCTTGAGCGAACCTGTAGAAAGACTTCCGTTAGGGATGATGATAGTCTGATTGTCGGTTGTGACAAGGATAGTGTTGAAGATCTGAATCTCCTTGACAATGCCATCATAGCCCTGAGCCGAGATGAAGTCACCGACACGGTATGGCTTGAAGAGGAGAATCATCACTCCTCCAGCGAAGTTCCCGAGTGTACCACTCATTGCCATACCGATAGCCATACCTGCACCTGTGAAGAGGGCGACGAACGAAGAAGTCTCGACTCCGAGCACAGAGATGACAGCAATGACGAGAAGGATCCACAGCGAGACGTTGACGATGCTCTCAAGGAAGGTCTGGAGCGAAGCCTCGACATGTTTCTTTCTCATCAGCTTCGACACAATCGAATTGACCTTTCTAATCAGCCATTTTCCGATGATGTAAATGACAACTGCTGCAAGAAGGTTCTTGCAAAGATTGACTGCATAGCCAGAGAGATTCTGGATGGCACTCTCATTGAACCAATTCATGATTTGTTGCATAAAAATGATTTTACAAGTTATTATTAATTTATATTTCGTCAATAATCAATAATCAATAATCAATAATCAATTAATCTTAACGATTCCGATTCCCGCTCGGTCATTGAGCGTGATCTTGCCATCAATGACCTTCATGCCCTCGTATGGGTCATTGCTTATCAGAAGATTGCCATCGAGATCGGCAAAATCGGCGAGAGGAGATAGCTGGGCAGCTGCACTCACGGCACAGGAAGTCTCGGTCATGCAACCGAGCATGATCTGCATGCCGAGCGACTTGGCGACAGTGATCATCTTCTGTGCCTCTCGGAGTCCAGTGCATTTCATCAGCTTGATGTTGATTCCGTGGAAGCAGCCCGAGAGACGGGGGATGTCGGCAAGACGTTGCAGCGACTCATCGGCAAACACAGGGAGCGGGCTTCTTGCAGTGAGCCAAGCCAGATCGTCGAGCCGTGACTTTGGCAAAGGCTGTTCGACCATGATTACGCCCATCTCTTTCAGCCAAAATATCTCGTCGAGCGCCTTCTCGCGGTCGGTCCAACCCTGATTGGCATCTACAGTGAGCGGGAGCGAAGAGACGCTTCTGATGCTCTCGATGAGCTGATGGTCGCCGGGAACACCCACCTTGACCTTTAGCCTCTTGAATCGTCCTTCTACCTCAAGTGTCTTCTGCTTCACGACTTCGGGCTTATCGATACCTATGGTATAGGTGGTGCAAGGAGTGAGGTCGGGATTGTGTCCCCAGATGCGATAGAGAGGCTGGTTGAGAGCCTTGCCAATCCAGTCGTGGAGAGCAATATCGACTGCAGCCTTGGCAGCACAGTTGCCAGGAGCAATGCCATCGACATATCCGAGAATATCGTCAAGAAGGAAAGGATCGGAGAACAGCGAGAGATCGACTTTCGAAAGGAAAGACATGACACTCTCAATGCTTTCTCCGAGATAGGGAGGCATCGAAGCCTCGCCATAACCGATGATGCCTTCATGTTCGAGAGTCACTAAAACATCGGGCGTAGTGGAGCGCGAACATGTGGCAACGGTGAATGTATGCTGAAGCTGTAGGGGGTATGCCCAGAAACTAATTTTCATTCGTTTGAGACTAAAGAGTAGTTAATTCTGCTGCAAAAATATAAAATAAAGAGACACATTACAAATTTCTTTGAATATTTTTGGGATAATAAAGCAATTTGTATAATTTTGCGAATGGTTATTTTGCTCAAAAGATGAAAGAATTCCTAAAAATAGTAGCTGAACATTACAAAAATGAATTGAAGAATCAGGACGGTTCGATGAACTGTCTTGGCCTTTCTGACTATCTGTTTGTCTTCCCTAACCGCCGAAGCAGCCTCTTCTTCAACCTCTATCTGATTGAGGGGATCGATCAGCCATTCTTTGCTCCCGACATGACCACCATTTCGGAGCTGTTCCCAAAACTGGCTGTTCGCAGCAAGCTGAAACTGCTCGACAGGATAGAGCTGCTCTTTCATCTTTATGAGGTCTATCGCGAGGTGAGCAACAGCTCCGAGTCGTTCGACAGTTTCATGTTCTGGGGCGAGATGATACTTGGCGATTTCAACGATGCCGATAAGTATCTGGTCGATGCCAAGCTGCTCTTCCGCAACCTCAAAGACCTGAAAGAGATAGAGGAGGAGTTCAGCGGACTGGAAGAAGAACAGATACGCATCATCAGGACTTTCTGGACCAACTTCAATCCTGAATCAGAGGGACACAGCAAGAAGGTGTTCCGACAGACGTGGCAGGTGATGTACTCAATCTATGAGCAATTCAGGGCAAGGCTGCTCAACCTCAATGCGGCATACGAAGGAATGCAGCAGCGCATTCTGATCGATGAGCTGAAGTCAATGCTTGCCGAGTTAGGTCTGGAACAGGAGAGGCAGCGACTGACGAAGCTCATAGGCAAGAAAGTCGTGTTCGTAGGCCTGACAGCCTTGTCTAAGACAGAGATAGAGCTGATGAAGCATCTCCAGAAACTCTCGATGGCAGAATTCTGCTGGGATTATGCCGACCCGCGACTCAATGACCGCACGTCACACGCATCATATTTCAGGACATCGACCATCGACATCTTCCCAAACATCATCGACGATGGCCAGCTGACTGATGGGCTTGTTACCGACGACGAGCGAGTGGTTGAAGTCATCGAAGTGCCATCGGGTGTAGGACAGACGGTTCAGGCTGCCAACGTGCTTCACAAATGGGTGGCAGAAGGCATAATCGACACTGAAGAGAAAGACAAGTCGAAGAGTGCCAATGCCTTCCATACAGCCATAGTGCTCCCCGACGAAAAGATGCTTCTGCCGATGCTGTATTCGATCCCCAAGACCTTCGAACCATTCAACGTGACGATGGGCTATAGTCTGAAATCGACCACCATAGCCACGATGATCGACAACATCGCACAGCTGCAAGCCAACATACAGGAGAATGCTGACAGTACAGTCACTTTCTATTATAAGAATGTGCTGCCACTGCTCAACTGTAACTACCTGCTCAACCTCACCAATGGCAAGGCTCGTGAGATAGCTGACGAGATAGTCAGGAACAACCAGTATCGCGTGAAGGAAGAAGCGTTAAAGGGCAATCTCCTGCTCGAACGGATCTTCAAGAGATGCAGGCGAGGAGCTGACTGCGCATCATACCTTCGCGACATCCTCAATTTCTTGGCGATGAAGGCAGAGGAGGAGCTGGAACAGCAGAAAGCCGAAGAGAACGAAGAGTCGGAGAGCCTGTTTGGAGAGATAGAGGAAGCCGCAAGGCCACAGGGCGTATTCAGTGACGTAGAGCGCGAGTTTCTCTATTCCTACATCACCCTGCTTGACAGTTTCGACGAAAAACTGACCAAGTTCGGACTCTCAATCAGCTGCTCTACTTTCTTCACCCTGCTGCATAAATTAGCCATGTCGCAGTCGGTAGCTTTCACAGGCGAACCGCTTTCAGGACTTCAGGTCATGGGTGTGCTCGAAACACGTGGAGTGGATTTCGACAATCTCATCATCCTTTCGATGAACGAAGGAGTCTTCCCTGCCAAGCCGCAGACCAATACCTTCGTGCCGATGAATCTGCGCAATGCCTTTGGCATGCCAACCCAGCAGCATCGCGATGCCGTCTTTGCCTATCATTTCTACCGACTCATAAGCCGTGCAAGGAACGTCACCCTGATCTACGATAGCCGCAGTGAAGGAATGCAGAGCGGTGAACCAAGTCGATATATCAAGCAAATGTCTTATCTCTATGGCATTAAGCTGAAATATAAGACAGTGAGATATGACATCAGCGTGGAGAACAACGTGCCTATCAGCATCCGCAAAGACAAGGCGGTGATGGACAAGCTGCGCGAATGTCTCGAAGGCGGACGACGCAAGCTGTCAGCATCGGTGCTCAAGTATTATATCAATTGTCCGCTTCGGTTCTATTTTGAGTTTGTCGAAGGACTGCGTGAAGATGACGAGATTGAAGAGGGCATCGATGACAAGGCCTTCGGCTCGATACTGCACGAAGCGATGGAGGCAATCTACGAAACAGTCAAAGGACGCATTGTCGCACCAGAAGACATCGACCGAGTGCTGAAAGACAGCAACTATATACGTCGCGTCATCGAGCAGGCATTCAGGGAAGAAATGAAGATCGATGACATCACTGGCTATCTCAACCTTGTCGAAGAGATACTCATGACCTATGTGCGCGACATCCTCATCCACGACAAGCGACTCGGCAAGTTCCACTACATCGAAGCAGAGAAGCGCGAGACAATCATCTATCCAGTGAACAATGCCGACGGCTCGCACGCATTCAATGTGCGCATCGTGAGCGTCTATGACCGAATAGACCGATTGGAGAACGGCACCTTGCGCATCGTCGATTACAAGACAGGCAGATCGACTCAGGGCAGCAATCAGTCGAAGCTCATTGTCCCTGGTATCAGTATGATCTTTGGTGAGAACTCCTCGAAATGTTCCGATGAGGCATTTCAGGTGATGCTCTACGCTCTGCTGTATCACGAGCCAAGGGTTTCGCCAAACCTGTATTTCGTCCGCGACTTCCATAAGAATCCCGACTTGGAGACAGAGCTCAGATATGAGCCCGACGGCAAAGCTCCGATACTCAATTTCGATATATACAAGAAGGAATTCAAGCAGGCATTCGACAATCTCATACTCGACATCTTCGATGAGAGCAAGCCGTTCACACAGTGCGACGACGATAAGCATTGCAGATACTGCCTCTTCAAGGAAATATGCAAGCGATGATAACCAAGAGCATGAGTAACAACAGCACCAATATAGACGAAAAAGCGTTGATTGCAGAGCTGACCGACCCCAAGAAACAAAGGGCGGCCTTCTCTAAAGTCATCACGCTCTATCAGGAACAGCTGTATTGGCAGATCCGAAAGCTGCTCATCAATCATGATGACACAGCCGACGTGCTTCAGAACACCTTTCTCAAGGCATGGTCGAACATCGGGAGTTTCAGAGGTGACTCAAAATTGAGCACATGGCTATATACCATCGCACACAACGAGAGCATCACCTTTCTTACCAAGGCTCAGGCTGAACGCGAGATGATTGCCGACGACCCAGACGAGTACCTTCAGCAACAGATCATGGCCGACAAATATTTCGATGGCGACGAGACACAGAAGAAACTGCTGTGCGCAATAGCGACCTTGCCGCCGAAACAGCGTCAGGTATTCAACATGCGGTACTTCGATGAGATGCCATACGAAGAGATTTCAGGCATCCTGCAGACATCGGTAGGAGCACTCAAGGCATCATATCACTTCGCCGTCGAGAAAATAACAGAATTTTTCAAGAAGGAAGAAATCTGATTTAAACTTTGAGTTAGACTTTGAGTCATAGAGATATACAATAACAGATGAGAACCAAAAAGCAATTTTTGAGCACATCTTTAAACAATAATATAATATGGAAGCGAACAAGAAACCTGAATTTGGCACAAGGGAAACCGGGATGTTTGTTCCGGAAGGGTTCTTTGCAGAATTTCAGAAGAATCTGGAACAACAGATTGACAAGAACGTTCAACGACATATTCTCATCCGTCGCTGGAGCATAGCCGCAAGCATCTGCCTCATCCTCGGATTGACGCCATTGCTTTGGAGCATTTCTGACAATAAGTCCCAGAACCCACAGCCAGAACTGCTGACCGAAACATCGGTCGAAGATCTCAACAGCGAAGAAATCTTTACTTCGACAATTAGTGAATACGACATATATGAATATTTCTATGCAGATCTGTAAAATTAGGTTACGACTATTTCTGACCATCATACTGGTTATTGGCTGTTCGCTCACCTTTGCACAGGAACAGCCGAAGCACAAGGGACACCGTCCCAACTTCGAGAAGTTCCTCAAGGATCGTGTGAGCTTTGTGACCCGTGCCATGGAGCTCGATGCAGCCGACTCGGTGAAGTTCGTGCCTCTCTATTTAGAGATGCTCAAAGAGAAAGGCGAACTGATGTTCAAACGTCCTCGCCAGAGAATCCGTCCTGATCAGGAATATCCCGACAGTGTCTATACCAAAGCTGCTGAAGGTGAGATTGAGTTCAACTTTGAAGATGCAAAAATCGAGAAAAAGTACCTTCAGAAGTTCCAGGAAATACTGACACCGAAGCAGGTATTCAGCTGGATTCAGGCAGAAAAGAAGTTCATCGGCTCGTTCATGCAGAAGGGTCGTGGACACCGACAAGAGGCACAAAAATAACAATCATAGACCGAAAAAATGACTTTATTTGCTGTTTAACAACATAAATAAGTCATTTTTTCGGTTTTTTTGTACACCCAATAAGATATTTTATTAACTTTACGTCATGAAAATACAGAAAACCTTTGAATCATTTTTAACTTTTAATTCTTCTTTATACAATGGTTCTCGATTCATTATCAAACTCTGCAAAATACAATTGTTTGCACCCTGCTTTTGAAAAGGCTTTTGACTTCATCAAGAACACCGACCTCTCTACACTGAAGCCAGGCATGAATGTTATCGATGGAGATAAGCTCTTTGTCAATTATGCTTCATGCACGACCAAGACTGCAGAAGAAGCAAAGATTGAAACACACAACGAGTATATCGACATTCAGGTTGCCATCGAGCAGACTGAATACATCGGCTATACTCCGACATGCGATCTCAAGGAACCTACGGGTCCTTACAATGCCGACAGCGACATCACATTCTTCAACGACAAGGCCCAGACGATGCTCACTATGAACCCTGGCCAGTTCACGATCTTCTGGCCGGAGGACGGACATCAGCCAGCAATAGGCGAGGGCAGTTGGAAGAAACTGATTGTCAAGGTAAAGCTCTAATAATGTGACAATATCTTAATTATTAAACTATTAAATCATAAAAAATGCGTAAGGTCAACAAACCATTTTCTATCACGACTAAAGTAGCCGACCAAGTTATTGCAACCAAGGATGACCTCCTCATCAATGGATGGATGGAAAAGCTTCGCCCTGATAATTTCGCAATCATGCGCCATGACAAGTGGCTCTTGCCATACAAGGACGCAATCATGGGCAGATACAAGTATATGCTTTGGAAGCTGAAGTGCCTCACCGCTTCATCAGCCTCTCTGTCCGAGATGGCATCGGGATACAAGTATTTCGGCTTGCACGACGGCAACGACGGCTTCTGGTACTTCCGCGAATGGGCTCCTAACGCTACAAAGATCTATCTGGTAGGTACGTTCAACGACTGGCAGGAGTCGGAGGAGTATGCCTTGACTCGTCAGGGCGACAACGGTGTCTTCGAGATCAAGCTCCCAATCGACCGCATGAACCACCTGGATCTTTATAAGCTGAAGATCTATTGGGAAGGCGGATGCGGCGAACGAATCCCTTCTTATGCCGACCGTGTCATCCAGGACGAAGAAACAAAGATCTTCTCTGCACAGGTATGGAATCCAAAGCGCAAATACCGCTTCCGCAACAAGATCTTCCGCCCACAGATCGACCCTCTCATGATCTATGAGTGCCATATCGGCATGGGTACAAATCAGGAGAAGGTCGGCACTTACGACGAGTTCCGCGTTGACGTGCTTCCTCGCATCAAGAAGCTCGGCTATACTGCCATCCAGAT
>SFEH01000092.1 GCA_004557315.1 Bacteroidales bacterium
AAGGCTTTCGTTTTCGATGGTATCGATCTTAACGGTACTATTGTTCAGGTAACTCGCGAAGTTGCACAGAAGGGTTACATCTTTGACATCGAAAAGCAGTGTCTCAAGGGCAACTGTCAGGGTACAGAGATTTATCTCTCTTTCAACACCGAAGACACTAAGGACAAGACAAAGATCGGTCAGCTCATCGTTGAAATTCCAATGGCTGCTAATGCTACTGAGGCTGCTGCTGCCTACAAGAACGTCACTATGCTCTTCAATGTCATCTACCACCAGACTGCTAATGCTAACGGTGTAGCTACTTATTCTGTAGATACTGACGGCACTACTCTCGACGTATGTGCTAAGGGCAATAGTGTTGTTCTCACATACAACACTCCTTCTTACAAGCCAAAGAAGTAAGTAACATTGACTATTAACATAAAAGGAGATGAGGACTCTGTTCCTTGTCTCCTTTTATTTTACTCTTTCTTCCGCTATGAAAATTCATAGATATAAATAAGCATTATAATTACCACGGCTAAATATTGTATTAATATGTCTAAACACGATACTTAGCATGTCTGAATACTATACTTTGCTTGCATAATCACTATACTAATTTGAATGAAATGCAAAGAGTGATAATCTACATTTTTTTTAAAAATAAAATAGACAATTTGGTCATTTCATTTATTACCATTTTCACATCCAATGTCATAGTTATCTCAATAATTTCATTACCTGGACATCAATATTCGTAATTTGCCCCTGTATTTTACAATATATTTTAAAATTATTTACTTTCATGTTGAAGTTTACAAATATTATTATTACCTTTGCACGAAACTTGAAGGAAAGCCTGTCTCTTCAACGTGAAAAACAAACAAATCTAACAAATAACTTATCATTATGAAAACCATTTTCCATTCGGCAATGTTTATTGCGTCGGTCCTCTGGTTCAGTGCCTGCAGCGAGCCGACAACTGAAGCCAACTTCCACGTGATTCCTGCACCACAGACTATGACAGAACAGCCTGATGGCGGCAGTTTCCTTTTGGGCAGCGATGTCAAGATCATCTACACAGAAGGTAATGAAGCCATGGAGCGCAATGCAAAATTCTTAGGCGATTACCTGCAGACCGTTTCCCACATCTGCACTGACCAATCAGGCGTTGAGGCAAAAGGCAATATCCTGCTTGCCATCGATCCTACTGTTTCCGACAAGCCTGAAGGCTATCGCCTCAAGGTCACATCCGATGGCGTAGTGATTACAGGTGCAAGCGAGGCGGGCGTTTTCTATGGCATCCAGACTCTTCGCAAGCTCGTTTCGACTATCGTGGTGCTCACTTCGATGTGAGCCGTCACTTCTTCACCATCGATGAAGTAAAGACATTCATCGACATGATGGCTCTCCACAATATGAACCGTATGCACTGGCATCTGACCGACGATCAGGGCTGGCGTCTCGAAATCAAGAAATATCCAGGCTTGACCGAAATTGGCTCGAAGCGCAAAGAGACAGTCATCGGACACAACAGCGGCAAGTATGACGGCATCCCTTATGGCGGATTCTATACCCAGGACGAAGTTCGCGACATCATCGACTACGCTGCTCAGCGCTACATCACCATCATCCCAGAAATCGACCTTCCTGGTCACATGCAGGCTGCATTGGCTGCCTATCCTCATCTTGGCTGCACAGGCGGTCCGTATGAGGTCTGGACAATATGGGGAGTTTCCGACGATGTGCTTTGTGCCGGCAATGACGATGTGCTTACCTTTATCGACGATGTTCTTGCCGAAGTAATCGAGCTCTTCCCTTCTGAATACATCCACATCGGAGGTGACGAGTGTCCTAAGACCCGCTGGAAGGAGTGCAAGAAGTGTCAGGCGCGTGCCAAGGCTCTTGGCATCAAGGGCGACAAGAAGCACACCACCGAAGAGTATCTCCAGAGCTTCATCATCAATCATGCTGAGAAGTTCCTCAACCAGCACGGACGTCAGATGATCGGTTGGGACGAGACTCTCGAAGGCGGATTGGCTCCTAATGCCACTGTCATGTCATGGCGAGGCGAAGGAGGAGGCATCGAGGCTGCACGCCAGCACCACGATGTTATCATGACACCAAACACCTATCTCTATTTCGACTATTACCAGACCAAGGACACTGAGAACGAACCAGATGCAATCGGAGGTTATCTCCCTGTTGAGCGTGTATATAGCTATGAGCCAATGCCTTCAGCTCTCACTCCTGAAGAGCAGAAGTACATCAAGGGTGTTCAGGCCAACCACTGGACCGAGTACATGCCAACCTTCGCACAGGTTCAGTATATGTCATTGCCTCGCTGGGCAGCTCTTGCCGAGGTGCAATGGAGTCAGCCAGAAAAGAAGAACTATGAGTGCTTCCTCAAGCGTCTGCCTCAGCTCATCAATCTCTATGATGCACTCGGATACAACTATGCTACACATGTCTTCGATGTAAGTGCCGAGTTTGAGGCCAATGCCGAAACAAGCATGCTCGATATCCGCATGAAGACCATCGACAATGCACCAATCCACTACACCCTCGATGGCAGTCAGCCTACCCAGGCTTCTCCAGTGGCAGGCGATGTGGTAAGCATCAACCAGAACTGCACATTCAAGGCAGTTGCCATCCGTCCTAATGGCGAAAGCCGCGTGCTCTCTGAAGAGGTTGCTTTCAGCCGCTCGACATGCAAGCCAACCACAGCCAATCAGCCAGTCAACCGTCAGTATCAGTTCAAGGGTATCACTACCCTGACCGACGGATTGAAGGGCAACCGCAATTACAAGACTGGCCGTTGGATCGCATTCTACCGCAACGACATGGATGTAACCATCGACCTTAAGGAGCCAACCGAAATCTCTTCATTGGCTTTCACTACCAATGTTGAGAAGGGCGACTGGACATTCGACGTCAGAGGTGTCACAGTCGAAGTGTCAGACGATGGCAAGAACTTCACCAAAGTCTTCGAAGAAAGCTATCCTGCAATGAAGGAGACCGACCGCAACGGACTCTACGACCACAAGATCACGCTTAAGCCAGTCACAACACGCTATGTCCATGTTGTCGGACTCTCTGAGCGTTCAATCCCAGAGTGGCACGGAGGCAAGGGCAATGCCGGCTTCCTATTCGTTGACGAAATCACAATCGAATAATCCCGCTGATATAGCCCCAAGAAAGGCAATACCACAATAAAAAATTGGAAGGCTGTACCCAAACAATCACAGGTACAGCCTTCCATTTGTTTTGCAGTCGAAACTATTTCTTCACAAGAATATCACTGCATCATCAGAACATCACTGCATTACCAAGGATAGAAGAAATCCTTGACAGCAGCATTCTTCACCACAGTCTTCTCTTCCTCTGTCATGCCAGTCTCTAACTTGTAGTGCACGTTGCAGCTGATCGAGTCGAAGCCTGAAGAAGGGAAGAGATGAGCGAAGTTGGTGATGTCAAACGAATTGATGATCGTAGCATTGCCCACTGCCCTGTCACCCTTCTTGGTGTGCTTGTTCAGCAAGAGAGTGATGTCGATGTTGCGCTGGTTGGCAGGATCAGCCTCAATGATGGCATTGGCGGTCGGAATATGATAGCCGCCATTGACATTCGAATAGTAGGTCGAGTTATAGCTGATGGTGAGGAAACCGCGCGAGAACCAGATGTTGCTTTTCGTCAAATCGTTGAATCCGAAGATGCTGTCTTCCTCCAGTACGTTCTTCTCCCGAGCCTCTTCCTTGGTCAAGGCGTTGAACGTAGGGATGCCATTGCCGCCAATCAGCACAGCATTGCGAATAGTAGCAGTGTTGTTGCCATTGTCGGTCACCATTGTCTCGTCATACTGGAACTGAAGCACAGCTCGCTTCACATCTCCGAATCCCTTGTTGTTGGTGATGTCGTTGACGCTGGTCTGGGTTGGATAGACCACCGAACCTCCGTCCATATACAGAACCACTCCACCAGTAGTCTGATGGATTGTAAATGGCGACTGCATAGTGTCCATCGGCTCGTCATCGCCACCGATGCAAGCCGTGAACATGAGTGAACATACAGCTGTTGCTGCAAATAGAGTCTTTTTATTCATATTTATATATTGTTATACTTCCAAAGCATCAATATGCGAAGAGTGGATAGTCGGCCATGATAGTATTGACACGACTGCGCACACTTGCAATCACGCTTGGGTTCTCAGGGTCATTGAGCACCTCCTCGATAAACTCAGCAATCTTCACCATGAGGTCTTCCTTAGCGCCACGAGTGGTGATGGCTGGCGTACCGAGACGGATACCGCTGGTCTGGAATGCGCTGCGAGTGTCGAATGGCACCATGTTCTTGTTGCATGTGATGTCAGCAGCCACAAGAGCCTTCTCTGCCACTTTTCCAGTGAGGTCTGGATACTTCGGACGAAGGTCAACCAGCATCGAGTGGTTGTCTGTTCCTCCGCTGATGATCTTGAATCCACGCTTCATAAGCTCGTCAGCAAGCACAGCTGCATTCTTCTTCACCTGTGTCTGATACTCCTTGTATTCTGGAGTCAGAGCCTCGCCGAAAGCCACAGCCTTGGCAGCAATGACATGCTCGAGCGGACCACCCTGAGTACCAGGGAATACCGAACTGTCGAGACAAGCCGACATCATCTTGATCTCACCCTTAGGAGTCTTGATGCCCTTAGGATTAGGGAAGTCCTTACCCATCATGATCACACCGCCACGAGGACCGCGCAGAGTCTTGTGAGTTGTCGATGTCACAATGTCGGCATACTTCACAGGGTTCTCGAGCAAACCGGCAGCAATGAGTCCTGCAGGATGAGCCATATCGATCATCAGGATAGCACCCACCTTATCAGCAATGGCGCGCATGCGTGCGTAGTCCCACTCACGGCTGTAAGCCGAACCACCGCCGATGATGAGCTTTGGCTTATGCTCCACAGCCAGTTGCTCCATCTCGTCATAATTGACGCGACCAGTGTGCTCGTCAAGATTGTAAGCCACAGGGTTATAGAGCAGACCCGAACTGTTGACAGCCGAACCGTGTGAGAGGTGACCGCCATGAGCGAGGTTCAGACCCATGAAGGTGTCGCCTGGCTCAAGCACAGCAGCCAGTACGGCCTGATTAGCCTGTGCGCCCGAATGAGGCTGTACGTTTGCCCAGCAAGCGCCATATATCTGCTTGAGACGCTCGATAGCGAGAGTCTCTACCTTATCTACGACTTCACAACCGCCATAGTAGCGCTTACCGCTGTAGCCCTCGGCATACTTGTTGGTGAGCACGCTGCCCATAGCTTCCATAACCTGATCGCTCACGAAGTTCTCCGAAGCGATAAGCTCAATACCTTTCATTTGTCGTTGACGTTCTTCGTCAATCAGACTGAAAACAAGATTGTCTCGTAACATTTGCAAAAGAGTTTGATTGTAATAATATAGTTTTTGTAGTAGTCGAAATTTGTAAACCTGCGGAGGTGGAAAGCCTGCGGAGGTGGAAAGTCCTGCGGAACAGGACTTAACGAACGGCATCGGGGGTGATGATGACCGTAGTCCCCACCTTTACCAGAGAATGAAGCTGCTCAAGGTCCTCGTTTCTAAGCCGGATGCAGCCTTCGGTGGCTCTTGTGCCAATCGATTCAGGCGCGTGAGTGCCATGGATGCCAATGCCCTTGTGGCGTCCTGTGTAAAGTCGCATGAACCAAGGACCGTAGGCATGGCGAATGAACCCCTTGCCATCGTTGAAGTCGTGACCCCACTGCGAGGCATCCTGAATCTGACTAATGTGGAACATCCCCTCAGGCGTCTTGAAGTCGCCACTTTTCTGCTTCTGTCCGATGTTCTTTCCGCAAGCCACTGGAAATTCAGCCAGCACCTTGCCATCTGGCGAGAACAGCGTGAGCATGAGCTCTTGCTTGTCGATATAGATCATCCCTTCCGTCATGTCAGGATGATACTTGGCCACTATGCTGTCATAATCGACCTTTGCCGACGCAGCCAAGCTCACAGCCAGCAGAAAAAAAGAAAGTAATATACGTTTGATTCCCATAACAGCAATTTCTTCTTGCAAAGATAACAAAAATTGTGGAATACCACCATACTTTCTGTCATTATTTTGTTTTTTTGTCAAAAAAAACGAATTTTGTTTGATGATTATTAAAACTTTTCATATTTTTGCACTATGAATATAGCACAAATCAAACAAGCAGCGATTGAGGCAATGGGCTTCGATCGCCTGAATGCTATGCAGGAAGTGATGCTCGAGGACAAGACTTTCGGGCAGAATACACTGTTGCTCTCCCCTACCGGTTCGGGCAAGACCATAGCATTCCTTCTCCCTCTCATCAAGCATCTCTCCGACCAGAAGTCAGCTCTCGTCATCGTCCCTTCACGCGAACTTGCCATCCAGATCCACGAGGTCTTCCGCAAGCTCAAGTCGGGTTTCCGTTCGGTAAAGACCATATCGAGCGTGGCAATGTCCCGACCAGCAGAATCAGCATCGTCGTGCTCGATGAATACGACAAGAGTCTCGAATTAGGTTTCGAAGATGAATTGAAGTTCATCGTCACCTCGCTCTCTCATGTCTCGCAGCTCATCCTCACCAGTGCCACTCATGCCATGCCTATTGCGCCTTGGCTCAACTTCAGGAACTACCGTCAGATCGACTTCCTGAAGAAGGACAATATTAGCGAAGACAGCAAATACGAGGTTATCGACAATCTCGAGATCTATCAGGTCAAGTCGCCCGTCAAGGACAAGCTCGACACCCTTCGCGACCTCTTGTGCAGCCTCGACGACGATGCTCAGGTCATTGTCTTCAGCAACTACCGCGAAAGTTCCGAGCGCATCGCCCATTACCTCTCCGACCATGGCATCGAGAGCTCGCTCTATCACGGCGGCCTTGAACAGGACATGCGCGAGAAAGCCCTTGCCCGCTTCCGCGGCAATGCCATCCGCGTCCTCGTTTCGACCGACCTTGCCTCACGCGGACTCGATATCCCCGACGTGTCGCACATCATCCATTACCACCTCCCTGCCGACGAGGAGGCATTCGTCCACCGCAATGGCCGCACAGCACGCGCCGGTGCATCTGGCACTGCCTATCTCATCATCGGTCCCGAGGAGTTCGTGCCTGCCTACCTCGCCAAGGAGCCAAAGTTCTTCCGCATCCGACCCAACGGCACCTTCAAGCCTTCTTCCTTCGTGTCAATCTACATCGGCCGCGGCAAGAAAGACAAGATCTCGAAAGGCGATGTGCTCGGCTTCCTGACCAAGAACGGAGGCATCGACGGCAGCCAGATTGGCCGCATCGACATCTACGAACGCTGTGCCTACTGTGCCGTGCGACGTGAGGTAGCAAAGAACGTAGTCGAAAAAGTAAAAGGGCTGAAGATCAAAGGCGAGAAAACTCATTATCTCATTGTCTCTGGCAGTTAAGTTATTTTAAGGCTTATAAAGAGAGGTAACGCTCTCAGTCTAAACAGTAAATATGGAAATCAAAGACCTTGTCCTGCAGAAGCCGCGCTTCAATGCACTGGCCAAGCAGATACGCAACATAAAGTCAAAGAACAGCGAAAGGAACATCATTCAGCTCAAGGGTCTCAAGGGCTCGTCGGGTGCCACCTTCCTCTCTCCGCTCAAGAATGCCGTCGGCGGACTCTATCTCTTCATCCTCAACGATGCCGACACTGCCGGCTATTTCTATCACGACCTCTGCCAGATCACGGGCGACGACCGCGTGTCGTTCTTCCCGTCGGGCTACAAGCGCTCGATCAAGTACGGACAGATCGACTCGGCCAACGAGATCCTGCGCACCGAGACCATGGGAGCTGTCAACAACTTCAAGGAGAATACCGACCCGCAGGCTTCGCTCGTCATCGTTACCTATCCCGAGGCTCTTGCCGAGAAAGTGGCACAGTCCGACGATGTCAAGGAGAAGCTCATCCATATCCAGACAGGTCAGCACATCGACAGCAAGCACCTCATCGACACCCTCAATGCCGAACATTTCCAGCGCGTCGATTATGTCTATGAGCCAGGTCAGTTTGCCGTCCGTGGCTCCATCATCGATGTCTTCAGCTTCTCGAGCGAATATCCTTTCCGCATCGACTTCTTCGGCAATGAGATCGACTCGCTCCGTACCTTCGAGGTCGATAGCCAGCTCTCGAAAGACCGTGTCGATGAAATCACCATCGCCCCAAACTTCGAAGCCGATGTCACCAAGGGCATCTCGCTTGTCGAGTTCGTGCCTGACACCACCTTCATCATCTGCGAAGACTATGACTGGATTGCCGAACGCATCACCGCCATCTGCCATCAGGAGATCTCAGAGCAGTTGCTCGTAAGCGAAGAGGGCGACCTCAACGCCCTCAAGAAGATCGTCGATGACGAGAAGCTCAATGCACGGCTCAAGACCTTCCACACCATCGTCATCAGCGACAGGAACCTCGGCACGACCGAAGGCAAGTATTCAGTCATCACTTTCAATACCACACCCCAGCCTGAGTGGCACAAGAACTTCGACCTCATCTCCGAAGACCTGCGCAACTATGTGCTCAAAGGCTATACTCTCCACATCCTCAGCGACAGCCCAAAGCAGCTCGACCGTATCGAGGCAATCTTCGAAGACCGTCAGGAGACTTTCCATTTCGTGCGCATCCCCAAGGCCATCCACTCGGGCTTCGTCGATGACGATACGCGCAACTGCTACTTCACCGACCATCAGATTTTCGACCGCTACCATAAGTACAGCCTCAAGAGCGACCGTGCCCGAAGCGGTAAGATTGCCCTAAGCATCAAGGAGTTGAAGGAGTTCAACATCAACGACTATATCGTGCATGTCGATCACGGTGTGGCACGCTTCGGCGGCTTGGTGCAGATGCCTACGGGCATCAAGAACCCCGACGGCTCAGAGAAGATGCAGGAGATGGTCAAGCTCATCTACCTCAACAACGACCTTCTCTTCGTGTCTATCCATCAGCTCGACAAGCTCTCGAAATACCGCAGCCGCGATGCCGAGCCTCCTTCGCTGAGCCGACTCGGTTCGGGTGCGTGGGAGAAGATGAAGGAACGCACCAAGGAAAAGATGAAGGACATGGCGCGCGAACTCATCCTGCTCTATGCCGCACGCAAGGACGAAGAGGGCTTTGCCTTCTCGCCCGACTCCAACATGCAGCACGAGATGGAGGCTTCGTTCATCTACGAAGACACACCTGACCAGCTCAAGGCTACACAGGACGTGAAGCGCGACATGGAGTCGAAAAAGCCGATGGACCGACTGGTATGCGGCGACGTGGGTTTCGGCAAGACCGAGGTGGCCATTCGCGCTGCCCTCAAGGCGTGCAACGACTGCAAGCAGGTGGCTGTGCTCGTGCCTACCACCGTCCTCGCCTTCCAGCATTTCAAGACCTTCAGCCAGCGACTCAAGGACTTCCCTGTCAGGGTCGATTACCTCACGCGAGCCCGCACTGCCAAACAGACCAAGGAGATTCTGGGCAAACTCGCCGATGGCACCATCGACATCATCATCGGCACACACAAGCTCATCGGCAAGAAGGTCAAGTTCAACGACCTCGGACTGCTCATCATCGATGAGGAGCAGAAGTTTGGCGTTGCCACCAAAGAGGCACTGAAACGTCTGCGCGTCAATGTCGATACGCTCACCATGACCGCCACTCCTATCCCTCGCACCCTACAGTTCTCACTCATGGGCGCACGCGACCTCAGCATCATCTCCACGCCTCCTGCCAACCGCTATCCAATCCAGACCGAGGTGCATCGCGACGATGATACCGTGATCCAGGAAGCCATCAACTTCGAGCTCTCGCGCAACGGTCAGGTCTTCTACATCAACAACCGCATCTCGCAGCTGCCCGACATCGTTGCACGCATCAAGCGACTCGTACCCGATGCGCGTGTCGCCTTTGCCCACGGACAGATGGAGCCCGAGATTGTCGAACAGCTCATCCTCGACTTTGCCGACTATGAATATGACGTGCTTGTCTGCACCACCATCATCGAAGCGGGTCTCGACATCCCGAATGCCAACACCATCATCATCAACAATGCCCACAACTTTGGCTTGTCGGAACTGCATCAGCTGCGCGGACGAGTGGGACGAACCAACAAGAAGGCGTTCTGCTACCTGCTTTCTCCTTCCTACACCCTGCTCACCCAGGATGCACGCCGTCGCCTTCAGGCCATCGAGAACTTCTCTGGTCTAGGCTCGGGCATTCATCTGGCCATGCAGGATCTCGACATTCGCGGAGCAGGCAACCTGCTCGGTGGCGAACAGTCGGGCTTCATAGCCGACCTTGGCTACGAGGCTTATCAGAAGATTCTGAAACAAGCCATCAAAGAATTGAAGACCAAGGAGTTCGCACAGCTTTATCAGGAAGAGATGGAGCGTTCAGAGACCGTATCGGAAGACTGCAGTCTCGAGACCGACCTCGACATCTGCTTCGGCGAGAGCTATGTGCCCGACAGCGGCGAACGCATTGCCCTCTATCAGGAACTCGACAACCTCACCAAGGAGAGCGAGGTCGAAGCCTACAAGACGCGACTCATCGACCGCTTCGGCGCAATACCTCCACAGGGCGAAGAACTTATCCGCGTGGTGGCTCTGCGCCAGCTTGGCCGCGAATTGGGCTTCGAGAAGATGATCCTGCGCGAGAACCGCCTGCGCTGTGTCTTCATCTCAGGCAATGACGATTATTTCCAGAGCAAGGTCTTCGAACGCATCATCAACTTCTATGCTGCCCATGCCACTCGCTGCAAGCTCGACGAGCGTAACGGCAAGCGTTACTTGGTGGTCGATAACATCAAGTCGATCAAGGATGCAGTCAACTTCCTCAAGCGAATTTGACCGACATATCATTTATAGTTCAAAATTCCCAGAAACATATTTTGACCCAAATCAATAAGAAAATGAAGAAACTATTTGCATTACTTGCAGCAGGCTTATTGACCTGCTCAGTCTCTGCTCAGCGTCCAAAAGCTCCCGAGATCTATTCTCCCAAGCTGAAGCAGCTCTATGCCGTTTCTGACAGTCTCTCATCGCTGACCTCCGACTCAAAGCCTGTTATCGGCGTGAGTGTTTCCAACTCAATGAAGCGTACATGCACACGTTCCATCGAACTTGCAGGCGGCATTCCGTTCATCATCCCAGCCACTGCCGATCCTCTTGTCATCGAGCAGACACTCTCACATCTCGACGCTCTGATGATGTCGGGTGGCGTCGATGTTCATCCGTCATATTATGGCGAGGAGGTGCTGCCTGAGTGTGGCGAGATCGACGACGACCGCGACACCTACGAACTCATCCTGCTTAAGAAGGCGATGGATCGCAACCTGCCTATCCTTGGCGTATGCCGAGGACTTCAGATCATCAACATTGCCATGGGCGGCTCGCTCTATCAGGACATTCCTTCGCAGCGTCCTTCTGAGGTAACTCACTCTCGCTACGACCTCAAGCCGGGGCCTGCTCATCAGATCAGCGTCACTCCAGGTTCGCTCACTTCACAGTTGCTCGACAATGCCATGACCTATGAGGTCAACAGCCTCCATCATCAGGGTATCAAGAAGCTGGCACCTGGGCTGAAGATCACGGCATGGAGCACCCCCGACAGCATACCCGAAGCAATCGAGGCCTACCCTATCCGCCCTATCCTTGCCGTTCAGTTCCATCCCGAACTCAATGCTTCGATAGGCGACACCACCCATCTCCATTTCTTCCAGCACCTTGTGGCTCAGGCTTCGCTCTTCAAGCGTGCCAAGGACATCCACAGCCGCATCCTTTCGGTCGATACTCACTGCGACACTCCGATGGGCTTCAGCCGTGGCGGATCGTTGGGCAAAAGAACCGAACGCCAGCAGGTGAGCATTCCAAAGATGCGCGAAGGCTTCCTCGATGCACAGTTCCTCGCTGCCTTCCTTGGTCAGCGCGAACTCGATCAGGAGTCGATGGACAAAGCCGTGGCTAACTGCAACCGCATCATCGACAATATCTACACCGAGACAGCACGTTTCCCTGAGTCGTGCGGCATTGCCCTCACCGAGGCCGATGCCTGGCAACTGAAGGCCGAAGGCAAACGCGCCTATTTCATCGGCATCGAGAACGGCTATGCCATAGGCAACGACCTCTCGAACATCAAACGCTACTACGACCGTGGCGTCAACTACATCACCCTCTGCCACAGCTATGACAATCAGATCTGCAACAGTTCGACTCACACAGCCGACGAGAACAAGGGTCTCACCGAGTTCGGCATCAAGGTGGTCAAGGAGATGAACCGTGTGGGCATGGTCATCGATCTCAGTCACGCCAGCATGGGCACTTTCTGGGATGTCATGAAGTATAGCAAGAAGCCAGTCATCTGCTCACACAGCGGTGCTAAGGGCGTCTATTTCCA
Organism: Bacteroidales bacterium; assembly: GCA_004557315.1. Lineage (GTDB taxonomy): Bacteria > Bacteroidota > Bacteroidia > Bacteroidales > UBA3663 > Liminaster. The sequence goes on from SFEH01000092.1 coordinate 12,392, forward strand.
CAACCGCAACCTCAACGACGACCAGCTCCGTGCTCTTGCCAAGAATGGCGGTGTCATCCAGGTCTGCATCTTCGCAGGCTACATGAGTCCTGACAGCAAGAAGACCAGCATCGACGATGTCGTTGCACATATCGACCATTGCGTGCGCATAGCAGGCATCGACCACGTGGGCATCGGCAGTGACTTCGACGGCGGCGGCGGTGTGCTCGGCTGCAAGGGCAGCAACGACATGATCCGCATCACCGTCAAGCTCCTCGAAAAAGGCTACAGCGAAGACGACCTCCGCAAGATCTGGGGAGCCAACTTCTTCCGCGTCCTCAATGCCAACCGCAAGTAAAGCCGCACGGCTTGTCTTGTCCGCATCCAGAGCTATGCCTAATTATTCCAAAAGCACCTCTAAAGGTGCACTTAAACACAAAATAAGCACCTTCGAAGGTGCTTATTTTATATTGTCAAACAAGAGCGGCAGAGAACAAAGAGCTGATATAAGAGAGAGCATTGTAGAGATAAAGGGAGGCTTATTGATATTTCATCTCCTCCTCATCGGCAGCCATCGTTGCCGCAGCAGCCTCATCGAACGCATATCTCTTGCATTTGCTGTCGTCGAGAAGTATCTTGCTCAGCGTGAGCACAAGGCTTTCTAGCGTCGCTTGTCTCACTGCAGGCTTCAGCTGGCACTCCCACACCGTGATGCAGTGCCAACCCATCCGAGCCAGCTCATGCTGCACCCTCTCATCGCGCTCCGTGTTCCTCTCCACCTTCTTTTGCCAGAATTCAGTATTGGTCTTCGGCAAGACATAGTATTTGCATCCCTCATGCCTATGCCAGAAGCACCCATTGACAAAGATGCACGTCCTGTATCGCCTCAGCACGATGTCAGGTTTCCCTGGCAGTCGCTTGTGATTGAGCCTATATCTGAACCCATGCCCCCAGAGATACTTGCGCACGATAATTTCAGGCTTCGTGCTCGAAGCCCTTATCGCTGCCATGTTCTTATGTCGTTGCTCTGGGGTCATAATGTCGGATAATCAAGATGTTATATCTTAGTCAAGTCTATTATTTACTTTCTACTTTTTTAGGCAAAGGCAGTCTTTTGCCATGGTTTTATCGTAGAATTTATTCCACCGCCAACCCTCTTATATGTTTGTCAAAGTCAGAGTCTATCTGCTGTCCGGGATTGTAGAGCTGGTATTCCTCCTCTGCCTTCCTGTCTGCCTCGGCACGGCTCACCGTACCTTTATCAGGCAACAGGGCATAGCGTCGGAATGTCAAGAACTCGTTCACCGATGCTGCGAACTGCTCCATCGTAAAGGCATTCTCACGCTCTACCAGGTCTTCGATGTAGTCAAAGTAGCCGGTCACGGCGCGCTCCAGCTGGCGAATCTCTTTCTCCGGCAGATAGTTCTTTGCAACCTTGGTGTCAGAAAGCAGTATGCGTCCGTCGGGAGCATTCTTCCATGTCTCCAGTCCCATGTGCTCCTTTGTGTGGTCGGCACGGGTGTAGATAATCTCCGGAGCTGTCTTTCCAGTGATGGCATAGTGGAAACGGTTCTGCACCATCTGAAAAAACTCACGTGTTGTGGGTGAGTTACGGTCGTAGTCAAACGAACATTCGGCATAGATGTCTGTTATCTGCTGCCATATTCTGCGTTCACTGGCGCGTATGCTGCGCACCCTCTCCAGCAACTCACGGAAGTAGTCCTTTCCAAAGAGTGTCTTGCCTTGCTTCAGTCGCTCATCGTCCATGGCAAACCCCTTGCGGATATATTCGTTGAGTATCTTCGTTGCCCATTGGCGGAAGCGTGTGGCCTTGAGGCTGTTCACGCGATAGCCAACGGCAATGATGGCATCGAGGGAGTAGAAAGCCGTCTCGCTCATCTGCGTTTTCCCCTCAATAGCCCCATGTTGTGTGGGTATTTCCATTTTGGAAACAACCATATCTTTCTCCAGTTCACCTTCTTCAAAGATGTGACTCAGATGCTTGCTGATAGCAGGAATTCCTACACCAAAGAGGTGTGCCATAGCCTTCTGCGTACACCATATTGTCTCATCTTTGATGACAACCTGAACCTTGCCATCGCCATCGGGCATACTATAAAGCAGAAACTGTATCTCGTTCATTGTTCGTCGCTATTTGTTTTACATTTCTATTTGGCTTCGTCTTCCTCCCCCACAAGACTGTCTTCCAAGTCCTTCTCGCTATACAAGCCTTTTAGCCCGGTAAATTCAAGGAAATAAGGACTCTTGAATACTACATCAGGAGAAACTACTTTATTATCTCTGACATTGGTAAGTTCCTGTTTTACAACCTCCTCAGGCTTTGAAGATAATGCAGTACGCTCGTATAGCATTCCCTCAATCTTTGATTGAAGTGTACGTTTACTCCACCTCTCGTTTGCTGCCATTGTAAGATAAAACTCTCGTTGAAGTGGGTCTTTCAGCGTCATAATAGTCAGGAAATGAGTCCAAGACAATTTTGACACCAGCGGTGACACTATTTGCCAATCAGGGAATTCTTGCGCAAATTGTACCATTCTCCTAATTGTTC
>SFEH01000093.1 GCA_004557315.1 Bacteroidales bacterium
ATGCGGCTGATTGCTGACCAACGAGCAGTTGCCACGCACCAGAAGATCGACCTTGACGCCAGCAGCAGCGGCCTCGTAAAGCTGCTTGACTATCTGTTCATCGGTGATATGATTGAGCTTGCAGAGGATATGGGCAGGCAGTCCGTGCTGATGGTTTCTGATTTCCTGATTGATGAGAGCTGTCAGCTTGCTGCGCATGTTGTTGGGAGAAACGATAAGCTCCTTGAAACGCACAGGCAAATAAGGCTTCTCGATAAAATCGAAGACACGAGCTACATCATTGACAACCGACTTGCATGCCGTGAATTCCAGGAAGTCAGTATAGGCGCGCGCATTACCTTCGTGGAAATTTCCTGTCGATATAACCGCAATATCTCCATATTTTGCCGATATATGCGTCACTTTCGAATGTATCTTCAAGCCTTCGACACCTGTGATGACATTCACGCCTGCATCGGCCATCTTCTTGCTCCAGACGATATTCGACTCTTCGTCGAAACGAGCAAGCAACTCGATCACCACAGTCACTTTCTTTCCATTTCGTGCAGCAGCAATGAGGGCGCTGACCACCTTTGAGTCCTTGGCAAGTCGATAGAGAGTTGTCTTGATGCCTTTGACTTCAGGATTGACAGCAGCCTCGCGCAAGAGGTTGATATAGGTGTCGAACGAATGATAAGGCACATGGAGGAAACGGTCGCGCTGGCGGATTGCCTGAATGAGACTCGGCTCGGTTGACCATTTCTGCACGATAGGTGGCCATTTTGGATATTCAAGGGCATCAGCAGGATTGTCACCAACGGCCGACACCACACGCGGAAACTTCATCAGATCCTTATGGTTCTGATAGCGACCTGATGGCAGCATCGTATCGACCGACGAAAGACCAAGCCTTTCCATAAGTCGCTTAAGCACCTCACGAGGCATCTGCTTGTCGTAGATGAGTCGCACAGGCATACCGTTCTTGCGGCTCTTCACTCCCTTGGCAATCTTCTGGAGCATACTGCCACGGATGTCAGCCTCTATCTCCATCTCGGCATCCTTGGTAATCTTGAACGACCATGCATCGAAATGATTGAACGACGTGCCAGGAAACATGAATGGCAAGCAGCAACGCACCACATCGTCGAGATACATCACATTGTGGTTGATGGTCTCTCCATCTTTTGTTTCGGGCAAAACGAGGAAACGGCCGAACTGCTTGACTGGCAGCTCGATAATAGCAAAATCCTTCTCTGGCTTTTTCTTATCTTCCTTCCAATGCAACAGACGCACCAAGAGATAGATGGTATCGTCGGAAGAAGCAGTGAGGGTCTTGATCGACGAAAGCCATATTGGAGTCATTGCTCCGGCGAGATTCTTATGGTAATAGTCTTTTACGAACTCTTGCTGGCTATCATCAAGATCTGTCTCTTTGAGAATATAAATATGTCGCGCTTTGAGCTCCTTCTCAACATCGAGCACCGTTTCTTCAAAGACATTTGCATACTTGGCATTTAGTTTGTTGACGGTCTTAAGAGTCTCTTCGCTTCGCTGGCGCAAATCTTTCGAATTCTTGTCGGCGAACTCCACAATGCGATTGAGCGTGGCTACGCGCACGCGGAAAAACTCATCAAGGTTGTTGGAATAGATACCAAGAAAATTAAGGCGTTCCATCAGAGGAATGTCGTGACGCTGAGCCTCATCCAAGATGCGACGATTGAAATACATCCACGATACGTCTCGTTCGATGTAGTTCTTTTCATTCAGTTTCATTGCATAATAGTTAAAAGATATCAGAATTTTATCATCAGCTCGCAGACCAACTTGTCCTGCTCGCTTTCCTTTGCTCCACCGTTAGGATACCAGTATTTCTCATAATTCAGGCGAATATCAGTCGGGAAGAATTTGTTGCGCACCGAGAACGTCAGACCCAGGGTCATGCGATGGCGTTCGGCATCGGTCATCTTGAGTTGCAGGCTCTCGGTTTCAAAGCCACTCTTGCCCGATGAATGGTCCTGCATATAGTCATATCGGCCGAGATAAGACATACCCTCAAAGAAACCCTCCTCGTTGCGGAACTTCTGCTTATAGATGATCATTGCATTGACTGCATTGCAATCGTCGAAGGCATTGGCGGCAAACACCTTATGCAGAAATTCTGCTTCTATATGCCAACCCTTCGACTCATAATACGAGCCAAAGTCATAGGATGTATAAGAAGCCTCGCCATCGGCAATCTGCTGATGCTGGATGCTCGGGATAATGGCAAGGCCTGTGACGGGGAAATACTGAATACGTGCCGAATAACCTGGAGACTTGAACCATGCCGTCTTCTGATTGTTCAGGTTAGAGCCATTGAAGATACCTGCATCGACCGAAAGCACTTTCCTCTGATCGGCATCAATAAAGTCATAGCCTAACTGAAAGCCTACATCGCGCATGTCTCCCACTTGCTTGGCAATGAAACTGCGATTGGCGAAATACTGAGCCGAAGGGTTGCGGTGCGCATCGATGGAGAATGGCATTCGCTGCTGACCTACTGTAAGGCGCAATGTCTTGTAAGGAAGCAGCCTCACCCATGCGTCCTTCATCTTGATCTCCGACTCGTCACAGAGGTCAATCTCCATCTTATACTCTGAACGAGAAAGGAGCTTACCACTTGCAGCCAGACGGGCATTGCGAACTTCGAAGCGCGAAGCCGACAGCTCTGGCTGGTATTCATATTTTCCGCGCAAGATACCGCTCAGCTTGAAAGTCTGGGCTTTGGCGAGTTCAGCTCCCATGAAAAACAATAGTGTCAAGAGAATAATGATCCTGACGATGTTGTAAACACTCTGAATTTTCTTTCCTTTTTCGATAGTCATAATGTCATGCCAACAGAGAAAGTTTGGTTTGTTTTCTCTATTGACACCGCAAAAATAGGGTTTCAATATTTCATAACGGTTACAAAGACATTACCAAACTATTACATCTCAAGGAAATACGCCTTTGTCATATTTTTGTAACCGGTTTTCAACATCTCTGTAACAATCATGACAGAATTTTGCGGTCGAAAATCAAGAACTTTCGAACAAAAAGTAAATAAAAAAATGAACAGTGTTTTATTAAAAACAGTAACAGTGGCGACAGCAGCTACTTTGTCGTTCACAAATGCAGTGGCTATCGAAGAGCCAGAGAGTAACCCAAGTAAAGGTATCATCACAGGACGTATCACCGACGAGGAGAGCCAGATTCTCCCTGGTGCTACCATCATCATCGAAGAATTGCATACAGGCGTAACTGCCGACATCAATGGCTTCTACACTCTACCTAACCTCGACCCAGGTAAATACAAACTCCGCATCTCGTATGTAGGCTATACTCCTGTCATCACCGAAATCACGGTAAAGGAAGGCAAGATTCAGGAAAACAATATCACTCTTCATTCGGGCATGGAACTCGGTGAGGTTCAGGTCAAAGGAGCCTTCTCAGGTCAGCGTCGTGCCCTGCAGATGCAGAAGAGCAGCATGGGCATAAAGAATGTAGTGGCAGCCGACCAGATTGGCAAGTTCCCTGATTCAAATATCGGTGATGCCCTGAAGCGTATCAATGGTATCAATGTGCAGTACGATCAGGGAGAGGCACGCTTCGGACAGGTGCGAGGCACAAGTGCCGACCTCACTTCTGTGACAGTCAACGGCAACCGCATGCCTTCGGCAGAAGGTGACACACGCAACGTGCAGCTCGACCTCATCCCAGCCGACATGATCCAGACCATCGAAGTCAACAAGGTGGTGACTTCCGATATGGATGGAGATGCCATCGGAGGCGGTATCAACCTCGTCACCAAGAACACTCCTTCGCGCCGCATCCTCAACTTCACAGGTTCGTCAGGCTACACATGGATCTCTGAAAAGCCACAGTGGAACATAGGTGGCACATGGGGTGACCGATTCTTCGATGATAAGTTGGGCATCATGGCAAGTGCGTCATATCAGTACGCTCCTGGCGGATCGGACAACACTGAGTTTGAATATGTGGAGAAGAAAGGCGAAATTCAGCTCAAGGAGGCTCAGGTTCGTCAGTACTATGTGACTCGCGAACGCCAGAGCTACTCACTCTCGCTCGACTATCAGTTCAACGCCAACAACAAGATTTCGCTCAAGGGACTCTACAATCGCCGCAACGACTGGGAGAACCGTTACCGCATCAGCTATAAGAAACTCAATTCGGCAGCCAAGGATCAGAGCATAGTGCTGCAGACTAAGGCAGGCTCAGACGACAACAAGTCGGCACGACTCGAACGTCAGCAGACCATGGACTTCACCCTCGATGGCGAACACCAGTGGGGCAATCTCAAGGTCGATTGGGCAACAAGCTACTCGCGTGCCACTGAAGACCGTCCTAACGAGCGTTACATCGGACTGAAGCTCAAGGGTAGCGACAGCATGAACTTTGGCGAGTCGATGGTCGATGTAGGTGACCGCCAGCCTTACTCTACTATCGCAATACCAGCCTTTGGTGAAGCAAAGTGGAAGATCGACGAGTTCTGCAACTCCGATCAGAATATCTCGGAAGATGAGATCAAAGAGCGCATCAACTTCTCATTGCCTATTGTAAAAGGCAAATTTGCCAATAGCCTGAAGTGGGGTTATAAGTTCACACAGAAGAAGAAAGAGCGCGAGACAGCCTATTACAGCTATGTCGATGCAGCCGACTCATATATCCCTGACTGGAAAGATCAAACAGTAGCTCAGGTTCGCAGCGGCTTCATGCCTGGCAGCCAATACCCAATCGGCACTCAGTTTGTCGATAAGAAATACCTTGGCAAGATCGATTTCAATAGAGCCGACGGTGTCGAAGTTTTCGAAGAAGAAGCAGGCAACTATAAGGCAAAAGAAATCATCCATGCAGGCTACCTTCGTTTCGACCAGCAGATTGGACGTAGTTGGGACGCTACACTCGGACTTCGTATCGAGAACACCCGACTCACTACCAGTGGCGTGAACTACGTGATGGACGAAGATGAGAACGAATCGCTCAAACCTACAGGCGAATACAAGAACGACTACACCAACGTGCTCCCAAGCTTCTTGGTAAAATATAAGATGAATGAAGACGGCAATGTGCGTGCTTCGGTGACCAAGTCTCTCTCTCGCCCAAAGTATTCGGCTCTCGTTGCCAACAAGAGCTTCAACCTTGCTGATATGGAGGCAACAATCGGTGATCCAAACATCAGCCCTACCACAGCTTGGAACTTCGACCTCTCGACCGACTATTACTTCAAGAGCATTGGTCAGGTAAGCCTTGGAGTCTTCTACAAGGATATCAAGAATGTCAACATCGAGACTCTCGGTTACTACACTGGCGAAGAACTCGGACTGACAGGCAACAGCGAGACTTTCGAGGTGACTCAGAACATGAATGCCTATGACGCACGTGTAGCAGGCATTGAGGTTGCTTACCAGCGTGACTTTGGCTTCATCTGCCCCGCACTCAGCTGCCTCGGCTTCTATGGCACCTACACTTACACTCACACCACCACTCGCAACTACAACGAGCGCCTCGGTATCGAGGATGGCGAAGACGTGAAGATGGCAGGTTCGCCAGAGCACACAGCCAACGCTTCGCTATATTTTGAGAAGAACGGCATCAATATCCGTCTATCGCACAACTTCGCATCGAGCTTCATCGACCAGATGAACACTGGCAGCCGAGCACTCGACCGCTATTATGACAAGGTGAACTATCTCGACCTCAACATGAGCTACACATGGGGCAAGAAGTATAAGTTCACAATCTTTGCCGAAGCCAACAACCTGCTCAACCAGCCTCTCCGCTACTATCAGGGTGAAGAGAAGCGCACAATGCAAGTCGAATACTATGGTGTAAAGGTGAATGCAGGTTTCAAAATCAATCTCTAATAAAAATGACATTATGAAATATTTCAGATTTGCAAATGCGAAAATTTGCCGACTACTTGTCGCAATCACAGTACTCTCATTCTCAGTGGTCAATGCTCAGACCACTGAGCAATGGGAGAAGATAAAGGGTGACATCAACCTCTTCATCACCAACGACCTCGGCCGCAACGGTTACTATGACCAAAAGCCAATAGCCGAACTGATGGGCGAGATGGCAGAAACCATCGGTCCTGAATGTATCATCGCTGCAGGCGATGTTCACCACTTCAATGGAGTCGCTTCGGTCGATGACCCTTTGTGGACCACCAACTACGAACTGATCTACTCACATCCCGAACTGATGATAGACTGGTTGCCGGTGCTCGGCAATCACGAATACCGAGGCAACACGCAGGCAGTGCTCGATTATAGCAAAAAGAGTCGCAGATGGGTCTTCGACCAGCGTTACTACACACGCTGCTACGAAGACAAAAAGGCAGGAGTTTCGCTTCGCGTGATATTTATCGACACAACCCCTCTCATCAGCAAGTATCGCAAGGACAAAGAGACCTATCCTGATGCCAATCTCCAGGATGCCGACCGTCAGATGGCATGGCTCGACTCTACGCTCTCAGTGGCAAAGGAGCAATGGGTGCTTGTCGTGGGTCATCACCCCATCTATGCCCAGACAGGCAAGTCGGACTCTGAACGCAAAGATCTGCAAAAGTGCCTCATGCCTATACTTCAGCGTTACAATAATGTCGATGCCTATCTGTGCGGACACATCCACAACTTCCAGCACATCAGGCACAAAGGCGATCCTATCGACTATATCGTCAATTCGGCAGCTTCATTGTCAAGAGACGTAGAGCCAACCGATGGCACGGTCTTCTGCTCACCAGAACCAGGATTTTCAGTGATTTCTGCTTCAAAGGATCACCTCAATGTATATATGATCGATAAAAGCGGAACAGTTATATATACTGTCACAAATTGATTTTCATGTTGTGTATTTTTAAGGTGTGTGTTGTGAAATATTCTATTTCTTGATTTTGTATTATCGGAGAGTGCCGAGACGGTAGTCTCCTTTTTTTTAAAAATCAAAGGCAGAGGAATATTCCCCTGCCTTCTCTGTGTTATTACTAAATATTAGAATTAAATGCAGATTATTCTTCCTCAAGGAACATTGGATCCCAGGCAGGAAGCATGATTGGCTTCTGCTTGAGCATGTCGAGGAACTTCTGATCAACATACTTCTTGTTGACCACGAGACGGAACATATACTCATTGAACCACTCATCGGTCATGATCATGTTGCCACGATAACCCGATGTTGGACCCCATGAGTTCTCGACCATCCATTTCTTGGTCTTGCCAGTCTGCTTGTCGATATCGACTGCGATGAGAGTCATGGCGTGGCTTGAACCAGAAGCATGAGTCTGAACGCGCTGCTTCTTGTCCATAGTGAGGTCGATGCCGAAGAGCGACTCATAGTCGTAGTTCTGGAGAGCGAGAGTGCCGTCCTTGCGGTTGGCGAACTTACCCACGTCGCATGAGAAATACATGGCAGTAGAGTCCTTGATTGAGGCAATGGCCATGGTCTTGATATCTTCGACAGGAAGGTTGAGATATACCCAGTCATGACCATCGTAGGTGTGACGGTCGTATTCAATCTGATAAACCTTGTTGTACTCGCGGAGAGGGTCGTTCATGACCATGATGTAGTTGTCGTAGAGATCCTCGCCATCCCAGAACTTCTGGTAGAACGACTGAGGAGTATAGGTATCGGTGCTGACAACCTTGCCCTTTGCATCGCGCTGACTCCATGTGAATTCAGTTGGAGGCACGCCATAAGCGAGAGTAAGCATACGGTAGATCTCGCCAAGCATCTCGACCTTCTTGTCCTGCAACTGCTTGTCGGTCACCTTCTTGCTTTCGCCCATTGCACGGAGTTCGAGACCCTGCTGACGGAGAAGTTGCTTCATGACAGATGTAAAACCACCAGTGTTGTTGCTCTGGAAGGTCTCAGGGAAAGCCTCCTTAGGCATGACACCATACTTGGCAACAAGGTCGGCAACACCGCAGAATGTACCGCCATCAGACAGTGGGTTCTGGAAGAGCCAATCGACCATGCGGTCGTCGAATGACTGCTTGCGAGTATCGATCACACCCTGAAGATAGAGGTTGGCCTTCTCAAGCTGATCGTAGAAGAAGAGATAGTTCTGTGAGAGTTCGAGTGATGGTAGATTCCATCGCATGATGGCCTTCGAACGGAGCACGTTGAGACCAGTGAAGAGCCAGCAGCGACCACTTGACAGCTGATTGGTGATGCCCTTGGTAGGCACAACATCGCTGAAATCTGTTCCAATCTCGGTCAGAGTGTTGGCATTAGCGGTGAGAGAAGCAACGCTATTGCCAGCCAAAGCATTGCGGATAGCCTTGTCGGCTACGGTCTCGGTATGCGCTGCCTGGATCTTTTTCAAGACATCGGCATTGATATCGGTCTGTGCCACGGCAGCAGATACCATTGCGAGCATAGACAAGATAATAAGAGGTTTCTTCATAATGGAAAAATTTTGATTGTTATCGGTTGCGAGTTTATCGTTTTTGTGTTTATTGCTGCAAATATACAAAACTTTTTTAACAAAATGCATCTATCTCATTATTTTATTTCTATCTTTGCGCAAAAATACCAAAAATAATGAAAAAACTGCTCTCTCTTCCACCAAATCTTGTGGAATGTTTTCATGATATCACTAATACGAGACGTGACGAATGGTTCTGTACAAACGACCCCATCGGCTCCATTATCCTGCATGCAGGAGGGCAGAGCCGACGATTGCCAAGCTATGCGCCTTCAGGCAAGATCCTCACTCCTATCCCTGTGTTCCGCTGGAAACGCGGACAGAAGCTGTCGCAGAACCTGCTTGACCTGCAGCTGCCTCTCTACTGCCAGATAATGGAGAAGGCTCCAGCCCGTCTCACCACCATGATTGTAAGTGGCGACGTATATATACGTGCCAATGCGCCTTTGCAGGACATTCCAGATGCCGATGTGGTGTGCTACGGTCTGTGGGTCGATCCGTCGCTTGCCAAGAACCATGGCGTCTTCGTGTCGCGTCGCGACAACCCCGACCAGCTCGACCACATGCTGCAAAAACCTTCGGTCGAGGCTCTCGGACAACTGATGCAGAAGCATCTCTTCCTGATGGACATT
>SFEH01000094.1 GCA_004557315.1 Bacteroidales bacterium
TTCTGGTGAGTACCAGCAGTCGAGCGTGTCGCGCACAGCCATGATGTATTCGATGAAGCTAAGCGAGCGGCCGAACACCTGACCGTGCATTCGCTTGTCACCATTGGCATCGGTTTCTTCATAGAGCGAGAGCGAGCCGCGGCCTGCTTTCTTCCAGATGATGCCCCAGTGGTAGAATATATCGTAGTTGAGTGTCTCTGTTTTTTTTGAGGATTTAGCCTCGGTAATAGCCAGAGCCTCAGTTGCAGAGCCGAAGGCACTGGCTATTATTGCCAGTATGATGATAAATTTCTTCATTTATTGGTTTCTGTTTACGTTTTGCATTCGCGATCTTGTTCCTGTCGATGTCGTGGTGCCTGTGTTGGTCTGCTTTGGAGTCTTGCCGAGCTTTGCAAGATATTCAGCGTTCTTGCTCTTCTTCTCGGTCTTCTCCTTTGGCTTGTTGATCTTCACGCTGTCAGGTTTCTGCTTGTATAGGTCGGTCTGCTTGATGTTCCAGTTCTGTTCGTTGTCCCAGTTGGCACGCAGCTGGAGTTCGGCGCCGAAGTAATAGACATTCTCGGGCTGTATCTTCTTCTCAAAGTTGCCGACATCAAACTTGCCATTGTCGTTGCGGTCTTCCACGAGGCGCACGAAGTATTTGCCTTCGTTGACATTGACAAACTTTGCCTTGCCGTCCTTCACTTTCACCTTATAGACAGGCAGGTCTTTTTCGTTGAGCAATTCGACGTAGGCCGGACCTTCAGCTCCCGTGATATTGAACAGCAGGTGAGAATAGTCTTCTGGCTTCTTCTCGTCGAAGGTAATCTCGGTCTTCTTGACTGGGTGGGCATAGATATTGTGCATTGCCGCCGAATCGACTGTGACGCGATAAGACTGTCCAGGCGAGAAGTGGGGGTCGGCAATCATCGTGTAGAGTCGGATGTTGACGGTGTCCTGCACGAGAGTGAACTTCATAGGGTTCCACAGAGTGTCGGCCTTGACATCGAGGTGTATCTTTGTCAGGTCGAGTGAGTCGAGAGGAGCTGATGCCTCGAATACAGGCTTGCTGCCGATGTCTATCGGGCTCTTGCTCACCATTTTGAAGTCCATATAGGTGACTTGTGGCAATGCGGCCTTGTTGAGCGAGTCATTTGCTAAAGAATCTGCCAATGCAGCTTTCTTTTCCTTGTGAGGTGCTTTCTTCTTGCCAAGTTTCTTGTCTTTTGCCTTATCGTCTTTCTTATCGGCCTTGGTAGGCTTGATCACAGGCTTGGTGAGGCGCACGGTGTCGGTGCGTATGATGTCGAGACCAGTAGTGTCGGTGAAGATATATGACATCTGGAGTTTCAGAGTATCCATTTTGATGTGGATAGTGTCCTTGATCCAGTATTTGAGCGTGTCGAGGGTTGGGTTTGGTTCGACTACGAGCTCAATAGGAGCCTCCAACGAGTCGATGACGCTGATTGTAGGCAACTCTGTCATCTTGGCGGCAAAGCGCACATTGATGTGTATGGAATCAGGACGAGAGATGTCGTCGAGATAGCGGTTGACCTTGCCCTCATTGAACGATTTCAGGATGATGTCGTTAGGTAGATAGACCAGTTCATCGCGCACCTTGATGGTGTCGATGATGGTTGAGTCGAGGTCTTGCCAGATGGTGTCATGAACGATGCGACCTGTGGTCGAAGGCACGACGAGAGAGTCGAGGAAGGCGATGTCCTCGCTATTCAGGTCGTAGATGAAGTTGGTGTTGCCATCGGTCAATGCGTAGATACGATATTTGCCTGGAGCAACGCCGAGGATAGAGAACCTGCCATAGGCATCGGTGCGGCCAGCACGTTGCATCGGCACCTTCATTAGCACGCTGTCGCCCATCTGCAGGGTGTCGCTGTATATGCCCACGTAAGCGCCTGTCACCGGCTCGAGGTCGGCAGCGTTCAGCACATAACCGCTGATGCGGAGAGAGTCGATATGGTCGCCCGTCGAGAACAGCAGAGAGAGCGACTCCATAGGATTGCCCTCGTTGTTGTCCTGCACGGCATCGCCGAGATCGATCGAATAGGTGGCATTAGGCAGCAGTTCGTCCTGCAGCTCGATGGTCACCGTCTTGGCATTGCTCTGTATCGTCGGCTGTTTGCCTTGCGGAGGAGATACGGTCATCTTCTCCATAGCGTTGTCGAGCTTGATGTTCTCGTCGAAATGGAGAATAATCTTCTTATTCTTTACACCCGTTGCACCAACGGCAGGATTGGAATTTTTCAGGACTGGAGGAGTCTCGTCGTAAAGACCGCCACCTGGGCTGCCCGTGCTGGCGCAGCCGAAAAGACCCGACAGCGAAAGGGCTGCCAGGACCGAAAGAAATGAACTCTTGTGTTTACTATAATGCTCAAACATGCCGCGAAGATACGCAAAAAACCTTATTTATCGAGGAAAATTTCACGAAATTTATAAAAAAGCATGCGATTATCCTCATTTGTGGAAAATTTTTGCTATCTTTGCGCCTCGATTAACGTTTATTTTAAATGCGTACGCGTACACGTAGGCAACCGAGACGAAAAAAGATAAACGTCGGAAACGGACAAAACAAATAAAATATTATAAATTTAAAATTAATCACAATGCAAAACAAAGGATTTGTTACGGTGTTCGCCTGGATTCTTGCTTTGGTATGTGCATTCTACATCTCATTCTCGTTTGTGGTCAATCACCACGAGAAGAAGGCAGATGCGTATGCAGAGGCAACAGGCAACTCTGCCAAGTATTACTTGGATTCGCTTTCTACTGAGAAGGTATGGTTCGGCTATACTTTCAAGCAGGCTCAGGAGATGCAGATCGGTCTCGGTCTTGACCTCAAGGGCGGTATGAATGTTATTCTTGAGATTTCGGTTGCTGACGTTTTGAAGTCACTCGCTGCAGAGAACGCACAGAACCCAACTTTCGTTGAGGCACTCAGCAAGACACAGGGTGCTGGCGAGGTTGTGAGCGGCGATGAGTTCGTTGACGCTTTCGCAAAGAATTTCAAGGCTGTTGACCAGACAGCGAACCTTGCTGACGTGTTCAGCACTTATCAGCTCAAGGAGAAGATCAAGAAGAACACTTCTGATGCTGAGGTTATCTCAATCATCAAGAAGGAAATGGCAGACGCTCTTTCAAACTCTTTCAATGTTCTCCGTAACCGTATCGACCGTTTCGGTGTTGTTGCACCAAACATCCAGCGACTCCAGCAGGCTGGCCGTATCCTCGTCGAGCTCCCTGGTGTCAAGGAGCCAGAGCGTGTGAAGAAGCTCCTCCAGGGTTCTGCTAACCTTGAGTTCTGGGAGACTTTCGAGGTTTCTGAGATCTTTGGCGCTCTCCAGCAGGCCAACAACATCCTTGCTGCCAATGCCAAGCCAGCTGAAGAAACAGCAAAAGCTGCTGAGGCAACAGAGGCTGAACCAAAGACAGAAGGCGCTGACGAGCTTCTCGCAGAGACCGTAGCTGCTGATTCAGCTGCTATGAACGAGGCTGCTGTTCTTGCTGCCAACCCACTCTTTGCCAAGCTTCAGGTCTATGGCGCTGTGCAGGGTCCTGTAGTAGGTATGGCACAGGCAAGCGACACAGCTGCCATCAACAAGATGCTCGCTACCAAGCAGGTTAAGGATCTCTTCCCTCGCAAGCTGAAGTTCGCTTGGGCTGTAAAGGCTTCTGACGACAAGGGTATCTGGTATCAGCTCTATGCGCTCAAGGCTCGCGACAACAGCGGTCATCCAGCTCTTCCTGATGCAGCCAAGGGTGGCGATATCGTAGTCGATGCTACTGCCGACTTCCAGCAGATCACCAACGAGTTTGAGGTCAGCATGACCATGACTCCAGAGGCTGGCAAGACTTGGGCTAAGCTCACTAAGGAGAATGTAGGCAAGTGTGTTGCTATCGTTCTCGACGATGTAGTATATTCTGCTCCACGTGTAAATCAGGAAATCAGTGGCGGTCGCTCAAGCATCACTGGCAACTTCGACACAGAAGAGGCCAACGACCTTGCCAACGTCCTCAAGTCTGGTAAGATGGCTGCAAAGGTCAATATCGTATCTGAAGACGTTGTAGGTCCTACTCTCGGTGCTGAGTCAATCAAGGCAAGTGCTATCTCATTCGTCATCGCTCTTGTGCTCCTCTTCATCTACATGGTATGCTTCTATGGCGCAAAGGCTGGTCTCGTTGCCGATGTCTGCTTGATCATCAACGCATTCTTCACCATCGGTATCCTCTCAAGCTTCCACGCTGTCTTGACACTCTCAGGTATCGCAGGTATCGTGCTCTCAATGGGTATTGCCGTCGATGCTAACGTGCTCATCTACGAGCGTGCCAAGGAAGAGCTCAAGTCGGGCAAGGCACTCCGCAGTGCAGTTTCTGCCGCTTATAGCAATGCATTCTCTGCAATCTTCGATGCCAACCTCACTTCACTCCTCACAGGTATCATCCTCTATGTGTTCGGTACTGGTCCTATCCAGGGCTTCGCTGTTACATTCATGATCGGTATCATCACTTCGTTCATCACAGCTGTGTTCCTCAGCCGTATATTCTTCGAGAGCGCACTTGAGAAGGGCTGGTTCAAGACTCTCTCATTCGAGGGCGTTGCTTCTGGTCTTCTCAAGCCAACTTCAATCGACTTCGTAAAGAAGGGCAAGACAAGCATGATTGTCTATGGTGTAATTGCTGTGGTAGCTGTCATCCTGATGTTCTACCCAAGCTTCGACAAGGGTATCGACTTCACAGGTGGTCGTAACTATGTAGTTGCATTCAACGATGTTGAGGGTGTCAACACTCAGCAGCTCGCAAGCAAGCTCGAGGCAAATGCTTCGCTCAATGGTGCTTCAATCAAGGTCATCACTATCAGCCGCGAGAATCAGGTACGTATCACTACCAACTATGAGCTCAACGCAACAGATGATGCTGAGGCTAACCTCGTGATGAAGCAGGCTATCTTTGATGCAGGTAAGGAACTCGGTTACGTCACTACCGACTTTGACGGCTTCAACAATGAGGATTACATCCCATCGACTCAGAAGGTAGGTCCATCAATCGCTGAGGACATCACTATCGGTGCTATCTGGGCTATCCTCGTGTCGCTCGTAGTGATTGCTCTCTATATCCTCCTCCGTTTCCGCAACGTAGCATTCTCTATCGGTGCAATCGTAGGTCTTGCAGCTAACGTTCTCGTTATTCTCGGTCTCTACTGCTTGCTTCCAAAGGTAATGTGGTTCTCAATGGAAATCGATCAGGCATTCATTGCAGCAATCCTTACAGTCATCGGTTACTCAATCAACGATATCGTGGTTGTATTCGACCGTATCCGTGAGGTCAGCGGTCTCTATCCTAACCGCAATATGTATGAAGTCATCAACGAGTCACTCAACTTGACTATGCCACGTACATTGAATACTTCTATCTCTACGCTCCTCGTACTGGTAGTAATCTTCTTCTGCGGTGGTGCATCAATCCAGAGCTTCATCTTTGCAATGCTCGTCGGTGTTGTTGTTGACCCTATGACTACAATCTTCCTTGCTGTTCCAACAGCTTACAACTTCATGACAAAGAAGGCAAACAAGAAGGCTTGATTGTCTGTTTAGATAATTATCAAAAAAGGGTGCGGAACAATTTCCGCACCCTTTTTTAGTAGGAAGATAAAGGAGATAAAGAAGTTAAAGAAGATAAGGACAATAGTTACATTGTCGTTTCCTTTTGGGGAAGTTCAAGTATAATAATTATTGACAAAACTCCATTTGTCTTTATCTCCTTTAACTTCTTTATCTTCTTTATCTTCTTATTATATTAATAATGTATCGTTTAGAACTCTGTCTCGAGTATTCGCTTGATGACTGTCTCAGCCGAGATCTCGCGGTTGGCAGCCTCTGGGATGACAAGCGAACGAGGGCCTTCGATGACATCGTCGGTGACGATCATGTTGCGGCGCACAGGCAGGCAGTGCATGAAGTGGGCATTGTTGGTCACAGCCATCTGACGGTCGCTGACAGTCCATGACTTCCAGTCTTCGTTGAACTGTCCGGGGAAGTCCTTCTCAAGGTTCTTGCCATAGAAGCCATCCTGATAAGCACTCCAGTTCTTGGCATAAACGAAGTCTGCGCCTTCAAAAGCCTTCATCTGGTCGTATTCGATGGTTGCGCCTTCGGTGAACTTTGGATCGAGCTCATAACCATGAGGATGAGTCACTACCACCTCATAGCCAGCAGCAACGGCAAACTGAGCGAATGAATTTGGCACAGCCTGAGGAAGTCGGCCAGGGTGAGGAGCCCATGTCATCACAACCTTAGGACGAGCAGTCTCCTTGTGCTCCTCGATGGTAATCATGTCGGCGAGAGCCTGCAGCGGATGGCCTGTAGCACATTCCATCGAGAAGACTGGCTTGCCAGAATACTTGATGAACTGTGATAGGATCATCTCTCCGTAGTCGTCTTTCTTGCTTTCAAAACGCGCGAAGCTTCGCACTCCGATGATGTCGGCATAGCATGCCATGACAGGGATAGCTTCGAGCAGGTGTTCTGCCTTGTCGCCATCCATGATGACACCACGTTGAGTCTCAAGCTTCCAGGCACCGGCATTGACATCGAGCACGATGGTGTTCATGCCGAGGTTCTGAGCGGCCTTCTGAGTAGAGAGTCGTGTGCGGAGAGAGTTGTTGAAGAATATGAGCAGACAAGTCTTGTTCTTGCCAAGATGCTGATAGTCGTAGCGGTGAGCCTTGACCTCAAGAGCTTCCTTGATTGCCTCCTGAAGGTTGCCAAGGTCTTTGACGTTAGTATAGTAGCGCATGGTCAATTACAGTTAACAAGTTAACATTTACAATTCAAAATAATAACAATCAAAAAAAACGAATTACAAAACCAACCAGATTGACGGCCGAGAATTGTAATTCGTTTAATCTTTATGAGAAATACTGACGACAGTTAATCTTACTCTGCGTATTTCTTAACGATGATAGAACCGTTGTGACCGCCGAATCCGAATGTGTTGGAAAGGGCAGCACGGACAACACGCTTCTGAGCCTTGTTGAATGTGAAGTTGAGGTTATAGTCAATCTCCTCATCCATATCGTTTTCGTCGTGGTTGATAGTTGGAGGCACGATATCCTCAACGACCGACTTGACGCAGATCAGAGCCTCGACAGCGCCAGCAGCACCGAGGAGGTGACCAGTCATTGACTTTGTTGAGCTGATATTGAGCTTGTAAGCCCAGTCGCCGAACACGTCCTTGATAGCCTTGGCCTCTGAGCGGTCGCCCACAGGAGTAGAAGTGCCGTGTACGTTGATATAGTCGATATCCTCAGGCTTCATTCCAGCATCTTCGAGGGCAGCATTCATTACGAGTGTTGCACCGAGACCTTCTGGGTGAGTGGCAGTGAGGTGATAAGCATCGGCCGACATACCGCCACCGACAACCTCGGCATATATCTTGGCACCACGAGCCTTTGCATGCTCGAGTTCCTCAAGCACAAGGCAGCCAGAACCTTCGCCCATGACGAATCCATCGCGGCTTGCGCTGAAAGGACGGCTCGCACGCTCCATGTCATCGTTGCGTGTAGAGAGAGCCTTCATAGCGTTGAAACCGCCGACACCAGCCTCACAGATAGCAGCTTCAGCACCACCTGTCACCATGATGTTGGCCTTGCCAAGACGGAGAAGGTTGTATGCATCGATCATGCCATGAGTAGAAGAAGCGCAAGCAGAGACAGTGCCGTAGTTTGGTCCGTGGAAACCATAGTGGATGCTGATCTG
Source organism: Bacteroidales bacterium (assembly GCA_004557315.1). Taxonomy (GTDB): domain Bacteria; phylum Bacteroidota; class Bacteroidia; order Bacteroidales; family UBA3663; genus Liminaster. Next base: position 7,749 of record SFEH01000094.1, read on the forward strand.
ACCAGCAGCGATATCGGCAATCATCTTAGGGATGAAGAATGGGTTGTACTTAGGACCAACCTCAGGATTGTAGCTACCTGCTTCCTCCTGGAAAGTCTTGATACCACCGATACCAGCGCTGTATATGACGCCAATACGGTTCTTGTCTTCAGTCTCAAGGTCGATGCCGCAATCCTTGATGGCCTCAGTCACAGCGGCAAAAGCCAGCTGAGTATAGCGGTCAACCTTGCGCACCTCCTTCTTGTCGAAGTAGAGAGTAGGGTCGAAATCCTTTACCTCGCAAGCAAACTGGGTCTTGAACTTTTCAGCGTTGAATAAGGTGATAGGGCCACAACCACTCTTACCCTCGATGAGGGCATTCCAAGTCTCTTCAACGTTCTTGCCAAGTGGAGTGATGGCACCTAAACCAGTTACTACAACTCTTTTTAATTCCATATTTAATATTTATTGTTGCAAAGAAAAATTACAAATTACAAATAATGCCGCCATGAGTGGCAACAGAACTTGCAATTTGTAATTATGTGACTGGAAAGAAATTACTTGTTAGCCTCGATGTAAGCAACAGCGTCACCTACAGTAGCGATCTTCTCAGCCTGATCATCTGGGATAGTGATGCCGAACTCCTTCTCGAACTCCATGATGAGCTCTACAGT
>SFEH01000011.1 GCA_004557315.1 Bacteroidales bacterium
CAGAACATCGAACTTGCCCAGAAGCCTCTGCAACGCCACCCTTACCATCCTTGCTATATGTTTGAGGCAGGAATCCTTCCTCTCGAACATTTCGCCATCAAGGGTGTGATATGGTATCAGGGCGAGTCGAATGCTCACAACAAGGATGCGCACGCAAGGCTGTTCCCGCTCCTGGTCAATGGCTGGCGCGAATACTGGAATCAGCCAGATCTGCCATTCTACTTCACCCAGCTATCGAGCCTCAACCGCCCGTCGTGGCCTTGGTTCCGCGACAGCCAGCGACTGCTGCTCGGTTCTTTAGACAATGTGGGCATGGCAGTTTGCACTGATATTGGCAATGAGGACGATGTTCATCCGCGACGAAAACGCGAGGTGGGACAGCGACTGGCAGCCTGGGCTCTCAACAAGACTTACGGCAAGACAGCTGTCGTGCCTTCAGGACCTTTGTTCCGCGATGTTGTGTTCAGCAATGGCATTGCCCGTGTCACCTTCGACTACGCTGAAGGTTTGACCACCTCCGATGGCAAGGCTCTCCGAACCTTCGAACTTGCAGGTACCGATGGCTTGTTCCATCCTGCCGAGGCAAAGGTGATAGAAGGAACAGCTTCAGTCGAGGTCAGGTCAGACAAGGTGCCAGAGCCAGTGGCAGTGCGCTACGGATGGCAGCCTTTCACAGAAGCAAATCTTGTCAATTCCGCAGGTTTTCCTGCTTCGACATTTAGAAGTGAAGACTTGGGAAGGTAAAGACAAGTTATTTTGTAAGGAAGATAAAGAAAAGAATAGTATATATTAACATTAAAGAATAACAATCATGGAAAAGATTATTGGACTTATCGATGCGCCTTTTACTCCATTTTATGAGAATGGCGATGTAAATTTTGAGCCTATCCCTGCTTATGCCGCAATGTTGGCAAAGAACGGCCTCAAGGGTGTATTTATCAATGGTTCATCGGGCGAAGGCTATATGCTTACTACTGAGGAGCGTATGAAGCTCGCTGAGGCTTGGATGGCAGCAAAGCCAGAGGGCTTCAAGGTGATTGTACATGTTGGCAGCTGCTGCTTGCGCGAGAGTGCAAAGCTTGCTGAGCACGCTGCAAAGATCGGTGCTGACGCAATCGGTGCCATGGCTCCTCCTTTCCCAAAGATCGGACGTATCGAGGAATTGGTGAAGTACTGTGAGGCAATCTGCTCGGCTGCACCAAACCTCCCATTCTACTACTATCATATCCCAGCATTCAACGGTGCATTCCTTCCAATGCTCGACCTCCTGAAGGCTGTTGACGGACGTATCCCTAACTTCGCAGGTATCAAATATACATTCGAGAGCCTCTACGAGTACAATCAGTGCCGATTGTACAAGAACGGCAAGTACGACATGCTCCACGGTCAGGACGAGACCATCCTCCCAAGCCTTGCTCAGGGCGGTGCTCAGGGTGGCATTGGCGGAACTACCAACTACAATGGCTGCAACCTCGTAGGCATCATCGATGCTTGGAAGGCTGGCGACATCGAGAAGGCACGCGAGCTCCAGAACTTCTCACAGGATGTGATCAACGTGATCTGCAACTTCCGTGGCAACATCGTGGGTGGCAAGCGCATCATGAAGCTCATCGGTCTCGACCTCGGTCCTAACCGCGTTCCTTTCCGCACTGTAACCGACGAGGAGGAGGTTGAACTCAAGAAGCAGCTCGAAGCTATCAACTTCTTTGAGCGCTGCAACAAGTTTTAATTGATAGTGAAGCTGACGGGAGCTAGCCGACAGCTAAAGGCTTTTGTCTGGTTAACTCCCGCTATCTCCCTCTAACTCCCTTAATTCTAACATAATGAATACTACTCAAAAAGAATATCTCCAGCAATGTCGCGATGCTTATCGCAGCGAATTGATCGACAATATCATGCCATTCTGGATGGAGCATGGTCTTGACCGTGTGAATGGCGGTGTCTATACTTGCCTCGACCGCGATGGCAAGCTAATGGACACAACCAAGTCGGTATGGTTCCAGGGACGCTTCGGATTTATCTGCGCCTATGCATACAACAATATTGAGAAACGTCAGGAATGGCTTGATGCCTCGCTGAGCTGTATCAAGTTCCTTGAGGATCACTGTGTCGATACTGACGGCCATAAGTTCTTCACTGTGACTGCAGAAGGTGAGGGCATTCAGAAACGCCGTTATGTCTTCAGCGAGTGCTTCTGTGCAATAGCAATGGCTGAATATGCCAAGGCTACTGGCAGCAAGGAATATGCTGAAAAGGCTTTGAAGGAGTTCCAGAACATCCGTCGAATGATGGCTACACCTGGTTTCCTTCCTGCCAAGACCACCGTGCCTGGCCGTAGCCACAGCATCATTATGATTCTCCTCAATGTGGCAGTCATCGTGAAGCAGGTGATAGAGCATCCTGACCTTGATGCTCAGATCGAGAGTTCGCTCTACGACATCGAGCATTACTTCATGCACCCAGAGTTTGAAGCTCTGCTTGAGAGCGTAACACCGGAAGGAGGTCTAATAGACACTATAGCTGGACGTGTCATCAACCCTGGTCACTGCATCGAGACAGCGTGGTTCATCATGGAGTGCGCCAAGGATCGTGCCGACAGTGATCATCTCAACGAGGTGGCTCTCCGCATCCTCGACTGGTCGTGGAAGTGGGGCTGGGACGAGCAATACGGCGGTATCATCAACTTCAAGGACTGCAAGAATTTCCCTCCACAGGATTATTCACAGGATATGAAGTTCTGGTGGCCACAGTGCGAGACCATCATTGCCACTCTCTATGCCTACAAGCTTACAGGCGACGAGAAGTATCTTGAGATGCACCGTCTTGCCAACGACTGGACGTTCAAGCACTTCAAGGACACAGAATACCCAGAGTGGTATGGCTACCTGCACCGCGACGGAAGCGTGGCACAGCCTGCCAAGGGCAATATCTTCAAGGGTCCGTTCCATATTCCGCGCATGCTCATCAAGGCTGGCATGCTGTGCGATGAGATAATTAAATAAATATTGGAGTTAACAGAATTAACTCCAACTAACTCCTTCTAAGAAAGAAAATGAAAAACTCAAAAGTATATCCTTGGGTAGTAGTAGGCCTGCTATGGGTGGTGGCGCTGCTCAATTACATGGATCGACAGATGCTATCGACCATGCAAGAGGCTATGGGTCTCGACATCGTCGAACTTCAGAATGCCGAGGCATTCGGCTTCCTCATGTCGGTCTTCCTCTGGATCTATGCGGTGATGAGCCCAATCTCTGGCGTCATCGGTGACCGTCTGAACCGTAAATGGCTCATTGTGGGCAGTCTGTTCGTATGGTCATCAGTGACTCTTGCCATGGGCTTTGCCACATCCTACAATCAGATTCTCGTCTTGCGTGCCCTGATGGGTATCAGCGAGGCTCTGTACATGCCAGCAGCTCTCTCGCTCATTGCCGACTATCACCGTGGCAAATCGTGCTCATTGGCTGTAGGTATCCACATGACCGGTCTTTACTGCGGACAGGCGGTAGGCGGCTTCGGTGCTACCGTAGCGGCTGCCTGGTCATGGCACACAGCCTTCCTCAGCTTCGGTCTCATCGGTGTGGCTTATTCGCTCATCCTCATCCTTTTCTTGCGCGATAAGGGCAGAGGTGCGGAGACAATCACAGAGAATCCACAGGCAAAGGCACAGCCAAAGGAAAGCATCTGGAGGGCATTCCCTGTACTGTTCAGCAGCATTGCCTTTGGTGTCATTCTCTTCTACTTTGCCGTTCTCAGTCTCCCTGGCTGGGCAACAAAGAACTGGCTGCCAACACTCTTTGCCAACAGCCTTGACATCCCAATGTCACAGGCAGGTCCTATGAGTACCATCACCATCGCATTCTCATCGTTCCTCGGTGTGATCATAGGTGGCGTGATGAGCGACAAGTGGGTGAAGGTGAACCTGCGCGGACGTGTCTATACAAGTGCCATCGGTCTCGCTCTCACTATTCCATCGCTCGTTCTCCTTGGTACCTCACACAACATTGTGGGCGTGGTCAGCGCTGGTCTTCTCTTCGGTATTGGCTATGGAATGTTCGATACCAACAATATGCCAATCCTCTGTCAGTTCGTGTCGAGCAAGTATCGCGCAACTGCCTATGGCATAATGAACATGACGGGTGTCGTATTCGGCGCAATAGTCACGCAACTGCTTGGTAAACTGAAGGATGGCGGTATGGATCTCGGTGTCAGCTTCGCCTGCATGGGCGCAATAGTGGCTGTCGCTGTGCTTCTCCAGCTTGTCTTCCTGAAGCCAAAGACAGATAATATGGAATAACTTTTGGGGAAGATGAAGAAGATATAAATTATAAAGACAAAACAGCCTATGAAACTCTCAGTAAAAAGCATATTACTGACCTTGTTGGTCGCTACTCTCTGTCTGCCAGCCATGGCTCAGAGACTCGAACATAAGCTCTATGTTTCTAAACCTGGTGAGAAGATTTATCGCATTCCAGCCATTGCATGCACTGTCGATGGTACGCTCATTGCCGTATCCGACGACCGCTACAATCATGGTAGCGACGTAGGTTATGCAAAGCCTATCGACATCATGTGCCGTCTCAGCGAAGACAATGGCTTGACATGGAAGCCTGAACAAAAACTTGCCGATTGCCATGAGGAGATCTATAAAGGTCGCGTCTATGGCTTTGGCGATGCAGCCATCGCTGCCGATCGCGACAGTGACCGTCAGATAGCTCTCTGCGTGGGTGACAGTACTGGACGCACTGTGTTCCAGCAGGGTTTCCAGCAGGTCTATCGTTTCTATGGAACCAACAATGGCAAGACATGGAGCAAGGGCGAGAACATCACTCACAAGATCTATAGTCTCGTTCCACAGCTCGAATGTCTCTTCATCGGTTCAGGCAAGATCCATCAGAGCCGCTATGTCAAGAAAGGCAAGTACTATCGTCTTTATTGCTCGCTTCTCTCGCTCAAGTATGGCAATGCCGTGATCTATTCTGACGACTTCGGTGAGAACTGGTCGCTCCTCGGCACAACCGAGTCATGCTGTCCGGAAGGTGACGAGCCAAAAACAGAGGAGCTGCCTGATGGTTCGGTCATTCTCAGTAGCCGTACAGGCGGACGCTGGTTCAATATCTTCCGTTTCGACGACAAGACTTACACCACAGGTCACTGGGAGAAGCCTGTCAAGGCACGGGACATCATCTGCCAGAAGAACGAATGCAATGGCGAGATCATGGGCATTAAGGCTTATGACAAGCAGGCAAAGAAGAAGGTATGGCTCTATCTCCAGTCAGTGCCTTACGGTCCAAATCGTTCGCATGTCTCAATCTTCTACAAGGCATTGCCTTACAAGGTTGACTGCAAGACCATCACTCCTCAGAACTTCGGTGAGGGTTGGGAGCGCTTTGAGATCACACCCGACGATTCTGGCTATTCAACGTTCTGCCTGACAGCCGACAAGCAGATAGCCTTCCTGTATGAGAGAGCTCCTGTAGCCGATCAGTGGCTCTATGACATCTGGTTTGAGAAATTAAGCATCGAAAAAATCACTAACGGTCGATATACAATAAAGAAATAATAAATGATGTTTGATAAATTTTGGTTGTTGGTTATGCTCGCTTTGGCGGGCATAGCCAATTCTTGTTCAGAAGCAAGTCCTTATTCTGCCATCGAGTTCAGTGCCAACCCTCAGCCGCTTCCCGTCATCACAGATGATGGCGACAAAGGCTATGAACTGGGTGTCTCGGCTATGTTCAGCGGCATTGTCGATGATGTGCTCATAGTAGCAGGTGGCTGTAACTTCCCCGACAAGCCAGTGGCAGAAGGAGGCAAGAAGCGATTCTATGACGGTGTCTATGCCTATCAACTCAATGACTCGGTTGAGCACCTGTGGGAGAGGATTGGCTCATTGCCTAAGCCTGTTGCATACGGGGCTTTCGTCGAGTGGAACAATCGTCTGATTTGCATTGGCGGACAGACTGCCGAAGGCGCGACTGCCGATGTCTTTGCTCTCGGTCTTGACAATGGCTTGATCATCGAACCTTTAGCATCGCTGCCTTGTGCCATTGACAATGCCTATGCCACCTTGCTCGGTGATGTAGTATATGTGGCAGGAGGCAATGCCGATGGTGTGCCTTCCGATGCTGTCTATGCTCTCGACCTCGCGAGCCAGAACGAAGGCTGGAAGATGGTGACCACATTGCCCGACGGTCCTCGCGTACAGCCTGTGTTGGCAGGACTTGACGGTAAGCTCTATGTCATTGGAGGCTTCTGCAACAAGCAGGGCGAGACGGCCTATGTGAACCGCACTGCATGGAGCTATGACCTTGCCAAGGAAGAATGGCTCGAACAGGCTGCTCCTGCTGCATTCGTGGGAGGTGGCTGTGCCATGGTGCTTGACGGCAGTCATATTCTTTGCGCAGGTGGTGTCAATGCCGACATCTTCGAACGCGCCATACGCGGTGAATTCCCTAATCCTGAATATTTGCTTCACCCAAAGGAGTGGTATCACTTCAACGACATCCTTCAGTGCTACAATGTCAAGACTGGAGTGTGGCATTGCATGGGCGAATATCCTCAGCTGGCTCGTGCAGGTGCTGGCATCGTGGCTTTGGCCGATGGTTTCGTAATGGTGCAGGGTGAAGAGAAACCTGGCATACGCAGCCCACAGATGACACGTTTCAGCCGTCAGGGACTCGACAGTGCCCTTGCCATTGTCGATCAGCTGCCGCTTCTGCCTCGTCCGCAGCACATTGTCTATGGTTCTGGCCGTTGCTATGGCGACAGCCTCTCATTGGTCAAGAATGCCAAGGTCGAGATGGTCGATGGCTTGCAGAATGATGAGGCATATGTCCTTGATGTCACGGCGACGGGCATTAGCATCAAGGCAATGACCGAACAGGGTGCTTATTGGGCAAAGCAGACGCTGGCTCAACTCGCTATCTATGACAATGGAGTCTTTGCAGGTTTCATGGGTTGTCATGTCGAGGACTGGCCATCGTTCCGCATCCGCGGCTTCCTTCAGGATGTGGGCCGAAGCTATATTTCTATCGAAGAACTCAAGAAAGAGATAGCCATACTGAGCCGATATAAGATCAATGTGTTCCATTGGCATCTTACCGAAAATCAGGCCTATCGCCTTGAAAGCAAGAAATACCCTCAGCTCAACGATCCAGCCATCACTACCCGTATGCCTGGCAAGTTCTATACTCATGAAGAGGCACGCGACCTTGTGGAGTTCTGCCGTCAGCACGGCATGATGCTCATCCCCGAGATCGATGTGCCGGGACATAGCGCAGCCTTCGACCGTGCTTTCGGTTTCTCGATGCAGAGCGAGCAGGGTGTGCCTATAGTCCGTGACTTGCTTACCGAGGCTTGCGAGGTGTTTGACGTGCCTTATCTGCACTTGGGAACCGACGAGGTGCGATTTACCAATCCCGACTTTGTGCCCGAGATGGTGGCTTTGGTGCGCTCGAAAGGCAAGAAGGTCATCTCATATAACCCCGGTTGGAAGTACGATGTGGGCGAGATCGATATGACTCATCTGTGGAGCTACCGTGGCAAGGCTCAGCCTGGCATTCCTGCCATCGACAGCAAGTTCCATTATCTCAATCACTTCGACACATTCGCTGATCTCGTCTCGCTCTATGGCAGTCGCATTTACAACACACCACAGGGCAACGACGACATAGCAGGTGCTATCCTCGCCTTGTGGCACGACCGCCTTTCACCAACCGAGAGTGACATGATCAGGAACAATCATCTCTATCCGAACATGCTTGCCATTGCCGAACGAGCATGGCTTGGTGGCGGTTATGAGTATTTCGATGGCTTGGGTACCATCATGCCGCCACGAGGCAGCAAGGACTTCAATGCCTTTGCCGATTTCGAGGATCGTATGATATGGCATCTCAGCCGTTATTGCGACAAGAACGATTTTGTCTATGTGAAACAGTCAGCACAGGAATGGGCAATCACCGATGCCTTCCCTAACAAGGGCAACTTTGCGGCAGTTTTCCCTCCAGAGACCGAGCCATTGCCTGAGTCGGTCGATGGCGCGCTCTATATATATAAGGGTAAGGAATACAATGTAGGTACAGCATCGGGAGCAGGCGTCTATTTGCGTCATGTTTGGGGTACTTTCGTCCCTGGCTATTATGACGACCCGCAGCCAAACCACACAGCCTATGCCTATACCTGGGTCTATTCGGATTGTGAACAGACCGTAGGATTGCTCGCCGAAACGCAGAACTACAGCCGTTCGGAGAAGGATTTCCCGCCTGTGCAGGGCACTTGGGATTACCGTGGCAGCCGTATCTGGGTCAATGGCGAGGAGATTGCGCCTCCTCATTGGAGCAATCAGACGATGGAGCACGACAATGAATTGCCTCTTGGCAATGAGAACCTCGCCGTGCGTGAGCCTATTGCCGTGCATCTGAATCAAGGCTGGAACTCTGTATTGCTCAAACTACCAATCGGAGAGTTCAATACACCTGAAGTCCGCCTCGTGAAATGGATGTTTGCAGCCACATTTACTACTCCCGACGGACGAGAAGCAGCAAAAAATATCAGATATTCTGTCGATAAAAAGTGAAGACAAGCCCTTCTTTCGGTGCGAAGTTATGGCAAAACAGGCACAAATGCAGTCCAAAAAACATGTTATATAACATAGTTTGCAAGTTATGATTTGCAAAGAACCACCATAAGACAACCGTTTGTACGATTTTTCTATGCTTTCTATTGCAGTGTGAAAAAAGTGCCGTAACTTTGCACCGTCGGATATGATAAAACCGGACACTTTTTATAAAGAAACTTTTTAATTCCAAAGTGTGAAGTGGCTATGCCACAGTTATTTATTAAGGTATTGTATTAAATTTTTATGGTTATGAAAAATTTTGGAAAGGTAATTAAGAAGGGTGTGAAAAAAGGTGTAATGTTCTATCTTGAGGGCATGAACCGCACCAGTGCATGGTATGTAACTAAGTCAGGCGAAGTCCTTCCTCGTCCATCGATGACTGGACTCTGATAAGGTTCATGGTTTGAATCTAATAGATTCAACCGACATGCACAACTTTTGAAAGTTCTTCGGAACTTTGTATTTGATTTTAATTCTATTCTATTAATATTGTAGAGAGTTAGACGAGTCCGGTAACTAACTCTCTACTTTTTTTGTGCTAAATGGCATGTTGTAACGAAAAAATATATATATTTGCACCACAAATTACCAATTTACAAAACATTAAACCTATGAAGAAGTTATTTCTTGCTCTTATTTTACTGCTGCCGGTTGCAGTATTAGCTCAGACTCGCGTCTCAATTTTTGGTGACAGTTATTCTACTTTTTTCGGCTCTATCCCTTCGACCCATGAGCCATGGTATGGTCCTGTAGGCAGCGGCTGGGAGAAGGAAGGTAATGATGTGACCAAGGTCGAGCAGACGTGGTGGCATCAGATGATTGAACGTATGGGCTGGCAACTCGAAATCAACAACTCATGGAGCGGCTCGACCGTGGGTTATTTCGGCTATCAGAATGAGAACTATCAGCCTCGTTCGTTCAATACCCGCGTGGCATATCTCGGTGAGCCTGACATCATCTTCTGTCTTGCAGGCACCAACGACAGCTGGACAGGCGAGAACCCAGGCGAATACAAGTACGCCAACTGGACAGAAAATGACATGTGGTACTTCCGTCCTGCGTTGGCACGACTGTTGAGCACCATGAAGCAGAACTATCCGCTGGCTAAGATCTACTTTGTGCTGAATACAGATCTGAAGGACTGGACCAACGAGTCGGTTCACGTAATCTGCAAGCACTATGACGTGCCTTGCATCGACCTGCACGACATCGACAAGCAACTCGGTCACCCATCACAGAAAGGTATGAAGGCAATCGCCGATCAGGTGATTGAATATGTCCAAAACGAATCTGCCAAATAATAATAGGTTAGTACCTGCTACACCTTAACACCTTCACACCCTAACATCTTGACATCATCAATATTTGAAGCTTGATCCGCCGACAAACTCTCGCATGATGGATGTTGGCGGAATTTCTTTGTCCTGAATAGGAGTGAAATAATGGATGAACTTCAGGAGGCGGTGTGCCTCGGCATATTCGGGGCAGTTCTTTGGAACAGAGGCAAGTATTGGCTCGGCATGATTGCGCAAGACGGCAAACTCGATGTTGAGAGCTGAATTGAACATCACGTCGGCATTCTCCTGATATGGATATATCCATTTCTCTTCGCCCTCACATACGGCAGGCCATTGGCTGATTGTCTCGCGGGCGGTGAAGGCTCCCTTGTTGTAGTCGCGTATGATGCGGCGGAGCAGACGGTTGTCGCGTGTCGGAATCCAGTTGTGGTCGTCGAGCGAGATAGCTGTGAGCGTCGAGGTATAGATCTTGTATTTGTACTGGTCGGGAATCTGGGCAGTAAGCATAGGATTGAGAGCGTGAATTCCCTCGATGAGCAGGATCTTGCCTTCGCCAAGCTGCAGTCGCTTGCCGTTGTACTCACGCTTTCCCGTGGTGAAGTTGTATTCAGGAATCTCGACCTTCTTGCCTTCGAGCAAAGCCTTGAGGTCGCGTTCCATGGTGAGGTTATCGACGGCCTTGATATTCTCAAAGTCGTAGCGTCCGTCGGGGAACTTCGGTGTGTCAACTCGATTGACGAAGTAGTCATCGGTCGAGAACGATATAGGACGGGCACGATACGCACAGGACGCTCTGGATCGCGATAGCGGCGGTCGATCTCTTCGGCTATCTTCACTATCTTCTTCTCCTGAAGAGCCTCGCTCACCTGTATCAGTTCGCTTGCCTGTCCATTTAGACAGGCGCGGTTGACGGCTCCCACATTGTGCAGACCCATGATCACGTTCCAGCGCACAGCCTCGGCAAACAGTTCGAAGGTCTTTGGCTGTGGAGTGCGTGGAGCAAGACACGAAGGGTCCTTGCGGTTTGGCACACGAAGCAGCATGCCATCGTTGTATATTTCTATGCCGAAGACCTTGAGATAACCAGCCGAAGGAACCAGTGCGCCATAGTAATAGTCGATGGTGTCACCAAGTGTATAGTAGTCGGAATAGAGTTGCCCGCAGGTCTCAAGCAGACGCACCTTGTCGGTGAAGCCACGGTCGCGGAATATCCTGACAGCCTCTTCGGTCAGTGCCTCTGTGCGACGGAATGGCATGTCCTTGTCAATGATCTCCTGCATGCGTGCTCTGATCTTTTCGACATCGCTTTCCTTGACCGGAGAACCATCGGCCTTGTGGAAGTTGCAGAAATAACCGCCAGAGATTGGGTGCTCGATGTACAGACGGCTGTCGGGGAAGACATCCTGACACGCCTTGTAGAGGACAAAGCACAGCGAACGCACATAGACTCGCATTCCGCTCGGGTCGCGCACGTCGAGGAACTCCACATCGCGGTTCTGATAGACGCGGAACTTGAGTCCCTGTGAGGCATTGTTGACTTTGGCCGACACCGGAGGATAGGCGAAATTCAGCTCAGGGAACGCCTGGAATATCTCAAGCAAGGTCGTTCCCTCAGCGAAACTCTTTGTTATGTTGTTGTTTCTGCAACGGATCTGGAGCATGGATATCTTTAATTATTGGGGAGATAAAGAAGTTAAAGAATATAAAGGAGTTAAAGACAAATGATGTTATTAATATTAGAAATAATATTCTTAAAAATAGAACAGACAATGCAACTATTGTCTTTATCTTCCTTTATCTTCTTTATCTCCTTTAACTTCCCCCTTGGAATTGTTAATAAGACACTTAAACAAGATGACGGATGAGTTCTTCCTTGTCGCCACAGAGCATGTCGATGACAGGAATCTCAATCATTGTGTAAGCTCCTGGCTGCTGCTTCATTGATGCACGAGCCACATTGATAAGCACCTGTGCAGTGAGAGCTGGGTTGTTGATCTTCATGTTGAACTCGAACAGCTGGTTGTGGGTCTTGCCAGAAACACCCTTGCGCACGAGATTGACACCATGACCAACGTCGTTGAGGTCATCAACACAAGGAACCTGCTGAACGTGAGTCTCATCGTTGACGAAGTATGGATCAGCCTTGATGGCAGCTTCAACAGTCTTGAAATCAGCACCTTCCTCAAGCTCGACATAAACCATGCGGCGATGGATGCCTGTGCCTACAGGGATGGTCATAGAGAGAGCATCCTTGACACCTTCGATAGCGCGAACGGCAACCGAGTGACCCATCGAACGGCCTGGACCGAAGTTGGTGTATGACACCCCCTTTGGAGCAAGGCTCTGCATGAGTGAGCGGACAATAGAGTCAGAACCCGGATCCCAGCCGGCAGAGATGATGCTCACCGCATTGTGCTCTTTGGCAGCAGCATCGAGCGAACGGCGCAGATCGACGATCTGAGTGTGGATGTCGAACGAATCGACGGTGTTGATGCCGAGAGCAAGGCACTTCTTCGCATATTCCTCAACCTTGCGGGTAGGAGTAGCAAGGATGGCTACATCGACATTCTCAAGTTCTGTGATATCCTTAACGACAGTGATGTCAGCAAGCTCTGCTGGTTTGTTCTCAGCTCCCTGACGGCGCACGATTCCAGCAAGCTCCATGTCTGGTGCAGTCTCAACTGCATCGAGTGCATATTTGCCAATATTGCCATAACCAACGATGGCTACACGAATCTTTTCCATAAATAAATAATGTGTTTAATGATTTGCAATTTTGTTTTCCGTCGGCAAAGATAAAGAAAAAATGTTTTCTTCTTGCATCGATTATGAACAAAATGTTTAATTTCGTCACATTTTTTGTGTGTTTTATCATGTTTTTTGTGAATAATCGAGCAAAAAACATTAACTTTGCATTTCATAAACAAAGAAATAATATGTCAAAAGTACAAATCAAGACATCGCTCGGCGATATTACAGTCCGCCTATATGACGAGACTCCGCTTCATCGTGATAATTTCATCAAACTTGCTAAGGAAGGCTATTACAACGGCACACTCTTCCATCGTGTGATCAAGAACTTTATGATACAGGGTGGCGACCCTGACAGCAAGGGCGCAGCAGCAGGCGTGCAGCTTGGCACTGGCGGTCCTGGCTATACCGTGCCTGCCGAATTTGTCTATCCGCAGTATTTCCACAAGAAGGGAGCACTGGCTGCAGCACGACAGAGTGATCAGGTGAATCCAGAGAAGAAGTCGAGTGGCAGTCAGTTCTACATCGTAACTGGAGAGGTATATAGTGCCGGCAAGCTCACCCAGCTGGAGAAGCAGCGCGAGCAGAGGATGCTTCAGTCGATATTCGATTCGCTCGTAGTGGAAAACCGCGACAAGATACTGCAGTTGCGACGCAACCGCGACCAGGCAGGTATTGCTGCCATCCAGGAGCAGCTTCAGAAAGACACTTTCGCAAAGGCAAAGGAAATGGGCAAGCCCAAGTTTACCGATGCACAGCGTGAGGCTTATACCACAATAGGTGGCACTCCATTCCTCGACAACGACTATACCGTGTTCGGTGAGGTTGAGGAAGGAATGGACGTCATCGATGCTATCCAGAACGTGGCAACAGGTGTGGGCGACCGTCCAAACACTGATGTGGTAATGATCGAGGTGAAAGTCATTGAATAATCACCTAAACATACCATTGGCACTATGAAGAAACTTGCTTCTCTTCTTATGGCTGTCCTTGCATTGGCAATGGTCAATGCAGGTTGCGCGACCAAGACAGTGGCTGAACCCGAGCTGACCATTTCGACCAACAAGGGCGATATAGTGGTGAAGCTCTACAACGAGACTCCGATCCATCGAGACAATTTCCTGCGTCTTGCCGAGACAGGTGCTTTGGACAGCACTCTATTTCACCGTGTGATCAAGGACTTCATGATTCAGGGTGGCGATCCTGACAGCCGTGGAGCTGCACCTGGAGTCTTCCTTGGTGAGGGCGAAGTGGGCGAGCCATTGCCTGCCGAGTTCCGCTATCCAAAGCTCTTCCACAAGCGCGGAGTTCTGGCAGCAGCACGCGAAGGCGATGATGTCAACCCTGAACGCAAGTCATCGGGCAGCCAGTTCTACATTGTCTGGGGCAAGACCTTCGAGACAGATTCGCTGCTTGATGCCCGCTATGAGCAGACCAAGCGCATGGGCACGGCTCCTATTGCCGATGAGGTGCGCGAGGCTTACCGCACATTGGGTGGCACGCCACATCTCGACGGCATATACACCGTGTTTGGTGAAGTGGTGTCGGGACTTGAGGTGGTTGATTCTATTCAGAACGTAGCGACCGACGAGAATGACCGACCAATAGAAGACGTTGTAGTAACATCAATAAAGATCAATAAATGAAGACGATAGAAAAGCGCTATATGGTGCCATTCCTCTTGGTGAGCTCACTCTTCCTGCTCTGGGGATTGGCAAACAGCATGACAGACACGTTGATTGCTGCATTCAAGAACGTGATGCAGATGAGCGACATACAGTCATCGCTCATTGTCTTTGCATTCTTCGGCTCATACTTCTGCTTTGCCTTGCCTGCGGCGCTTTTCATCCGTAAGTACAGCTATAAGGCAGGCGTGCTACTCGGCTTGTCGCTCTATGCTACTGGAGCCATCATGTTCTATCCTGCAGCACATATCGCCATCTATGGCTTCTATCTGCTGTCGATCTATGTGCTCGCAGCCGGCTGCTCTATCCTTGAGACCACAGCCAACCCCTACATCCTTTCGATGGGTAGCCCAGAGACGGCGACCCGAAGGCTCAACATTGCGCAGTCGCTCAATCCTGTAGGCTCAATCTCGGGCATATTGCTCAGCCAGACGTTCATCCTTTCGCACATCAGCCTCGATGCCATCTCCGGCACATACATGGTCTTGGGCTTTGTTCTCATGGCTATACTCATTGTCATGGCGTTTGTCAAGATGCCATTGGGCAATGACGGCAGCAGCGACGGACTTCTCCGCTCGACGCGCGAGTCGTTTGGCCGCCTTCTCCACAACAAGCGTTATGTCTTTGGCGTTGTCACCCAGTTCTTCTACGTGGGAGCACAGACGGGAGTGTGGTCATACATCATCCGCATCATGATGAAGGAGTTTGGCATTGTCGAGCACGAAGCTGCTGATTTCTACCTTGCCTCGATCATCTGTTTCTGCGTGGCTCGATGGTTCTTCACATGGCTCATGGGCTATTTCAAGCCTGCCAAGCTCATGGCAGTGGCAGCTATGTGCTGCATATTGCTCAGCGCTATCGTAGTGTGGGGTGCGGGAACAGGCTGGGTGCTGGCTACGGCACTCGTGCTGATCAGTTTCTTCATGAGCCTCCAGTTCCCTACCATCTATGGCATTGCGCTCGAGGGCATTGGCGATGATGCCAAGATCGGAGCCTCGGGACTTATCATGGCCATACTTGGTGGAGCCATCATCACTCCGCTTCAGGGAAAGGTGAGCGACATGTTCGATATCAATACAGCCTATCTCGTTCCGTTGGTGTGCTTTGTGATCGTCTTTGCATATAGTTTGTATGGTTGCAGGAAAACGTCAAAGATTGGATAAAAAAGTATAACTCCAAATTGCAAAATACGGTTGTCAAACCGCTGTTTTTTTTTTTTTTTCTGTGAAAAAATGTGAAATAATTGGCAGGTAAATAATTAATATTTATCTTTGTACAATTAACTATCGCAATAAAAGTACTCATTAGGCACACAATAATGGCATACATAGACAAAAGATCTCAGGACTTGGCTAATAAACCTGTGGGCAGGCTGCTTTGGCAGTTTGCCGTTCCGAGTCTCATAGCTATGTCTGCCAACTCAATCTACAATCTTTGTGACAGCATGTTCATAGGACAGGGAGTAGGTCCGTTAGCTATTGCGGGCATTGCCATTTCCTTCCCTTTCATGAGCATCTCAAGTGCTTTTGGAGCAATGCTTGGTGTGGGTAGTGCGGCACAGACTTCTATTGCGATGGGCGAGGACAACAAGCGGCGCGGTCTGATCATCCTCGGCAATATGCTCCGTATGGATGTTTCCATCGCGCTTTGCTTCACCATCTTCGGACTGCTCTTCCTTGACCCTATCCTTCGACTGTTCGGTGCGAGCGACCAGACACTCCCTTATGCCCACGACTATATGCAGATCATCATAGCGGGCAATATCATCACCCATGTCTTCCTTGGATTGTGCGACCAGCTTCGTGCGACGGGCAATCCTGCAAAGTCGATGAGGGCGCACCTGATAGCGGTGTTTGTCAACCTTATCCTTGATCCAATCTTCATCTTCGGACTTGACCTCGGAATCCGAGGAGCAGCTTTTGCCACTGTCCTGGGTCAGATATGCGGCTTGGTCTATGCCATCAGGTTCTTCTTCGACAAGAGCAATTTCTCGCATTTCAGCCGCGAAGGACTGATCTTCGATTTCCAGATCATCAAGGACATAGTTGCCATTGGCATGAGTCCGTTCCTCGTCAATGTGTGTGGTAGTGTCATTGTCATTGTCATCAACCACGCGCTGCTGATTCAGGGAGGAATGGATGGCGACATCTGTGTAGGTGTCTATGGTATAGCAAGCCGTTTGAACTCGCTTCTTGTCATGATGGTGTCGGGCTTCTCGCAGGGTATGCAGCCTATTGTGGGCTTCAACCTTGGAGCCAAAAAGATTGACCGCGTATATGGTGTGCTGAAGCATGCTTATGTCTATGCCACATGTATCATGACGGCAGGTTTCCTGTTTGTCTTCTTCGCGCCTGGAACGCTTGCTTCGCTCTTCACGAGCGACGACATAATGATTGAGCGATGCATTCCGGCATTCAGGATCATGCTCTGTGCCTTGCCATTGGTAGGCGGACAGATCATCACTACGACCTTCTTCCAGTCAATCAAGAAGCCGAAGATGTCGATCTTCCTGTCGATGACCCGTCAGCTCATCATCTTGCTGCCATTGCTCTTCATCCTGCCTCCAATCTTGGGCGTGAATGGCGTGTGGTGCTCAATACCAATATCAGAAGCAGGATCGGCTTTCCTTGCAATGTTCTTGCTCTGGAGGGAGCTTAAGAGCAATGATCATATCTCTCCGTTGTCGGCAAAGGAGTAATATTCACCATCGGAAATAATCAGATGATCTATGAGGCGTACGTCAAACAAGGCGAGCGCCTCTTTTGCTTTACTGGTCAGCGTCTTGTCGGGCTTGCTCGGGTTGATGCCCGAATGTGGATGGTTGTGACAGAGGGCGACATACGATGCCATGTGCTCGATGGCAGGCTGCGTTATCTTGCGCAGGTCAGCACATGTGGCATCGACACTGCCGATGCTGAGTCGTTTCTTTATGAGAGGCTTGCCGTTCTTCGACATATAGAGAGCCCACAGCTCTTCGTGGTCGAGAGCCGAGAGTTCGGAGTTGAAATGTGCGAAGATCGACTCGCTGCATGATATTACCGAAGCGTTGATGCGAGCCAGTTCTTCGGCGCGTGCCTTGCGTCGTCCGAGTTCAAGAGCTGCTTGTATGGTTGCGATTTTTGCGGGTCCTAAACCCTTTATCTTGTCATTATGGTCGGCATTGCCGTTGCGCATTATGGTCTGGGCGAATTCCAAAATGTTGTTATGGCAACGTGAAAGAATGTTTCTTGCAATGTCAACTGCTGTCTGTCCTGAGTGACCTGTATTTATAAGAATGGCCAATAGCTCGGTCTCGGAGAGAGACTCTGGTCCATTGGCCATCATTTTTTCACGAGGACGATCGGATGAAGCCCAATCGTTGATCTTCATTTATTTTGCACGCTCTACGTATTCGCCTGTGCTTGTCTTAACGACGATCTTCTCACCTGTGTTGATGAAGAGAGGAACGCGTACTGTTGAACCTGTCTCAACTGTAGCTGGCTTCATTGCGTTGGTAGCAGTGTTGCCCATGACGCCTGGCTCGCAGTAAGTAATCTCGAGGACAGTCTTGTCAGGCATTTCAGCTGTGAGGATAGTGTCAGTAGAAGTGTCGCTCAATACGTCAACGATGTCGCCTTCCTTCATGAAGTCACCGCCAGTGATCATCTTCTTGTCGATTGTAACCTGGTCGAAAGTCTCCTGATTCATGAACACAGCATCTTGACCGTCCATGTAGAGGAACTGATATGGGCGACGCTCTACGCGAACATCCTCGAGAACTTCGCCAATGTTGAAGCGCTTTTCAACAACATAGCCAGAAACTAAGTCCTTGAGCTTTGTGCGCATGAATGTGTTACCCTTACCTGGCTTTACGTGGAGGAATTCTACTACCACCTGAAGCTTACCATCTACACGGATTACTGTTCCGTTCTTAATGTCTTGTGACTTAAGTGCCATACCTTAATATCTATTTAATTGTTAATTATGTCATTTAGCGGGTGCAAAGATAAGGTTTTATTGCCAAAATAACAAATTTTTTAAAAGAAAATCGCAAAATGATTTGGTAATTTGAGATAATATTACTAATTTTGCACCCGCAAATTGAAATGGGCTTACCACTTCGTTGCATAATATGATTAAAAATTATTAAAAACAATATATATAAAAGAGAAAAGCTATGAAAATGACTTTCCAGCCTCATAACCATCGCCGTTTGCACAAGCATGGTTTCCGCTCTCGTATGGCTACTAAGAACGGTCGTCGCGTTCTCGCTGCTCGCCGCGCAAAGGGCCGCAAGAACTTGACAGTTGGTGACACAATGCGTTAATCCGCCTTTGGTCACATCTTTAAGTGCAACAATCTGTTTTTGATTGATAACGATGACTGCCGGGGTAACTCAGGTAGTCATTAGTTTTTTAAAACGATCATGTTTATGAAGAGTCGTATCACAAGTATCCTGAACGAACTGAAGCAGGGGGTGTTCGAGAAGGATGCCGAATTGAGCTTGTCGCTCCTTGCTGCCTTGGCTGGACAGAGCATCCTGCTGCTTGGCCCTCCTGGTGTGGCTAAGAGCATGGTGGCGCGTCGTCTGAAGCATGCCTTCCGCGATGCCCGTTCGTTTGAGTATCTGATGTCGCGTTTCTCCACTCCCGACGAGATCTTCGGTCCTGTCAGCATCTCGCGCCTGAAAGAAGCCGATTGCTATGAGCGTGCCACTGATGGCTATCTGCCAAGTGCCGACGTGGTCTTCCTCGACGAGATATGGAAGGCAGGTCCTGCAATACAGAACACGCTCCTGACCGTCATCAACGAGAAGACCTATCTTAATGGCGCAAAGCAGATGCACCTGCCTCTGAAGCTTCTCATTGCCGCGAGCAACGAACTGCCTACCGAGGGAGAGGGTCTTGAGGCTATCTTCGACCGTTTCATCGTGCGCGTGCTGTCGAAGCCTATCAGCAGCGAAACGGCTTTCTATGAGATGGTCAAGGGTGCGAAGCCTGCTGCGGAACACCAATGCGTTGCGCAGCAGGCTTTCTCTGCCGAAGAATACCTGTCTGTCCAGAAGGAGATTGATGTGGTGGATGTGCCGATGAAGGTGCTCTTGGCGATAACGCACATTCGCAAGGAACTGAAGGACGTGAAGGAGCCAAGCCAGGATGTTCACCGCGAGATATATGTGAGCGACCGTCGCTGGAAGAATATCGTGCGACTGCTCAAGACTTCGGCTTTCCTCCACGACCGCAAGGAGGTGATACTTGCCGACCTGCAGATTGCCGTGCATTGCCTCTGGAGCGAACCTGACGAGATTGCTCCAATAGGCGAGATTGTGGCTCGTGCCATCTTCAGCGAGTATCTCGACCGCCTTGATGCCGTTCAGAAGGCTGTGAGCTATGGAATGAACGTGCGTCGCGTGCGTGAGTCGCTCGAACGTGCACACCAGCGAGGCGACCATCGTGACGATGACCTGATCATCTTCGACCATTTCTATTATGGCGTTGATGAGAAAGCTTCGCCTAATACCTATATATGGGTGACCGACTTCCGAAGCATGCCTACCCATACCCAGAACGAGCCTGCTGTGCGTGGTGTGATGTATCAGGATCCTAACTGCCCGAAACGCAAGATAGTGCGTGCCTTCACCAATCCCGACAACATCGGTGAACATGGAGTGGAGCTGACGCGCGTCAATCTCTATCGCGACTCGTCGGCTTTGTATATCAACGGCGTGCGTTGCCCTATGCGCCGAGGCTTGCGTGGATCAGTGCTCGAACAGGCTTCGGGACTCGAACCTGCGGGTAAGAGGGGCAATGTCAATCCTGAACAGTATGAGACCGAGGTCGATGGCTTGTTCCAGGAGGCTGTGATGCTCTCCAGCTCTTTCAAGTCGCATCTTTTTGTGTCGGAGGCTGTGTCGAAGCTGATTGCCAGTCAGATGGATAGCTTCAAGCGTCAGATAGCCCTGCTCCGTGCCGATGTGCGCAAGCTTGTTTACGACGAATAGCGATGTGCCTGCATTTCCCTGCACATACCGATAATATTGAGAAAGTCCTTTGCAACGACATGGAAGGGGCTTTCCGAGCCGCTATCGACAATCGTCTGCAGTTCATGAGGATGCGAGGCATGACCGACCCTTACGAACTGGCTCAGGTACAGCAGGACTACATCAACGAGTTCCTGCCTCGTCAGCAGGAGTTGCTCGACAAGTATCTCTCTGTAGTGCCTGAATATGTGGCTCAGCATGCTGTGAGCGACGATGAATTTGAGCAATGCTGGGCTCTGATGGGTGGTATATGGAATGTGCTGGAGTTTGAGCGCATCAGGCTCATCGTGGGTCTGCAGAAGCAGTATCCACAGGTGCTGGAAGTGGCAAAGGTGCTTGGCAGGATAGCTGATGAGGAGGGAGGCGAACGGGTTCCGCTTGGAGGAGGCAACGCCATGAAGATAGAGCATGCTGCTCCTTCCGATATCGAGGGTGTGACCATCGGCAATGACCTCACGTCTATGCTGCCGTGCGAGATGGCGCAGATGGTTGACGATGACCTGAATGGCCTGTTCGTCTATAAGTTCGCCACGCGCAATCTTCAGAACTTCCGATACAAGAGTGCTGTGATGCATCCTTCGCACAAGCTGCAGCTGCGACGTGCCCGTCAGAAAGGACCGATGGTGGTGTGCCTCGACACATCGGGCAGTATGGCAGGTCAGCCCGAGCGTATCTCTCATGCGCTGATAGTCAAGCTGCTGCAGTTGGCATTGCGTCAGGATCGCGACTTCCTGCTCATAGCTTTCTCATATATGGCAAAGGCATTTGAGGTGAGGCAGAACCGAGCACGCTTGCTCGACTTTTTCCGTAAGCAGGCAAGTGGCGATACCGATGTGACCGATATGCTCGAGATGTGTATCGACACACTGATGAGCAAGCCTGAATATATGAGTGCCGACGTGTGTCTGGTCAGCGACTACAAGATGCCTTTAGCCAATGATGTCCTGATGAAGCGTGTCATGGACTTGCGGGAAAGGGGAACAAGGTTCTATGGCTTGCAGATAGGCGAGACATCGTTCAAGGAATGGCCAAGGTATTTCGACAGGATATGGCAACTCAACTATAAGATGAACATTCGTCCGAGTTATGTGATGAAATAAGAAAAAGCAGATAGCCTTGCGACTATCTGCTTTATTTCTTTTGTCGTCGGGAAGTGGATTACTTCTTCTTGCCGTAGCGGTTGAGGAACTTATCAACACGACCTGCAGTATCAACGAGCTTGTGCTTACCAGTGTAGAATGGGTGAGAAGCACTTGTGATTTCGAGCTTTACGAGTGGATACTCAACGCCGTCGATCTCGATAGTCTCCTTGGTGTTGATAGTTGAACGTGAGATGAAAGTCACGTCGTTTGACATGTCCTTGAATGCTACAGGACGATAGTTTTCTGGGTGAATACCTTTTTTCATTTTATTTATTAGTTGCGGTTAGATTCTTACATCCAGCGGACTCCCAAGGGAAAGGTTAACCCGAGGGTGATACGCTTTCAATAGATATCTAATCTTGTTAATATTTCAATTAGCGAGCGCAAAGTTAGTTAAAAGTCTTCACATTGCCAAACATTTTCCTGATTTTTTGGCGAAATCTTAAAATTTGCCTATGTGAACCTTCTCCCATTGCAACTTTGACGTGTCATAAGGACGACGTTCTTCTGCTGGATGACCTATGCTGATCACCGACAGCACCTCGTAAGGCGCAGGGATGTCGAGTATGCGACGGATGTTGTAGGTTGCTGAATTGCCGTCGGCATCCTCACGGTTGCGCATCTGTATCCACACGCTGCCAAGTCCGAGGTCGCGGCACTGCAGCTGCATCTGAATGCTGGCAATGCTCAGGTCCTCAACCCATGTGTCGGAGTCTTCAGGGTTGGCAACTACGACAACAGCGAGAGCTGCACCTGCTATCGGCAATGCTCCTTGGTCTTTCGCCTCTGAAAGAGCCTTGAGTGTGTCCTTGTCTTCTACCACAATGAAGTGCCAAGGGTTCTTGCGCTTGCCTGCCGGAGACATCAGAGCGGCTTCCAGAATCAGTTTCACGTGCTCTGGATCGAGCGGCTCATCGGTGTATTTTCTTATGCTTCGTCGGTTGATGACGAGATCGTGGAATGACTGCATCTTGACTGTAAATTAAAAGTTGTTGTATAAAAAATCTTTGTTTCGCGGCACAAAGGTAGGATATTTTTCTTAAATACTTATAAAAATCGGCAATTTTTTTGTGATTCAATACGAGATTTAGTATCTTTGCGACCATTAAAATAATATATATATTATTATTGCTTGAAAAATCTATATCTGATAATATGTGTTTTGCTGCTTGTTTCATGCAAGGGCAATGTGCCTGAATCGCAGATTGTGGCTCAGGTGGGCAACTCCATCCTCACGGTAAGCGAACTCAGGATGCAGACTCCTATGGGACTGACTGGAACTGATAGTGCTGCCTTCGTCAATGAGTATATCGATGGCTGGATCGACCAGCATATCATGTACGAACAGGGCATGCGCAATCTTCCGGATATTGACCAGCTCAATGCTCAGGCTGAGAACTACCGTCACAACCTGATTGCCCAGAGCTATGAGAACGAGCTCCTGAAGGTGCGTGCCAACAATGAGATATCGATTCAGGATATACAGGATTTCTACGACCGCTATTCCAAGCAGCTGAGGCTCGATCATCCGATTATCCAGGGTGTCTATGTCAAGCTGCTGCAGAACACGTCGAAGCTTGATCAGGTGCGCCGCTGGATGAAGAGCCTAAATGCAGGCGACCAGGATATCATCCCCGAACTCGATGAATTTGGCAATATGCGCGCAGTCGAATACGATAATTTCTACGACCAGTGGGTCGATATGTATCAGCTGTCTGACAAGCTGCCCGTTACGGTGGTCGATGCTGCATCCTTCCTCAAGTGCAAGACCTATGAGATGAAGGACGATCAGTATTACTATCTGTTCGTCATCCGCGACTACAGGCTTGCAGGCGAGATTCAGCCGTTCGAATATGCCAAGAGCGATGTCTATGACGTGCTGATGCACCAGCGCAGGCAGGAGTTTCGCCGCAAGCTCATCGAGGAACTGCGCGAAGAAGGCATGCGCACGGGCTTCGTGAGACGAAAATAACAATCATAAGCAATTATTATTTTATTCAACAACATAATGAAAAATTCAATCAAGAGAATGCTCTGCCTTGTGGCTGTGACATTTCTCACCATGACTCAACTCTTTGCCCAGAACGACAACGTGATTGACGAGATCATCTGGGTGGTGGGTGATGAAGCCATCCTTCGTTCGGAGGTCGAGGCAGAACGTAAGCGTATGCTCTATCAGGGCGAGAAAATCAATGGCGACCCTTATGCCGTCATTCCTGAACAGATAGCCATCCAGAAGCTGTTCCTGAATCAGGCCATCATCGATAGTGTCGAGGTTTCGGACGAGACAGTCGAGAATCAGGTCGATAATCAGATCAACAGCTACGTGACCCAGATCGGTTCGCGCGAGAAACTTGAGGAGTACATGGAGAAGCCAATAAGCCAGATCCGTTCGGAGATGCGTACCAACATCAAGAATGCTATGATCATGCAGGAGATGCAGAGAAAGCTCACCGAAGAGGTCACTCCTACGCCAAGTGAGGTGCGTGCATTCTATGAGACGCTGCCTCAGGACAGTATCCCGTTCATCCAGACTCAGGTCGAGGTACAGATCATTGCCATGCAGCCTCGTATTTCACAGGCAACTATCGACGGTATCAAGAACCGCCTGCGCGACTACACCCAGCGCGTGCTCAGCGGTGAGAGCTCGTTCAGCACCTTGGCTGTGCTCTATAGCGAAGACCCTGGTTCGGCACCTAACGGAGGTGAGCTCGGCTTTATGGGCAAGGGTCAGTTCGTGCCTGAATTCTCGGCTGCCGCTTTCCAGCTCACCGATCCAAAGAAGATCTCGAAGATCGTAGAGACCGAGTATGGCTACCATATCATCCAGCTCATCGAGCGCCGTGGCGACCGTGCAAACTTCCGTCACATCCTCCTCACACCAAAGGTGTCGGCAAAGGAGATGGCTGATGCACGCAGTACTATGGATACCATCCGCATGGAACTTGATTCTGCCAAGTATTCGTTCGAAGAGGCTGCACGATACATCTCAAGCGACAAGAACACCCGCAACAGCGGTGGTCTGATGACCAACCGCAACACTGGTTCTGCTCGTCAGACCATGGACGAGCTCCCTGCCGAGGTGGCACGTATCGTTGCCAACATGAAGGTGGGCGAAATCTCAATGCCGTTCAATATGAAGGATGCCAATGGACGCGACCAGGTGGCAATCATCAAGCTCAAGAACCGCATCGAAGGTCACAAGGCAACTTACTACGAGGATTATCAGGTGATACGTGACTTGTATGAGGAACGTCTGAATGCCGAGCTGATCGAGAACTTCATACGCGAGAAACAGAAGACCACATATTGCAAAATCAGACAAGGTTGGGATAATTACGATTTCAAATACCCAGGATGGGGAAAGAGATAAGTAATGAAGAAGTTTCTATTCTACAACATATTCATGCTTTTGGTGGCAGGTATGTCTTTCGCACAGACTCCTAAAGAGGAGCCTCAGCGCAAGATATACCTGCTTCATGCCAATACTCTGAGCTTCGACAAATCTGTAGATACCGAACGCCAGGTGCTGCGCGGTGATGTCAGGTTCCGCCAGGACAGCGTATATATGTATTGCGATAGTGCATATTTCTATGAGAGCAAGAATGCGATGGAGGCATTCAGCAATGTGTTCGTGCGTCAGGGCGACACTCTCTCGATGTGGTGCGACTCGCTGTCATACTACGGCAACACCCTGCTCCTTCAGATGTTCGACAATGTCAAGCTCAAGCACAATGCAACGGTGCTCACTACTGAGTATATGACCTACGACCGCGGCGAGAACGTGGCACATTACCCATATCACGGCACCATCGTCGATCCCGACAACCATCTGGTCTCGCAGAAAGGCTGGTATCTGACCAATGTCAAGAAGGCTCTGTTCAGCGACGATGTCGTGTTGCACAACTACGACTTCAGCAATATGGAGGTGCGTCCCGATTATCCCGATCCTGACAGTACAAGCTACAAGCCGAGGGCTGTGCTCTTCAGCGATAGCCTCCATTACGATTTCGAGACTGCCGATGCAGAGATGCGAGGTCCGTCGCGCATAGTCAATGATACTGCCACGGTCTATTCCACTTTAGGCATCTACAACACCAGCACTGCCAAGGCGCGTCTGTATCAGCGTTCGAGCATAGTCAGCCCAGGCAGGTTCGCCACGGGCGACTCGCTCCATTACGATGGCGTGCTCGGCGTGGGCGATGGTTGGGGCGATATAGTGGTTGTCGATAGTCTTCAGAAGGTCACTCTCAAGGGAGAGTACATGCATTACATCGACAATCCTCAGTCGGTGCTCGTCACTGGCAAGGCGCTCGCAATGGAGTATTCCGACAAGGACACTCTCTTCCTTCATGCCGATACGCTCAGGGCATATACCATCATCCGCCCTGACTCAGTGCTGCATACTGTCAGCGATACCTTGAAGGTTCAGGAAATGGGTTCCGACAGCATCATGGTTGATACGATCAAGATTGAGACCCGAGAGTTTCATGAGCAGATCATTGACACCTTGCGTTACATGGCAGCCTATTATGGTGTCAGGTACTTCCGCGAGGATATGCAGGGCGTGTGCGATTCGCTGCATTACAGTGTGAGGGATTCGATGGCAACGTTCATCGGCAATCCTGTCATGTGGAACACCAACTACCAGATAACGGGCGACACCATCTTCACGTTCATGGATGAGACCAAGAGCATCAGCAGGGCAGAGATCCATAACGCAGCTTTCCTGGTTCAGGAGAAAGACACCTTCACCATGATTGAGACAGGTCCGCGCAAGCAGGTCAAGTTCACCTTGACACGCGCCTACGACCAGATCAAGGGCAAGGATCTCGTGTGCTATTTCGATTCGGCAAGGATAAGCCAGATGGATATGTCGGGCAATGTGCAGATCATCTATTACCCGCAGGAGTCGGATGGCGCAATGACAGGTCTGAACCAGATTGTGGGCAACTATCTCTCGGTGTGGTTCAAGGAGCAGAAGATGGACAAGCTGAAGATATGGCCAAACCCTGTAGGTTCGCTCACTCCGATCCAGCTCATTCAGCCTGATATCCTGACGCTCGAAGGTTTCCGCTGGATGGACTATCTGCGACCCACCGGTCCGCTGGATGTATTCCGCAAGATAGAGATGTCGGCTGAGGATGCGGCAGTGAAGACCACCCCTCTGTTCAATCAGGATGAGCTCAACGGCTATTGACAACAACTAATTATCAGCAACGATTATGGCTACAATATTTACAGTCAACAAACCCCGCAAGTTCCATCGTGAGAGTTATTTCCACGATGAGCGGAAGGAGCGACTCGAAGCACGTGTGCGCAAGGTGAAGCGCGAGATGGGGCTGCTTCCTGATGAGGAGTACAAGCCAGAGGAGACGATCCGCGGCAGTTTTGCCATGGGTACGACCCATCTGCGCCGTCGTCTTGAAAGCGATGAGGAGAAAGGCATCGACAAGAACAAGCGTTATGTTAAGCTTGCCGTATGGTGCATCGTCCTTGGCATCATCTTCTATCTGCTTGTCACTGGCAAGCTCTGATGGTTCACGTCTCATAGTAAAATAATAATGGATATCGTTCGTCTTCTACCCGATACGGTTGCCAATCAGATTGCGGCAGGTGAGGTGGTGCAGCGTCCGTCGTCAGTTATCAAGGAGCTGCTCGAAAACTCTATCGATGCCCATGCTACCGAGGTACAGATAGTGTTGCGTGAGGCAGGCCGCGAGCTTGTGCAGGTGATCGACAATGGCATTGGCATGTCGCCTGTCGATGCACGAATGGCATTCGAGCGTCACGCCACGAGCAAGATCTCTTCAGCTGCCGACCTTTTCGAACTCCGCACCATGGGCTTCCGTGGTGAGGCGCTCGCGTCGATAGCTGCTGTGGCTGAGGTCGAACTGCGCACGCGCCGACCGGAGGACGAGACAGGTATCTGCATCCGCATCAATGGTGGCAACTTCCAGGGGCAGGAGATCATCTCTTGTCCTGTGGGTGCCAATTTCCAGATACGCAATCTCTTCTACAATGTCCCTGCCCGCCGCAAGTTCCTGAAGAGCAACCAGACGGAGTTGTCGAACATCATCAGCGAGGTGCAGCGTGTCGCCCTTGCCAATCCGCAGGTGGGCTTCACTCTCATTCACAACGATGTCCTGCAGCTTCAGCTCACGCCTGGCGGCAAGAAACAGCGCATCACGCAGCTTTTTTCCAAGACCATCGGCAAGTCACTGCTGCCCGTGGGCATCGATAACGAACTGCTCTCGATCGAAGGCTTCGTCTGTCAGCCTGACACGGCTCGCAAGAAAGGCGCGTTGCAGTATTTCTTTGTCAACGACCGCTTCATGAAGCATCCCTATTTCCACAAGGCTATCATGGAGAGCTATCAGGATCTTATTCCCGAAGGTACCCAGCCCAATTATTTCATCTATCTGAACGTCAATCCTGGTTCGATCGATGTCAATATCCATCCTACCAAGACCGAGATAAAGTTTGAGAATGAGCCTGCACGCTGGCATATCCTTATGGCCACCGTGCGCGAAGCCTTGGGCAAATACAACGAGATCCCTGCCATCGACTTCGACACTGCCGACATGCCCGACATTCCTGTGGCGAGTGTCGATTCCATGCCGACCTATCTCAAGTCGAGTGCGCCAGCCGAACCAAAACCGTCGTTCGACACTTCCTACAACCCTTTCCGCTCCATGTCGAGCAGGAACAACTCGCCGTTCGACACTTTCGAGTTCATGAAATCGACTTATGCCGAAGAGGTCTTGCCGAGCAAGATGAGTTCTGTCATCGATACGACGCCTGTCCACACGCAGCAGGAAGAGGAGATGTTCACCGCTGCCGACAATGCCGCTCGTCCATCTGTCCGTTACACACAGATAGCAGGCCGATATATCGCATCGTCCGACAGGTCGGGACTTCAGCTCATCGACCAGCATAGTGCTCATATATGCATTCTCTTTTCGCGTTATATGTCGCAACTCGAAAAGCATCAGGGCATGTCGCAGCAAGAGCTCTTCCCCGAGATCATCGAGATTGCTCCAGCCGATGTTCCCGTGCTTGAGAGCATCAGTGACGAATTGAGTGCATTGGGCTTCGAACTTGACAACTTGGGTGGAGGCTCGTTTGCCGTCAACGGCAGGCCTGCAACGATGGCGGGCAGCAATAACCTTGTGCAGCTGATCAACCAGATGATCGATGTGGCTCGTGATCAGGTTCATAAGGTAGGCGACCAGCTCAACCGACAGCTTGCCCTGAAGATGGCACAGATTCAGAGCATCAACTACGGCAAGAACCTGACAGAGGAGGAGATGAACCAGCTCGTCGAGAATCTTCAGGAACTGCCCGACTATCATCATACCCCCGATGGAAAGAAGGTCGTTGCCACAGTCAGTGTCAAGGACCTTGACAAACTCTTTAATAGTTAATTATCAATATTATAATATATCTTTTATGAAATACGCTATTTGCTTACAGCCATACATCCCAATGAGATCCAAGCCGGAAGAGAGTTCCGAGATGGTCAATCAGATGTTGTTTGGCGATACATTCCAGATTCTTGAGGAACAGCCTCGCTGGTATTATATCGTCCGCGACTACGATGGTTATCATGGCTGGATTGATTGGAAGACGGCTACAGTGCTTAGCCCTATGGAGTATAATCAGTATGTGGCAAATTCTGCCGATGCTCTGCTGCTCCGTTTGCCATACAATCCTATCCAGAAGACTTTCAATGGACAGTCGGGCGCTTCTCACCTTTCTTGGGGTAGCCGTATCTTCAATCTCGACGAGACAGGCATCACCTTCAAGATGCAGGGTATCCGCTTCGACGTGCCTAATATGACCTATGTCAATCCGATGAAGGCTTCAGGCATGTCGCGCCGTGCTTGTTCGAAGTACATCCTCCAGCAGGCACAGCTTCTTCTCAATGTGCCATATCTCTGGGGCGGCATCAGCGCCTTCGGCCTCGACTGCTCTGGTTTCACCCAGACTCTCTTCCGCTTCATCGGCATTACCTTGCCTCGCGATGCTTCGCAGCAGTATGAGATGGGCACACCAGTAGCCTTTGACGAAGCCGAACCAGGCGACCTCGCTTTCTTCGGCAACGACGGCAAGGTGTCACACGTCGGAGTAGTTGCCGAAAACGGCCGTGTCCTTCATGTCTCTGGCTATCTCCATTTCGATAAGCTCCAGCCGGAAGGAATCTGGAACGAGCAGCTGCAGGACTACTCTCATTATACGATAGGCATCCGCCGTTTCTTCTGATCCAGGATGTCAAAAGAAAAATAAGTAGGTAATGGAAGCAGGGCAGATATTTCAGCAGATAAGTTGTTGTTCATTTGTCTCTGTCTTCTTTAACTTCTTAATCTTCTTAATCTCCTTATTAAAGAATCATGCTTCAGCAGCTTTATAATATTTATAATGAGCATCCGGTCGTAACGACCGATTCGCGCGTCTGTCCTGAAGGCAGCATCTTCTTTGCCCTCAAGGGTGAGCGTTTCGACGGAAACAAGTTTGCTGCCGACACTCTGACCAAGGGCTGTGCCTATGCAGTCATCGACGATGCCACTATCGTACAGTCGGCAGGTCATGATGTCGTTGGCTATGGCCTTTATGACCGATATTTCCTCGTGCCTGATGTCTTGACCACCTTGCAGAATCTTGCTGCCTTCCATCGCAAGCACCTGCAAATACCAGTCATCGGCATCACAGGCACCAATGGCAAGACCACTACCAAGGAACTGCTCAATGCTGTGCTCAGCCAGCGTTATCGTGTCTTGGCAACCGAGGGCAATCTCAACAACCAGATTGGCGTGCCGCTGACCTTGTTGAAGATACGCCCTGAACACGAGATGGCCATTGTCGAGATGGGTGCCAACCATCCGATGGACATTGCAGAGCTGTGTGAGATTGCGCGTCCCGACTATGGTCTCATCACCAATGTCGGAAAGGCTCATCTCCTTGGCTTCGGTTCGTTCGAGGGTGTCATCGCCGCCAAGACCAAGCTCTATGACTCGTTGCGTGCCGATGGCGGCAAGGTCTTTGTCGATGCAGGCAACCCAAATCTCTTGCCTCATACCGAGGGTCTCGATGCCATCGCCTATTCCGATGCGTCGGTCACTGCCGATACTGCCGTCAATGGTGCAATGACATCTTGCTCGCCTTATCTTGAGCTCGACATCACCGTTGCCGCAACGGTCATCCATGTGGCAACGAACCTCATTGGCAACTACAATCTCATCAACGTCGTTGCGGCTGCTGCTGTGGGCAATGAGTTCGGTGTGGCTCCTATGCAGATCAAGGATGCCATCGAAGGCTACCAGCCACAGAACATGCGCAGTCAGCTCATCGACCTTGGCATGGGACGCCAGATCATCCTCGATGCCTATAACGCCAATCCAACCAGCATGATGGCTGCTCTAACGAGCTTCAACCTCAATGAGGCTCCTCACAAGAGTCTTGTGCTTGGCGACATGCGCGAATTAGGCGACGATTCCCAGCGCGAGCATCTTGCCGTGTTACGCTATCTCATGCAGCCCGAAGTGACCTTCGGCGATGTGCTGCTTGTGGGCAATGAGTTTGTCAGTGCCTTCAACAGCCTATCAGACGATGAGGTGTCGCAGCTGTCACGCGGCCGTTCGGTGCGCTGCTATGCCGATGTCGAGTCGCTCATAGCCGACGAATATGTTCTCGGTGCTTTGCCTGGCACCATACTCATCAAGGGCTCGCGAGGCATAAGACTCGAACAGGCAGCCAAGGCTCTTCAGTCAAAATAACAGAAACAATAGCAACAAGTGAAAGTATATCTATTACGACATGGCGAGACCTCCTGGAACAATACTCACCGTTTCCAGGGGCGTATCGACATCCCTCTCAATGAATTCGGACGTGAGCTCGCGCAGATCACACGCGATGCCATGCCTTTTATCCCTTTCGATCGTGTCTATACCAGTCCGTTGTGCCGGGCAGTGGAGACTGCCGAGATCTTCATGCGCGACCGTATGCCTCTCGATCAGATCATCAAGGACGACCGCCTGCTTGAGATCAGTTTCGGTAAGCATGAGGGCACTGACATCGAGATAGCAAGCAAAGATCCTGAGCACCCTCTGTATCAGTGCCTGTGGCATCCAGAAAACTATGTGCCGACCGAAGGGGCAGAGAGTTTCGAGCATCTTGTCGAACGTGCCAGGGGCTTCATCTACGATGAGCTCTTGCCATTGGAGTGGTCGTGTCAGAACGTCCTTATCGTGGCTCATGGCGCACTGATCCGAGGTTTGGTGTGTGCAGCTGGCTTCAAGGAGATTCGCGATTTCTGGGGCACGCAGTACCTCAACTGCAGTATCACCACGCTCGATGTCACCGATGGCCGTTTATCGCTCGACCGGGAAGCCGAGGTCTTCTACGACCCATCGATTCTTAAACATCACGGATGGCAGAAATAACATGGATAGCCTATCATTCAACATTGTTGCCAATAGAATTGATTCACTCGACCTGTCGCCTCGTGCCAATGCCATGGCGCACGGCATCTTATTGGGCGATAAGCAGTATTTCACCTATTGTGAGAAACAAGAGATGCGTAATGCAGGGATGAGCCACATTGTGGCTGTCTCTGGATTGCACATCGGCATTCTCTATCTCGTACTGTTCTTGGCTCTCAACCCCTTGCGATGGTTCGGCCTGTTGAGGTCTCATCGGGTGTTGGTCTCTGCCTTGCTGTGGCTCTACGTCATTGTCATCGGCTGCCCTGTCTCGGCTGTACGTGCGGCTTTGATGTTGAGCCTTGCGTCCTTGTCGTGGATCCTAAAGCGCCATACTGCTGGCATCAGGACCTTGCTGACCACCGCCATCATCATCTTGCTCTTCGACCCTCATCAGCTGACCGATGTGGGGTTCCTTCTCAGCTTCCTTGCTACTTTAGGCATCCTGATGCTTTCCTCCGTCGCCAATCGCCAAGACCCTGTCACTGCACTTCTGGTGGTCACACTCTCTGCACAGCTTGCCACCTTCCCTGTTGTCGCCTATTATTTCCACACCGTGCTTGTCTTGGGCTGGATTCAGGGGCTTCTTGTCATCCCACTGCTATCATTCCTTGTCTATGCCCTGTTGCTGTATCTGCTGTTCCCTGCGTTGTCCTTCTTGTCGTTGCCTATTGAATGGATCATCGACTGGATATTCCTCGTCGCTGATGTCTCATCATGGCTTGAGCAATGGCTCTTGGGCGGACATCTTGCCTTCTATCCTTCGTGGTGGGAAGCAATCCTTTGGGAAGGAGCAGTTCTCGGTCTTCTGTTCTGCCTGCGCCATTATCAGCATTCATAGCGAGCCGATGTCAAAAGCCGGGGCATCGGTGCAGATGAGCCTGTGGTCGGCGATGTGCCAGATGCAGTCGGCATATTGCTTGGCAAGTTCCACATCGTGGGTCGAGAGCAGGATGGTGCGTCTCTGATGGTGTGCGAGGTCGGAGAGGAGCTGCATGAGCACTCTCTTGCTTGGGTAATCGAGAAAAGCCGACGGTTCGTCGAGCAGCAGCACGTCGGTGCCTTGTGCGAGTGCCCGCGCTATCATCACCTTCTGCTTCTCGCCATCGCTCAACTGGTTCACCATGCGTTCGCTGAAAGCTGCCATGCCCACGGTCTCAAGTGCATCTTCGATGGCTTTGCGGTCGGACTCGCGCAGCTTGGCAAAGAGGTTCTGGTGAGGAATACGGCCATACGAGACAAGTTCAAAGACTGAGGTGTTCTGGAGCGCAGGGAAGCCCGTGAGCACTATGCCTACGCTATGGCTGTTGGACATCTGTCCGCTGATGGGCTTTATAAGGCCTGCTATGGTCTTGAGCAATGTGCTCTTGCCACTGCCATTGCGTCCGACAAGGCAGGTGAACGACCCAGAAACAAGTTCTGCGTCAATGGCCGAAACCACTGGCGCAGAATATCCTATGCTTATGTCTTGTAAACGAATGCTCATATCTGAACGGTTGTCTTCTTGTTGTCAACGGAAGTAGCGGTCGTCGTTGGCTATCTCATGAGCCTTGCCTATTTCCCACAGATCCTTAGGTATGACCTCCCAGTCTCCTCTCAGATGCGGAGTGATAGTGCCTTGCTCCTTGATATATGATGCTATGTAACTTCTCACATCAATAGGCGTGGTGTCGATGGTGTGAGCCTCAAGCGTTGCATTATCCCAGCCGAGACCCTCTGTGATGAAGTTGCCTCCGCCCGATGCCTGATAGCTGTTGATTGCCACCTTGTAGTCCTTGTCAGGATCGAAGGCCGAACCGTCGCTCATCGAGAGAATAGTGACACGCTTGCCTGCTGGCTTCGATATATCAACTATATATCGTATGCCCGCAGCCGAGGTGTAGTTGAAAGTATGGGTCACTGGCTTGCCGTTGCTGTCGCGGTTGATCAGCGGGTCGTTGGCGTTGCGCATGGTGGCAAACTGGTTGCTGAATCCGAATTCGAGATATTTTTGTATCTCCTTTCCCTTCATAAGCAGGGTGAAAAGCTGGTTCTCGTACTTATAGATCACGAACAGCTGTCGCCATGTGATCTTGCCTGCTGGAATCTCTTCGTAAGGACTGAGCACTGCTGCCATCGAGACGTCGGCCTTGGTCGCCCAGAGCTGTGCGTTGTGGACAAGATCCATGAACTTGCAAGGACCATACAGACCGTCGATGCCATTCAGGTCGGCAGTAAGTGTTCCGAGAGGTTGCTCGATATAGTCGTTGACCTTCTTGATGTCATTCTCAAACTCTGCACAGAAGTCCGCATCGGGCGCAAACTTGCGGCTATCCACCAGTTGAGTCTTGATGGTCTTGCTGTATGTGCCGTCGCTCTTGCGCTGCAGGTGGATGTCGGCACGACCGATAAATCGGGCAGCAGTGGCAGCATCGATCATCTTGACTGTGTCGCCTGCTACATTCACTATATCCGACAGAGCCTTGTAGTGGTCGTGACCGATGATGATAATGTCGAACCCTGGCACTTTCTGTGCCGCAGGAATCGATCCGTTCTCATTGTATCGGGTGTCAGCGGTGTTGCCGTTTGTCTCATAGTCACTGCCAGCGTGGAACAGGCCGATGACGATGTCAGGGTGCTCGCGTTCCTGGATCACAGGCATCCACTTCTGCGCACATTCCACCATGTCTTCAAACTCGAGGTTTGGCCAAAGACTCTTGGGCAGCCATGCGTGGATATTTGGAGTGATCATACCGAGCACGGCAATCTTTATGCCCTTGCGGTTCATGACGGCATAAGGCTGGAACATTGGCTGACCAGTCCTTGTGTCGATGGCATTGGCACAGAGCCATGGCATGTCGATCATCTTTGGGAATCTTCCATTATAGATGCCTTCTCCTGTCTCAATGTCGTGGTTGCCTACTCCGATGGCGTTGTATCCAAGATAATTGAAAATGCGAGCCATGAGATGCTGGCTCGTCGTATCTACGTAGTTGTAATAGTAGATTGAAGGCTGACCCTGAAGGAAGTCGCCAGTGTCGAACAGCATGACCTTTTCGGGGTCGGCTTTACGCTCTTGCTTGACATACTGTGAGACATTGGCAAGACTGACTTCTGCCTCACAGCCTCGCTTGAAATCGTATGGCAAGCAGGCACCGTGAACATCGGTGGTGCAGAGGATGACAAGGTCTGCCGACTCCGGTTTCTTGCTGCCGTTTGTGCATGATGCGAGGATCAGTGTGGCAGCAAGCAGGAGAAGTATTGGTTTCATGATAGACATATGTGTGATTCTTATTTGAGATATTTTCCGAGAAATTCCTTCTCACGAGGAGCAGCAACGTCAAACCATGGTGTAGGTATGACCTTCCAGTCGTCGCGCGATGACGATTCCAGGCGTTTGCGGTTGCGGATGTAGTTAGAGAAGTTCATTCGGATGTCGTTGGCCGAAGTTGCGATGATGCGCGAGAGCACGATTGAGTCGTTCCACTGTACGCCTTCAGTGGTATGTCCGCCACCGCCTATTGCCAGGTGGTCGTTCATCGTCACGCGGTAGATTTTCTCTGGTTCGAAAGGCTCACCGTTGCTCATTTTGGTGATAGTGATGCGCTCGCCTGCTGGCTTCGACACATCGACGGTGTAGTTGATGCCAGCAGCGCATGAGTAGTTGTACTGCACGGTCTTAAGTTCAGGACCGAAGTCGCTCATGATGATATTGCCGTCGGCATCACGCTTATATGCGATGAGGTTGTCGTTCTGGCTCTTCATCGTGTCATATTGCAAGCCATAGGCATGCTCAAGGAACTTGTGTATCTCATCGCCGGTCATGCGCAGAGTCCAAATCTGGTTCTCGAACTTATAGACGTTGAAGAGGTTGCGCATAGTGAACTCACCTGCAGGCACTTCATCGAAGCTCGCAAGGAAATTGGTCAGCGAGACTTCGGCTCCTGAGATCCAAAGCTGCATCTCGTGAATGAAGTTGACGATAGCCGAAGGACCTACGAGTCCGTCTTCAGGAATCAGGTCGTAGGTGAATGTGGCGAGAGGCTCGTCGAGGTATCGGTTGATGCGCTCAATCTCGCCCTCGAAAGTGCTTGTATATGCCTCGCTTGGCTTGACATTTCTCATTGATACACGTTCGATGCTCACCTTCTTGTCGTATGTTCCATCGCTATTCTGCTTGAGGTGAACCTTTGCCTTACCAACTTCTTCACATCGTGTGAGAGGCTGAAGGAGTGGAATGTCCTTGCCGGTGGCATCCTTGACATAGTCGCAGAAGCCGGTGTGGTCCTGTCCGCATAGCACCATGTCGAGTCCCGATACCTTGCCTATCACGCTCTCGATGTTGGCAGCGCTGATGTGGAACAGGCCGATGATGAGATCAGGTTTCTCGGTCTCCTGTATCTTAGCAATCCATTTGTTGGCCGATGCCTCAAGCTCCTCAAACCTGAGGTGCTGGTAGGCGATAGGAGTGAGCCATTCGCGCACGTTTGGTGTGATCAGTCCCAAGACAGCCACCTTGAAGCCGCCTCGTTTCAATATGGCATAAGGCGTGAACATTGGCTTGTCGGTGCGTATGTCAATGGCATTGGCACAGATCAGTGGGGCATTGAACCAACCCGGCATCCTGTCCTTGTAAATCTTCTCGCCAAACTGGATGTCGTTCTCGCCGACTACGAGAGCGTCATAGCCAATGAAATTGGCAGTTCGCCCTACGATATGCTCTTCTCTGTTAGCCACATTATTATAATAATACGTACTTGGCTGTCCCTCTGCCATATCACCGGCATCGAGCATTATCACCTCCTCACCTTGCTGGCGCAGCTGGTCAACGTATGCGAAGACATTGGCCTGACTGACTTCGGCAGGCGCATTCTTAAGGAAGTTGAAAGGCAGAACCATGCCGTGAACGTCGGTAGTGAAGAGTATCGTCAGGTCGCCTTCTTCTGGTTTGGAGCAAGAGGTCAAGGTTATCAAAGTGACCAAAACTGTATAAATCAGTTTCTTCATATTCGGATTGGTTTTGAGCCAGATTGAATGTTTTTGATATTGAAAAGCGTAAGTTTCGCAAGTTGTCTTGCGAAACCTACATCAAGCTTTATGAGTTGTGTACCTCAGCCGCAATGGCATCGGCAGTAGCCTGGGCAAGCTCCATGGTCTGTGCCTCGGCATATACGCGAATGATCGGCTCGGTATTTGACTTGCGCAAGTGAACCCATCGATCTGGGAAGTCGAGCTTCACACCGTCGATGTCGGTGATCTCTACATCTGGCATCTTGCTGTATTTATCCTTTACCGAAGCAAGCAGAGCGTCGATGTCGATCTCTGGAGTGAGGTCGATGCGCTGCTTTGCGATGCAGTACTGAGGATAAGAGTCGCGAAGCTGGCTCACAGTGAAGTCAGGCTTCTCCTTTCGGATGTGAGCGAGGTTAGAGAGGAAGAGGGCGATACCTACCAGGGCATCGCGTCCGTAGTGTGCTTCTGGATATATGACACCGCCATTGCCCTCGCCGCCAATCACAGCGTTGATGTCCTTCATCTTTGTCACCACATTGACCTCGCCTACTGCAGCAGCCTCGTAGTGACCGCCACGTGCGCGGGTCACGTCGCGGAGAGCGCGTGAAGAAGAGAGGTTGGAAGAAGTGTTGCCAGGTGTGTGCTGGAGCACATAGTCGGCACAGCTTACGAGCGTGTATTCCTCGCCGAACATCTGTCCGTTCTCGCATATCACAGCCAGACGGTCAACGTCTGGATCGACCACGAAGCCCACATCGACCTTCGACTTTGGAATAGCCTCTGAAATCTGTGTGAGGTTGGCAGGTATAGGCTCAGGGTTATGGGCGAAGTGTCCGTTGGCTGTGCAGTTGAGCTGGAAGATACGCTTCACGCCAAGTGCTTCGAGAAGGGCAGGGATGACGAGACCGCCAACCGAGTTGACACAGTCGATCATCACACTGAAACGAGCCTTGCGGATAGCATCAACATCGACGAGCTTGAGCTTGAGCACCTGCTGGATGTGGTAGTTGGTGTAGTCCTTGTTGGTGATTTTGCCGATCTCCATCACTTCAGCGAAGTTGAAGTCCTCGGCCTCAGCGATGCGGAGCACTTCCTCACCGGTAGCCTTGTCGAAGAATTCACCTTTTTCGTTGAGAAGTTTGAGTGCGTTCCATTGGATAGGATTATGACTTGCAGTCAGGATGATACCACCGTCGGCCTTCTCAGCCACAACAGCGATCTCGGTTGTAGGAGTGGTGGCTAGTCCGATGTTGATAACATCGAACCCCATTCCGATCAAAGTGCCACTGACACAGTTGTAGAGCATCTGACCCGAGATACGGGCATCGCGTCCGACAACGATACGGCGACTGCCTTCTGGATTGTTCTTGCGGATTACTGCACCATAGGCAGCAGTAAACTTTACAATGTCGAGGGGGTTGAGGCCTTCTCCTGCCTTACCTCCGATTGTACCGCGGATACCTGAGATTGATTTTATTAAGCTCATTCTGGTAAATAATTAGGTTTTGTAAATCGCACTGTACCATAGTACAATGTGTAGTAATAGGATGCATAAGTCATTGGCACCAGGCCGAAAGGCACTATCACCGAAGCATCTCCACCCTGCCACAGGAAGCGGATTGGGAATCCCATGCCACCACTCGTACATTCATACGACGAGCCTGTGCCATAGGTGTAGGCATAGCCTTGATAGCAGTAGTAGTTGCGGTTCCAGCTGTAGCACACCTCATAGCTGTTCGGGTCGAGGTTGTCGAGCGAAAGGTTCTTCTCAGGCTCTGAATAGTTGTAGTCAGAGAGGTTGAGGAGGTTCTGGAAACGCACGAGCACGTTCTCGTTCTCATAGAACTTCTTCTTTGAGCGCATGTCAGGATACTCATTGCCCCAGTTGTTCACGCGGAAATACAGTCGCTTATAATATCCATCGGTTATCTGATACCACTTGCCGAGCTCGATGAACTCGCTTGGGCAGATGCTGTCTTCCAATATAGCCTCTGCCATGTCGTTGATTTGATCTTCGTCGAATTTTGCGGCAACCTCAATATCGTTGAAGTCGATCCAGTCCTGTATGTAACGACGTTCGTCATTGACATACTCGGCATAGCTCTTGCCGTCGTTACATCCTGTGCAGAAGACTCCAGCAACAATGGTTGCGATTGCAAATAATATTTTTCTCATACTTTTATTGTAAATAAAACGTGCAAATATAATAAATTCCCTCGTTTTTCACAAACCTTTTAAGGATATTTATCATAATGCACGTTTTTTTAGTCAATAAAGAAAGAAAATGCAAATGGAGGATGCAATTGGGCAGACTCAAAATGACTCATCAGACTCGTTTTGTTATTTGCTTGGTGAAAGATACGCATCTGGCTCCATCTTCGTCTTGTAGCTCTTCAGAGCTTCAACCATCTGCTCTGATGAGGCGTAGTGGTCATAAATCGAAGTGTCGCTGAGGACAAGGTTCTGGGTCGAGAGCAGTCGCTTGATGCCCGTGCCTCGACCGTGGACGAGAGCCAGAGCATAGACATAGTCTGACTTGTTGCTGATGTCAATGCCAAGACGTCCGTCGTGGTTAGCCAAAGTTATTCCAATGTTTTTAAGGCCATTGACCCCCTCAACAGAATCAAGAGGCTGATTCTTGCCGGTTGTCATAATTAAGGTGACTGCTTCCATCTCGGCTCGAGATGAGTCTGATTTCAGATTATCCTTCAAAGACTGACGCATCGCAACAATCTGAAGCGTGTCTCCTTTGCTCCAATCCTCGTGATTCTGAAGAATGGCATATGCCAAATTTGTTACATCGGTTGTGACCTCTTTGTCTGTAGTACCAAGTTCGATGTTCGAGGTCAAGCCTGCCGACGACAAGGAATACTCGATTGGCGTGATGATGCCTTGCGACACGCAATAAGGAGCAAGGACAACCTTGTGATACAATGCATCGGTCTTGGTCAGCCAAACGGGTTTTTGCCTGAGGTTGTATTTGCGGAAGAAAGTTGCAGCATTCCTGTTGCCTGCGATACCCTCAAAGTTTTCCAGGAGCGCAGGCTTCAGCACTCTGTAGTTGTTCAGGATGTTGATCAACTTGAGGCGCTGCTTCATCTGTGCCTCTGTCTTTGGGTTCCTGCATTTAACGTCGTAAGATGCCACAATGGTCCTGCCATTCGATTCCCAAGCCCTTATTCCTCCGATCTTGCCAGAGAAGGTGCCTAATCCCGATTTTAGTATAGCCATAGTTTTATAGTTTTAGAGTTATTTTTTTAGTTTCTAGTTTTAGTTTTCAGTTTCTAGTTATAGATTCCTGTTTTAGTTTTCAGTTTTGTCAATTCGATATTATACGTTCCTTATGTTTTTTCAGTTTTTATCCTTTGTTCATTCGTTCTGCCTCCGTTCAGTTTCCGACCATCATTCGTTCTTCATTCATTCGTCCTTTGTTCTTCCTTCGTTCTTACTTCAATTTCAGTCCATACTTTCTACATTGTTTCCCCATTGTTTCTCCATCGAAACGATGGACAATCGATGGACAATCGATGGACAATCAATGGACAATAAGCGAAGGACAAACGAAGGATGAACGAAGGACGAACGGAGTAAGAACGGAGAAATAGCGAAGGATGAACGCTGGATCTCCGACTCAGCCGTCAAGTCATTATGCTCATGTTCGAGTCGAAGTGCCTGCCGCATAATATGCATGAATCTGCCTTATGTTTGCATTTTTACCATCGTAATGAGCATCTGATGATAATAGTTCAACAGTTATGGTAGGGCAATTCACCTCCTCGAATCTAAGCACTATTGTGTATCAATGAGTTACGAATGCACGTTAACGATAAGAGGATGTAATAAGGGCGGTTGTGATAAACAAACATAGGAATCGATAAGAACGCTATTGGTGATTCTTGCCAAGTACTTTTTCTTCCAACTGAGGCAGATGGTCTATGATGTTCGCGTCGATTTCGATTGTAAACGTGCCCGCAGTGTTGCGCAGCGTCTTTTGTATGCTTGAAGGTTCGGTGTTGCTGAACCAGGCATAAAACAGATTGAGTGCAAACAGAGCCGTGGTCTTTGGATCAATTCCATATTGGTTTGCAATGTTCCAACAAAAGTTCTTCAGGTCTGCTTGCTTCAGCCACTTCTTCTTGCCGATAGAAAGAACCTCCATTCGTGTAACGCCATTGAGTTCCACAAGAAGTTTGACAGCTTCCTCTATCTGATACAGTTCCTCATCCGTGAAACCATGAGGCATGAGCGTATAGCGAGTATATTTGAGGATGGCTTCAAGTTTCCTTGCTTCGCGAGCGACTTTTGCTTCATTCATCTGCTTGCGGTCAATTTGCACTTGATTGATGAATACCTCCAACTCGTCATGTGCCTTTTGGATGTCACGCTTCAACTGCAACTTTGCCAATGCCTCAGAAGTAACGGATACTTCTTCTGGACTTTGTGATTCGACATTGCTTTCCCTCTTGGGAGTGTCATCAGCAATAGGTGCTGCATTCTTTGTATTGGTGG
>SFEH01000095.1 GCA_004557315.1 Bacteroidales bacterium
TTTTTTACTATCTTTGCACCTTTGAAAATGAAAAAATTAAAGATTTTTTGCATTTTTTCACTTCGTTGACTTTTAAACTATGCCACTGTTATCACGTCTTAAACTCGAAAATCAATAAACAACGAAGAAACATTTATTATGTCAATCACAATCAAAAACGTTACGTTCCGCGTAATTGCGGTTGTTATGGTTCTGTTATGCAGCTTGAGTCTGGCTATTGCTCAGCCTGGTCGTTTCGGTGGCAAAATGACCGTCAATGGTTATATCCTCGACAGCAAGACCGGTGAGCCTCTCATTGCTGCAACTGTCAAGGCGACAAGTTCGGATGGCGGTACTGGCTCGTTTGCCATAACCGATGAGAATGGCAAGTTCGCCCTCGAAGTGCCTCGTCCAGGCAAATACACTCTCGAATTCAAATATGTGGGCTATAAGGAGCTGACCAAGGATGTCCAGATCATGCCTAATCGCACCAACATCGGTAAGTTCAACCTGAAGGAAGATCCTCGTATGCTTGCCGAGGTAGAGGCCATCGGTCATGCCGACCGTATCAAGCAGCGAGGCGACACCCTGGCTTACAATGCCGATGCCTACAAGGTGCAGGATGGTGCTTCGGCCGAGGAACTTGTGTCGAAAATGCCTGGTATAGAGGTGACTAGCGAGGGCGTGAAGGCTCAGGGTGAGACAGTACAGAAGATCCTGGTCGATGGCAAGGAGTTCTTCGACAATGACCTCCGTATGGCTCTCAAGTCGCTTCCTGCCGAGGTCGTTGAGTCGGTCAATGTCTATGACAAGAAGTCGGATCAGGCTGAATTTACTGGTATCGATGATGGCGAGACGGTCAAGGCAATGGACCTTACGACAAAGTCGTATAGCCGAAATGGTGTGTTCGGTAAGATCATAGGTGGCTTTGGCAATAACCTCGATTTCGACAATCCTTACTGGAAGGGCGACATGAACCTCAACATCTTCAATGGCGATCGCCGTGTCACCATTCAGGCTATGAGCAACAACGTCAACGAGCGAAACTTCTCGAACGATGACATGGCTTCGGGTGGCGGTATGATGATGGGTCGAATGTGGACTCCTCGTGGTGTGGCTCGTACCAATGGCGCTGGTGTCAACTTCTCTGACAACTATCTCGGTGGCAAGCTCGACGTGCAGCTCTCTTACTTCTTCAATCAGGGACGCACCTATGCTACCGACACTACCTATACCGATGACCTGAACAAGGATGCTTCGAGCTTCTCTTCATCTTCGAGCCTCAGTCACTCGATGAGCCATCGTATTGGTGGACGCATATCTTACAAGCCAACTGAAAGGGATGAGATCCTGATTCGCCCTTCGGTCAACTTCCAGAGTTCGGACAGCAGGGGTGAGACAGAGAGCCGATCGTGGAACTATCATCTCGACTCTGTCTCGATCGACAAGATCGCCCAGTACCGCTGGAATGACTTCCTTTCGAAGAACAACAATATCACTGGCTCGGAGAACGACTCATGGAACGTGCGTGCCAATGTCCTGTGGCGTCACCGTCTCAACAAGCTGGGTCGTACGTTCAGCATCAATGTCAATGGAGGTGCATCGGGCAGCGATTCGGAGAGCACTGCTATCCGCAAGATGATTCTCGGTGGTGTCAACAGCAACGACAACCAGATGAATACCAACGACAACAACAACAGCAATTTCGGTGGTAACATCCAATATACCGAGCCTATCGTCAAGGGTCTCAACCTCTCGCTCCGCTACGACATCAACTATAGCCAGTCGAAGCGCGACACC
The DNA here is from genome assembly GCA_004557315.1 of Bacteroidales bacterium. Classification (GTDB taxonomy): domain Bacteria; phylum Bacteroidota; class Bacteroidia; order Bacteroidales; family UBA3663; genus Liminaster. The sequence continues at coordinate 1,780 of SFEH01000095.1, forward strand.
AAGGTTGACTATTATGACAATGAGAGCTTCACTGGCAGCTTCACGAGCGATGCACGCAACACCAACACCTACGAGCAGAAGAACCTGCGCAACAGTGGTGAGCTTGGTTTGAGCTACAACTACAAGACTCTGCGCATCAATGCATCTTCTCGCTTCCAGCACCAGACTCTCGAAGGCGATCAGGACTACTACCTGATGGGTGATGCCGACAAGCAGATATATAATATCAACACGAAGAAGAACTACTTCAGCGTGCTCCCTAACTTCCGCCTCGAGTATCGCACGGCAGGTGGCACTCAGTTCCGCATCAACTATCGTTCGAATGTCAACAACCCAAGCATCCAGAACCTCCAGAAGAGCGTCAACACCACCAACCCTCTGCGCTACAGCACAGGTAATCCGGATCTCGACCAGAGCCGTTCGCACAACGTGCATTTCAACATGATCTATACGAATACCGAGACCGCCCAGAACTTCATGATCTTCGGTGGATTCAACGCTACGCAGAAGCAGATTAGCAACCAGACTCTCACCAACCGCACCGAGAGCAACATGAAGTTTGCCGACCTCGACAGCAAGTATGGCTTCGGTGACGACATCTTCAAGAACCTTGAGCTTGCTCCTGGTGGTACGGCTACACGTCCGATCAACCGCGATGGCAACAAGTCGGTGTTCGCACATGCAGGCTGGGGCTTCCCATTCGACCTGATCATGAGCAACGTGAATATCTCTGTGGGCGGTAACTACTCGCTCTCACCATCCAACAAGCTCTATTATGAGACTGTCAATGGCGAGAACGTAGTGACCAGCCTTGAGACCAAGACTCGTACGCTCGGCTTCGACCCACGCTTGCACATCAGCAGCAACATCTCGACCGACCTGAACTTCAACGTCATGTATTCGCCAACCTTCGAGTGGGTGCATGATTCGGAGGGCAACACTGAAGACCGTGACTACCTGACCCACAACTTCAATGCCAATCTCAACTGGACATTCTGGAAGGGATTCACCACCGAGCAGGCTGTCAACTACGCATACTATGGTGGACCTGCAATGCCAGAGGCAATCTCGCAGTGGATCTGGAATGCATCGATAGGCAAGAAGTTCCTCAAGGGCAATGCTGCCGAGATCAAGATTCAGGCCTACGATATTCTTGGTTCGAACAAGGGCTACACCCGCAGCGTGGGCGACTCAAGCATCTCGACCTCATATCGCAACTTCATGCCTCGATATGTGATGCTCACCTTCACCTACAAGATCTCGGCCTACCGCAAGGGTGGCAAGCAGGCTACACGTACCGAAGACTCTAACCGCGGATTTGGACGTGGCATGGGACCAGGCTTTGGCCCTGGCCCTGGTGGTCATGGTCCATTCTGATAAGGCCCATCAAAAGTGTAGTATTACCTAAGAAATAAAGTTAGTACATAAATCTGCAAAGTGTAAAGTGTTTTTACAACTACTGTAAAGACATTTTACACTTTTCTTTTGTCTTAAATTTTATATAATATTGATACTTAATAAGATAAGTTTTTTGGCACATCTTTTGTATATATTTTTATGAAGATATATGTGTTTGAAGTTTTAGGAAGATAAAGAAGTTAAAGACAAATGAAGTTTGTCAACAAAATATATTCTCCTTTCTCTAAAAATATTTGTAACGACAATGCAACTATTGTCTTTATCTCCTTTGACTTCTTTATCTTCCTTAACTACTAAAATAACGAAATAATAATAAATATGAGGTACATTTTAATCAATTTTGTCAACACGCTTCGCCATTATAAGGCAAGCAGCATGCTGAACATCTTCGGCATGGCAGTGGCTTTTGCTGCATTCTTTATCATCATGACTCAGGTCAGATGGGGTTTTACCTATAACCAGGGCATCAAGGACATTGATCGCATCTATGTGATGACAAAGCCTTCGTCACAGAAAGATGGCTCCAATACAGTCTGTCTCTGTCGCCCGTTAGCAGAGCAGATGATTGCTTCGGCTTCAGGGGTTGAGTCTTATGGCTTGGCTTTTTTCTACAGCAATAGTTACAACCTCTATCTTGAGGAAGGAGGCATCAAGCGCAGGATCAGTGTCGATGTGGAGCAATTTACCAAGGGGGCGTCGTCGGTATTCGGCTTTGAGGCAGAGCAGGGTTCGTTCGACGATTTTGACAAGCCAAATGCATTGGCTGTCTCAAGCCGCTTTGCCAAGGAGAACGACCTTGAGGTAGGTGATGTCTTGACTGATAATGGAGATAAAGGCAAAGGCTATGAGATAGTGGCAATATGGAAAGATACATATCCTGTGAATTCCAGTCCTGGCTCAATAGGTGTCATTTCCAATATTGGCGATAAATTCATAGACAACTGGAGTGAGTGGAGCTGGCCATATTTCGTCAAACTGAATAGCTCTGATGATGTCAAGGCTTTTGAGGAGAGTGCAAGCGGTGTGCTCCGAGCGATTTTGTCAGATGATCTTGGTGGTGATCAGGAAAAGATTGAAGAGAATATGAAACGGCTTAAAGTCACTCTCGTGCCTTTTGCCGATATCTATTACAATCCCAACATCGACCAAAAGTTTGCTGTCTCACGTTCGGGCAACCGTACTACCGATATATCTCTCTTGGTAGTGGCTATCCTGATCATACTGATTGCGCTGATCAACTTCGTCAATTTCTTCTTTGCCTTGGTTCCTGCCAGAGTCAGAAGCGTCAATACCTACAAGGTCTTTGGCACATCTCGTTCGACCTTGGTCTTCAATTTCATCATGGAGTCGGTCGGCTTGTCGCTCATAGCCTTGCTTCTCGCTACGGTCATCGTGGTGCTCTTTGCCCGCTCATCGATGATGGAGATACTGTCGGCTCCACTTGATGCAGACATCAATATTTCGATAGTGATACTGACCGTTGCCGTGGTGCTGATCAGTGCTGTTGCAGGCAGTATCTTCCCTGCATTCTATATCACTTCTTTCCAGCCTGCATTGGTGCTCAAAGGCAGCTTCGGCACATCGGGCATGGGACGCAGTTTCCGCAATCTGCTCATTGGCGTGCAGTTCACCATCTCGATTGCTCTCATAGTCTGCGCTATCTTCGTGCGCTTGCAGCACAGCTACATGATGAATTATGACATGGGTTTTGACAAGGAATATCTCGTCACGGGACATCTGCCAAGCGGAGTGTGCTGGTGGGGTGACAAGAACAATGCCTTCGAGAATAAGCTGCGCAACAATCCCGACATCGTGGATCTCACATGGTCGGACGGTCAGATAGTGAATGTCAGCCGCATGGGTTGGGGACGCGACTATAAGGGTCAGCAGATAAGTTTCCAGTGCTATCCTGTAGCCTATAACTTCCTCACTGTGATGGGCATTGAGATGGCTCAAGGGCGCAATTTCTCACGTGCTGATGAAGAATCAGAAACGAGCACGATGATATTCAACGAGGAGGCACAGCGTCGATATGACATCACGCTCGACACAGGAGGTCCAGGACATCAAGAGCAGCCAGCCGTGGTGGCAGGCATCTGCAAGGACTTCAGTTTCCGTCCGCTTCAATACAGCAACTTCCCACTGGCTTTCTACATTTTCGGCAAAGACCATACATGGAGAAGTGGCTTGCAGCACATCTATGTGAGAATTACTGCAGGTGCCGATCCGGGGAAGGTGATGTCATTCATCCGCAATACGGTGCTTGAGATTACTCCTGATACTGACCCTGATACCATCTATCTTGACTTGTTTGACGAAGAGCTTTCGCGCATGTACAAGGCAGAAGACAAGCTGAGCAAGCAGATCACGGCCTTCACTCTTGTAGCCATCATCCTTTCGCTCATGGGTGTGTTCGGTCTTGTGCTCTTCGAGACTCAGCATCGCAAGAAGGAGATTGCCATCAGAAGGGTGCTGGGTGCAGGTATGGGCGATGTGCTGAGGATGTTCTGCTGGAAGTACTCGCTGATTGTGATTGTCTGTTTCGTCATTGCTGCTCCTGTCAGCTGGATCATCATCGACAATTATCTCAGCAACTTCGCTTACCGCACTTCGCTCGACTGGTGGGTATTCGCTGTGGCTCTTGCCGTGGTGCTTGCCGTGACCATAGCTGTTGTCGTGACACGAAGTTACAAGGCTGCTTCAAGCAACCCTGTAGATTCCATTAAGTCAGAATAATCCTGCTGAGAAGGGTTTGTGCATGATATTATTGGTTGCATATTTATACAAAAATGAATTGCCGTACTTAACTCGAAGGGAACTCGAAGGAAACTCGAACAAAACTCGAACAAAACCCGAAGGATAAGAAACAGAAAGGAACTGTATAATTATTGTATATTCAGTAATTATACAGTTCCTTTTAAGTTTATATATTGTTAGCCTTATTCAGTATAGAACCTGATGATGTCGGCAATGGCTTCACAGCAGATGGGGCAGAACTCGGGGTTCTCGTTGGTGCGCATGCGGCAGTCGTCATAGGCACGGAAGACTCCTGTGGTGGAGTATCCGCCACCTTCGACCTTGCCCACACGGGCAGCCTTCTCGGGATCGACCTTGGTGGTGATGTTCTTCTCCCATGGCTCGATGTCGAGAGGGTAGGTCTCGTGGTTCTCATCGCCATATTCGTATTCATCGCCAAGACCCGCGAAGCTATGACCGAACTCATGAACCACTACAGGGCGATACCACTTGTGCTTGGTAGATGTCATGTTGTAGCTGTTGTAGATGCCTCCTCCACCATATTCATCGCTGTTGGCAAGGATGATGATATGCTCGTAAGGGATGCCGGCAAGAGCGTTGTGGACGTCCTTGAGGTGGAGTGTAGTGAGATAGCGGTCGCTATAGAAAGTGGAGAAGTGGCTGCTGAAGGCAGTGTTCTTCCAGAGGCCATCCTTTGGCACGCTCACGCCACTTTCGGCCGATGCGCTTTCGACAGCCACGATGTTGAACTTGTTGCGGAAGGTGCGGAATGGCTCGTGCTCGAACATGGCATCGACTGCTATGCTGACATACTCGTTGAACTCTTTCATCTCTTCGCTCGTATAGCCCTCGGCAAGGAAGGCAATGTCGATGTTGGCGGCAGGATCGCCATTGTCGATGACATAGTGATGAGGTGTGAGGTCTTTCTCTCCGATGCGCGAGATGAGGATGTCGGCTGGGTCGATGCGATGCTGCATCATGGCGGTCACCTCATGGCGATTGTTGAGAAGGCGAACCTCGGCTATGACTGGCTTGACTGGCATCGGGATCTGGAAGCAGTTCTCGAAGCTGCGGTCTTGCTGCTGAGCCTCTTCGGTCACGATCCATTCCTGGAAGAGACTGCTGAAGCTTGTCATGTATAGTGTGGCATTGGTCGAAGCATCGCGCACGATGATCTGTCCGTTGCCCGTGAGTGGCAGTTCGTTGAGTCGTTGCTTGCGTCCTGCCCAACGAGGGTAGCGGCTCATCTTGTCGAGATAGATGTTCTGCACCTTGCTGTTGCCCGCAAAGATGTAGTCGAGTCGGAGAGTGGAGTCGCAGAACCATTCGTCGAACACTACATTGTCGAGTTCTTCGGTCACGGGTGCTGCTTCTGTCTTACTCACTGCATCAGGCTGGTGCTTGATGATCGAGACGATGACTGCAGTCATCAGAGCCAGAGCCAAAAGGATTCGGCATTGCTTTACCATAATTGTGGGATGTTGTTATTTTGTTTGTAATAGCTATTTGTTCAGAAGGGTCTTGGCATTGCTGATGGCCTCTTGGGTGATTGTCGAGCCTGAGAGCATGCGTGCAATCTCGTTAATGCGCTGGTCATCGTTGAGCTGCACGATATGTGTGGTGGTCTCGTGCTCATTGTCTTGTTTGAAGACCTTGAAGTGGGCATTGCCCTTGCCAGCGACCTGTGGCAGGTGAGTGATGGTAATGACCTGAAGGTGTTCTGACATCGACTTCATCACTTCGCCCATGCGGTCGGCAATATCTCCGCTCACTCCGGTGTCGATCTCATCGAAGATGATGGTCGGCAAGGTCTTGGCAGCTGCTATGAGCGACTTGATGGAGAGCATGAGGCGGCTGATTTCGCCTCCCGAAGCCACTTCGCCTGCGGGCTTGAGCGGCTGGTTCTTGTTGGCCGAGAACATGAAGCTGATGTCATCGAGGCCTGAAGGAGAGAAGCTCTTGAGTGGGGCGATCTCGACTTTGAATCGCACATTTGGCATTCCGAGATATGCCACCTTGCTGACCAGAGCCTTTTCGAAGCTGACGGCTGCCTTCTTGCGCGAATCGGTCAGGATGTCG
>SFEH01000096.1 GCA_004557315.1 Bacteroidales bacterium
CTCAATATCCCAATCGTTTCGGCCGCTATGGATACAGTGACTGAATCGACCATGGCTATTGCTATGGCTCGTGAGGGAGGTATCGGCGTTATTCACAAGAACATGTCAATCGAGGCTCAGGCTCATCAGGTAAGCATGGTGAAACGTGCCGAGAATGGTATGATCTATGCTCCTGTCACTACGACTCCAAATGCTTCGGTTCGCGACGTGCTCAAGATCATGAGCGAGTATCACATCGGTGGCGTGCCTGTAGTAGTTGGTTCTGACCATCGTCTGGTGGGTATCGTTACTAACCGTGACCTCCGTTTCCAGAAGGACCAGACTCGCCAGATCAGCGAGATCATGACTTCTGAGAATCTTATCACTACTAAGGTGGGAACCACTCTTGCAATGGCTGAAGAGATCCTTCAGGAGCATAAGATTGAGAAACTTCCTGTAGTTGACGATGAGGGTCATCTCGTTGGACTTATCACATATAAGGATATTACAAAGGCAAAGGATAAGCCTTTTGCTTGCAAGGACTCAAAAGGACGCCTCCGTGTGGCAGCAGGTGTAGGTGTGACTGCTGATGTCATGGACCGTGTGGCTGCTCTCGTTGAGGCAGGCGTTGATGCTGTTGTTGTTGACACTGCCCATGGTCACTCAAAGGGTGTTGTTGGCGTTCTTGAGCGCATCAAGGCTACTTACGATTGCATCGATGTAGTAGTGGGTAACATTGCAACTGGCGAAGCTGCCAAATATCTCGTTGATGCTGGCGCTGATTGCGTGAAGGTTGGTATAGGTCCTGGTTCAATCTGTACTACCCGTATCGTTGCTGGTATCGGTGTCCCTCAGCTTTCTGCCATCTATGATGTGGCTGCTGCTCTGAAGGGAACAGACGTGCCTCTCATTGCCGATGGTGGTATCCGCTATTCAGGCGATATCGTCAAGGCTCTTGCTGCTGGTGGCTACAGCGTGATGCTCGGTGGATTGCTCGCAGGCGTCGAAGAGTCTCCAGGCGAGACTATCCTCTTCAACGGCCGTAAGTTCAAGGGCTATCGTGGTATGGGTTCGCTCGATGCTATGGCCGCAGGTTCAAAAGACCGTTACTTCCAGGCTGGAGAGGTCGATGTCAAGAAGCTAGTTCCCGAAGGCATAGTGAGCCGCGTGCCTTACAAGGGCTCATTGTATGAGGTTATCTACCAGATGGTAGGCGGTATTCGCTCTGGTATGGGTTACTGCGGTGCAAAGGATATTCCTACACTCCACACAACTAGCCGCTTCACTCGTATCACAAATGCTGGTATTCTTGAGTCTCACCCTCACGATGTAACTATCACCAAGGAGGCTCCTAACTATTCTATGCACGGTGCATGATTAGAAAAATTTTGACTCTTATGTTGCTGCTCTGCTCATTTAGTGGAGCAGCAACCGTTTATGGTCAGTCTCACTATGTGATGATCGAGACCAATATGGGCAATATGAAGGTGATGCTATATGACGATTGCCCAAAGACTGTAGCCAACTTCATGAAGAAGGTGCGCGAAGGCTATTACGATGGTTCGCTTTTCGGTCGAGTCATCCCAACATTCATGATCCAGGGTGGTGCGCCAGATAGCAAGACAGCTGCTCCAGGTCAGAGCATCGGATGGGGCGACATCGATGAGGAAATTCCTGCCGAGATACGTAAGAACCATATCCCAAAGAAAGGTGCATTGTGCGCTCCTCATCGCGAGACAGTGGTGAATAGCGACATGAGCCAGTTCTTCATCATTGAGGGTTACGTACAAAGTGAAGCCACGATGAAGAACTACGAAAAGAACAAGAATGCCGAATTGCGCAAGCGCGTAAAAAGCAAGGTAGTGACAAAGGCTGTGCAAGACTCGCTGAAGATGCTGAAGACTAAGGATCTAGGTGAATATAACGAATATGCGAGACGCATCAACCAGATGATGGACAGCATCTGCCGTACCACTCCTGGTGCCGACTATTTTACTCCTCAGGAACATGAAGCATACAGCACGATAGGTGGTTCGCCCCATATCTATGGCGACTATACAATCTATGGCGAAGTAGTGGAGGGACTCGACGTAATTTCGAAAATTTCCAATCTCGAGACCAACGCCGTTAATCGCCCTAATACTGATGTGCGTATGAAAATACGTGTAATTCAGTAATTTTAAGTCGCTAAATTTGGAAATATCGCAAATTTTTACTAACTTTGCGCGCTTTTTGATTGATAATTTTTAACTTTTGAAATAAACTTAATAAATTATATAGATTATGAATATTACAAAGAAAGTCGTTGATGACGTTAACATCATCCTCAGCCTTGAGATCGTTAAGGCAGACTATAACGATGCTGTAGAGAAGGCTATCAAGGATGCTCGTAAGAACATGCAGATGCCAGGTTTCCGTAAGGGTATGGTTCCTGCAAGCCTCGTTCGCAAGCGTTTTGGTACTGAAATCAAGGTTGATGAGGTAAACAAGCTCATCAACAAGGGTTTGATGGACTACATCAACGAGAATAAGGTTAATGTGCTCGGTGAGCCAATGGTTGACGACAGTCAGGAGCGTGTAGATCTTGCTACTGCCGATGATTTCACTATCATCTTCGCTATCGCAGTCGCTCCAGAGTTCACCCTCACTCTCGACAATTCTGTTAAGGTTCCTTACTACACTATCAAGGTTGACGACAAGATGGTGGAGAATCAGGTTGAGGGCTTCCGTACTCAGTTTGGCGAGACAGTAAGCGCTGAAGAGGCTACTGCCGACGACGTAATCAAGGGTGACATCGCTGAGCTCGACCTCGAGGGCAACATCGTTGAGGGCGGCATCGTAGCAGAGAACGCTACTGTATATCCACGTTACTTCACAAGCGACGAGGAGAAGGCTAAGTTCAATGGCGCTAAGAAGTTCGCTTCGGTTGATTTCAACCCAGCTGCTGCTACCAACAACAACGCCAACGAGATGGCAAGCATGCTCCAGATTGACAAGGAGAAGGCTGCAGGTCTCACTGCTAACTTCCGCTTCACTATCACAGAGATCTCTCACCGTGAGAAGGCTGCTATGGAAGAGAAGTTCTTCACTCAGGTCTTTGGCGAGGAGTGCAAGACTCAGGAGGATTTCGACGCAAAGATCAAGGAGATGATTGCTAACCAGCTCCGCGACAACAGCGAGTTCCGCTTTACTATGGATGCTCGTACAGTGCTCATGGAGCAGGTAGGTGAGCTCAAGTTCCCAGAGGAGTTCCTCAAGAAGTGGCTACTCACTAAGGACGAGAAGCGCGATGCCGAGAAGCTCGAGAAGGATTTCCCTCAGATGATGAAGGATCTTACTTGGCAGCTCATTCAGGAGAAGATCGCTACAACCAACGAGGTAAAGGTGACTGAAGAGGATATACAGGCTGAGGCTAAGGCAATGGTTAAGGCTCAGATGGCACAGTATGGTATGGGCAACCTCCCAGAGGAGTATCTCGCTCAATACGTTCAGTCAATTGTCAAGGACGAGAAGCAGCGTGGCCAGCTCCGTGACAGCGCAGTGAACCGCAAGATCATGGGTGTTGTTCGCTCAACAGTAGCTCTCGATGAGAAGGAGGTAAGCTTCGAGGAGTTCAACGCTCTCTTCGCTTAAAAAAATTTCCACTCTGCTCTTGAAGAAAACATCAATCGAGAGCAGAGACAAATAAAAAAAGAAAGGTAAGAATTTTTGTTCTTATCTTTCTTTTTTTTTGTCTATTGTTAGTCAATAATTATTCTTCTGTGAGGTTGAGAGCAATCTGCAACTCGTCGAGCTGTGCCTGATCGATTGGACCAGGAGCACCCATCATCATATCGCGACCCTGATTGTTCTTTGGGAAAGCGATACAGTCGCGGATGGAGTCAAGTTCGGCAAACATCGATACGACACGGTCGAGACCAAAAGCGAGACCTGCGTGAGGAGGTGCGCCATATTTGAATGCATTGATGAGGCAGCCGAACTGCTGCATTGCCTTCTCAGGAGTAAAGCCGAGGAGCTTGAACATCTTGGCCTGAAGCTCTGAATCGTGGATACGCACTGAACCTCCACCGAGCTCAACGCCGTTGATGACACAGTCGTAGGCCCATGAACGAACCTTGCCCTGATCGGTATCGAGCAATGGGATATCCTCTGGGTTTGGCATGGTGAATGGGTGATGAGTTGCATAGTAGCGCTGTGTCTCTTCGTCCCACTCGAAAAGAGGGAAGTCGATGACCCAGAGAGGCACGAACTTCGAAGGATCACAGAAGCCGAGTTGGTTGCCCATCTCAAGACGGAGAGAGCAGAGCTGCTTTTGGGTCTTGCGCATCTCACCACAGAGAATGAGCATGAGGTCGCCGTTTTCAGCACCGAACTTGTCGCAGATGGCTGCTATCACCTCTGGGGCATAGAACTTGTCGATCGATGACTTGATCGAGCCGTCGTCGTTCTTGCGCACCCAGATGAGACCCTTGGCTCCAACTTGTGGACGCTTCACGAAGTCTGTAAGTGCATCAATCTGTTTGCGGGTATAACCTGCACAGCCCTTGGCACAGATACCGCCAACATACGGCACGCTGTCAAAGACGGTGAACTGACCTGCTGGGAGAACTGACTGGATCTCATAGTCCTTGGTCTCGTTTTTGAGTTCGACGAACTTCATGTCGAAACGAAGGTCTGGCTTGTCAGATCCATAGTACTTCATTGCATCATGCCATGTCATGCGAGGGAAATCGCCAAATTCCACACCCTTGATCTCCTTGAAGAGGTGCTTGATCATGCCTTCAAACATCTGTATGACATCCTCCTGCTCGGCAAACGACATCTCGCAGTCGATCTGTGTGAACTCTGGCTGACGGTCAGCACGGAGGTCTTCATCGCGGAAGCACTTCACAATCTGGAAATAACGGTCGAAGCCTGCTACCATGAGGAGCTGCTTGAACTGCTGAGGAGACTGTGGAAGAGCATAGAACTGACCTGGGTTCATACGCGATGGCACCACGAAGTCACGAGCACCCTCAGGGGTAGAGAGGATGAGCACAGGTGTCTCGACTTCAAGGAAATTCTGGGCATCGAGATATCGGCGAGTCTCGAAAGCAATCTTGTGACGAAGTTCGAGGTTCTTGCGCACACAGTTGCGGCGAAGGTCAAGATAACGATATTGCATGCGGAGGTCGTCACCGCCATCGGTCTTGTCCTCGATAGTGAAAGGAGGAACCTCGGAAGTGCTGATGATGTTGAGCTGGCTCACTATGATTTCAATATCGCCAGTAGGGATATTTTTGTTCTTCGACTGACGTTCAGAAACCTTACCTATAGCCTGAATGACGAATTCGCGGCCGAGGTGATTTGCCTTTTCACATAGTTCCTCATTACCTTCAGTCTGTTCAAAAACGAGCTGGGTGATGCCATATCTGTCACGGAGGTCAACGAACGTCATACCTCCCATCTTGCGAACTCGCTGTACCCATCCGGCAAGAGTCACCTCCTGTCCGACATGCTCAATACGCAGTTCGCCACATGTTTGTTTTCTGTACATATAGTTAAATTAATTTGATTGATTTCACTAATTTTTTTACCCAAATAAGGCATTGCCTGATAACACCTTATTCAAGTGGCAAATATAATATTTTTTTAACAATGTTATATATTAATATGTGTAAATACTATCTAAAATGCACAAATTTGTAAATTATGAGCAAAATATAAGTGATTTTTTTATAAAACATTGATAATATTACAAGATATATTTACCTTTGCATAATAAAACCTTTGGTAAAAGTATATGATAAAAAGTCTTAACCGATATTTTGAGAATAGTTTGAAGAGCTATTGGTCAAAGAAATGTTTTTCAGATTATAAGGCAGATTCTTATACATTCGAGGATGTTGCAAACATAATAACAAAGCATCATCTCTCATGGGAAAAAGCAGGTTTTGAGAAAGGCTTCAGAGTCGCTATCTGCGGACGCAATTGTTCGCAATGGTCGTCAATGCTCATTTCTGCTTTCACCTATGGCGCTGTTGCGGTGCCTCTGCTCAATGAGTTTACAGCAGAGCAGATACATCGCCTTGTCAACCATTCTGAGTCGCGGCTTCTTTTCATATCAGAGAATATCTGGAAGAAGCTCGACATATCACAGATGCCTGGAGTGGAAGTGGTGATGCTCGACACCAAGGAGCAGACGATAGCCTATTGCCGTCATGAAGATGTGCGCAAGGTTTTCGAATCGAAAGATCAGTTACTGGCTGAGGCATATCCTAATGGACTGACACCTGCCGACATCAAGTTCCATGAGCATGACCCTGAAGATTTGCTCATGATCAACTATACAAGTGGAACGACAAGTGCGCCTAAAGGTGTGATGATTCCAGAACGTGCCTTGTGGAGCAACATGAAGTTTGCTGAGGAGGTTCTGCCTAATCTGAAGAGCAGTGACAGCGTAGTGTCGCTGTTGCCTACGGCTCATGTCTATGGCATGTCGTTTGAGGTGCTCTATGAATTTTGTGTCGGTATCGACATCACCTTCATCACTCGTTCGCTCAGCCCTGGCATTATCCTTCAGGCTCTTGCCGAAGTCAAGCCAATCATCGTTGTCATTGTGCCAATGATTATCGAAAAGGTGGTCCGCAAGGCAGTTTTCCCCAAATGGAACAAGCCGGTGGTTCAGGCCCTTCTCAAGGTTCCTGGTATCAGTTCTATTGTCAAGTCTGTATTCCGCAAGGCACTTGTCAAGGCCTTCGGTGGCAAGCTGTATGAGGTCATCATAGGTGGTGCCGCATTAAGCCCAGAGATCGACGATTTCCTTCACAGCATCAATTTCCCATACACCGTTGGCTACGGAATGACCGAGTGTGCTCCAATTATTTGCTACAGCGATAAGAAGACCTTCGTGCCGCATTCTTGTGGCAGACAGGTTCCTCGCATGGAGGTTCGTATCAATAGTTCTGATCCATACAATAAACCTGGCGAGATAGTCGCAAAGGGAACGAATGTCATGCTTGGATACTATAAGAATCACGAGGATACAGCAGCTGCGATAGATGGCGATGGCTGGTTGCATACAGGCGATATGGGTGTCATTGACCAGAAGGGCAATGTTTTCATTAAGGGTCGATTTAAGACTATGCTCCTGAGCAGCACAGGACAGAACATATATCCTGAGGAGATTGAGAATGAGATTGCAAAGCTAAAATATGTAACTGAGACTATTGTCGTACAGCGTGATGTCAAAATCGTCTCTCTCATTTTCCCGGACCGAGATGCCGCTGCTGCCGATGGCCTTACCGACGACGAGCAGATTCTGAAGTATTATGAAAGCAACAAGAAAACGCTCAATTCGCGGCTTGCTTCCTATGCTCATGTCTCGAAGTTCGAGCTGATGAAGGAAGAGTTTGAGAAGACTCCAAAGAAGAGCATCAAGCGATTCCTCTACTCTTGAAGATTTTATTATTGTAATAACAATCCCTGGCACCAGTCTTCATGCTGTCAGGGATTTTTTTATATGTAAAATCTTGCAGAACATATTGATCTGTCTCCTTCTTTAGAAAAACTTATATTTCAACCCTATGCCCAATGCTATGATATCGTAGAACTCCAGATACCTGTTGGGGACGTAGGAGATGATTGCCAGATCGTAGGATGAGACCTCGTAATAGAACGACAGACGGTCGGTCAGCATCTTGTTGTCTTTGAGATAGAGATTGAACTGTCCGCCAAGGCCTAACTGAATTCTCACCTTCGACGAGAACCTGTAATAGTCGCCAGGATAGCGCTCGGTTTCGGTGTACCAGAACTCATCGTTGAAAACAGTATTTAGTGCGAGTGAGAAGTTGGCTGGATTCCACGAAACATGCTCGTTGAACTTTATCTCCCATGGGCAAAGATTCTCACGTATGGT
>SFEH01000097.1 GCA_004557315.1 Bacteroidales bacterium
CTACCATCCACTTGAAGACCTCTCCGAGCAACATTCTTGTGCTTCAGAACAACATCAACACCGACGTATTCTATCAGGAGCAGATTGAGCGGATTATGTCCTACACACAGCCTACGCCTCCCCCTGGAGGAGGTGGCGGTACGCAGCCTCCAACACCCCCCACCAAGCGCATCCGTCAGGCATCGCTTCAGACGAAGACCAAGCTGCCCATCACCAATGCCGAGGACATTGACCACTATCTCGAAGGTTTGCGTCAGCAACTGCTGAAATTGCTTGTTGACCATGACGGGGTGATGATAACAAAGTAAAAACATAAAAAGCAATTATATATGTCACAGATAAGAATATCAGAAGTAAACATTAGTATTTGGAACAAACAACAAGTGCAGTTCCAAGCTAATCCTGATGTCAATATCATTATGGGCATCAACGGCAGTGGGAAGACCACCTTTCTGAGCAATCTGTATAAGTCGTTGCTTGGAAGTAAGGACACCAAGGACAATGTGGTTTATCTTCCTTCCATCGACAACATCTCTATGAGGGACAAGCGCAAGACAGCCACCGCCCTTTCGCAGGACTTGGAGTATTTTATATATGACATGAAGACAGGACCATCGCTGATGAGCCTCCGCATGTCTATGATTGACAGTACCGCTGAACGACAAGCAGAATTGAAAGGCCGTATTGAGACCTTTCAACAGACCGTTAACGAACTGTTTGCCTTGACAGAGAAACGCATTGAGATTGAGGGCAACAAATTCTCTGTTATATCCCAGAACGGAGTCTTGCCTGTAGGCAGTCTCTCTTCGGGAGAGATGCAGGTGCTGCTCATCCTTCTCCGTGTGTTCCTTCTCAACGGACGCGAATCTATCGTACTCATCGACGAGCCGGAAAACTCATTGGACATTGACTGGCAGTTTGAGCTCATCAACCTGCTTGTGCGTCTCAATCCCAATGCCCAGTACTTCATCACTACCCATTCGCCAGCCCTCTTCGGTGAAGGTTGGGGCGATAAGGTTTGGTATATGGAACAAATCACAAAGTAACAATGGCTATGGATTGGATTCGAAAACAAGCCAGATTATATCAGAACCTTGCCCGAACAATGCGCTATCAGGCAGTAGTGCATTTAGAGGACAAGGAAGACGAATATTTCTGGGATTATCAGCTGCAGAGCGTCAAGCCTGGCCGTTACCGCTATCTGTATTACAGCAAAAGCGATAAGGGTACTGATAGTCGTGGCTGTGAGCAGTGTCTGCGGTTCAGACCCTATCTTACTGACCGCTTCTTCATCTGCATAGACAGCGACCTTCGTCTGCTTCGAGGTGAACAGGGACTTGTGGCTGCCAACCATATAGCACAGACCTACACCTATTCATGGGAGAACCATTTGTGTGAGTCTGCCCATTTGAACGAACGAAAAGATAATGCCATACCACACTCTGATTTTGACCTTCAAGCTTTCTTGCACTCTTTCTCCAAGATTGTCTATAAGCCGATGCTTTATCTGATTCAGTGTGGTGCCGACAGTTCCACCAACCAATTGTGGAATGTCTCGAAGTTCAATGCCTGCATTCCGCTTCAACCCAGTCGTTCGGAGTTAGCAGACAATGCTGCAGGCTATCTGGAAAAGGTGGAAGAGAACTTCAACAAGGCTTTAGCAACACTCCCATCCGAGGTGAAGACTGTAGAACCCCTCACGGAAGAGAACGCTTATCTTCACATGCAGGGACATCAACTCTATAAGTTGGTGATGCATATCGGTTCCATGCTTTGTGTCGGAACGGGCATTGCCTTTAAGACCGATGTTCTCGACAAAGGTCTGCATACTAATGGATATGAAGAGATTGAATCATTACAATCTGATTTACAATATATTTTGAAATAATTAGCTATAAGGAGCATATATGGACACGAATAGGATAAAGCGTTTTGCCACAGAGGCACGCAACAAACTGAAAGAGGGTATCGCTGCCAAGATTCGAACGCTTGGCTTCGACAAGAAAGGCAACGTAGCCGAGGAGCATCGCCCGCAGCTCATGCAGGGCGGTACGCACTGGAACGGGCAACTGTTGCCCGAGACCTTCTACCACCAATGGACTTCGCTCTACCACCGCATCCAGCAGAAGGGCATCAGCGAGGTGTATGAGGAGGCAGCCTACACCTGGTTCAACCGCCTTTGTGCCATCCGCATCCTGCAGAAGAACGATCTCTGTGCTCCTGTGCTCGACTATACGGATGCCGCTCGCACCCCTTTCATCGTGGATGAAGCCCGACAGGGTCGCCTCCCTGAGATGAACAACGAGATGCGCTCACGCCTGAGCGACCTGCTCGATGACGATACCAAGGTCACTGAGCAGTTTGCTGTGCTCATCAACGCCTGGTGTCATGACAACCCCATCATCCATAGTTGCTTCGGTGCGATGGCAGACTATACCGAACTACTTCTGCCTGCCAACATCCTCACCGAGGGTGGCTTTGTGGATATGCTCAACCACACCGACTTCATCACCGAAGCCGACTACCATTCACCCGAACTCATCGGCTGGCTCTACCAGTTCTATATCTCCGAGCGTAAGGATGAGGTATTTGCCAAGAAGGGTAAGTTCGAAGCCGACGAGATTCCTGCCGCCACCCAGATCTTCACGCCCAACTGGATTGTGAAGTACATGGTGCAGAACACCGTAGGTCGCATCTATCTTGACAACAATCCCTACGAGACGCAACTGCAAAAGAAGTGGCAATACCTTGTGGAGCCTGCCGAAAAGCCATCGACTGACAATATCTTGAAGTTCGATGAGCTGACCGACCTCCGTGTGGCAGACCTCGCCTGTGGTTCAGGTCATATCCTCAACGAGTGCTTCGACCTGCTCTACGATCTCTATATTGCCGAAGGCTATGGCCGTGGCGAAGCCATCGAAAACATCTTCCGTCATAACCTCACGGGTATTGACCTCGACACCCGTGCCAAGCAGCTCGCCACCTTTGCCCTCCTGCTTAAGGCTTGCCAAAAGGATGCCGCCTTTGCAGATGGACATTGCCTGCCCAATGTGCTTGACATGCCGGAACCCGTGGATTCCCTCAACCGCTTCTTCGGTGTGTTCATGCACGATATGGGTGCACACAGCCGTACGCTTCTCGAAGCAGTTAAGCTCTGCAACCAATCTCATGACTTGGGCAGCATCATGAAGTTTGACGTCACGGAGCAGGACCGCAAAGACCTGTCGTTCTGCATCGAACGTTGGAAACAGGAGCATGAAACCCATGAACTGAACAACGATGCCAACGATGTAGCTATTGCCAAACTCATCCTGGCTCTTACAGAGAAGTATCATGCCCTCGTGATGAACCCGCCGTATATGGGAGGCGGCAATATGAATGCCACACTCTCCAAGTATGTCAAAGAGGAATATGAAGAAGGAAAGGCCGACCTCTTCTCCGTCTTCATGCTCTTGGCAATCGACCGTCTGTTGTCCAATGGCAAGTATGGTATGATTAACATGCAGAGCTGGATGTTCCTCTCCTCATTCGAAAAGCTTCGCACCCGTCTGCTGGAAGAAAATTGCATTGACAATATGCTCCACCTTGACCCACGTACATTCGATGAACTTTCAGGAGAAGTGGTGCAAAATACAGCCTTCGTCATTACCAATTGCGAGGGCTCCCATGCCGCTGGCTCTTACTATCGTTTGATAGAAGGAAAGAACTGCGGAGATAAGGAACGTATGTTCCTCGAAGCCCAAGAGAATGGTGGCAAGGCAATTGTAAATTCTAAATTATACATTGTAAATTATAACAACGTCTCTCAGCAAGACTTTGAGAAGATTCCGGGATGCCCGATTGGGTATTGGGTGAGTGAGAATAAAATTAAATGCTTTGGAGAAAATAATGAATTGTCAAACTTTGGTTCATTAGGAAAAGGACTTGATACTGGTGATAATAATCTTTTTCTACGTTTATGGCATGAAATAAGTAATAAGAATAAATGGTTGCCATGCCAAAAAGGTGGGACATTTAGAAAATGGTACGGGAATAACTTTTTCGTAATTAATTGGGAAAATGATGGATATGCTATAAGAAATCATAAAGGCTCAAATATCAGGAACGAAAGGTTTTATCTAAAATCAGGGTTTTCTTGGAGTCGTATTTCATCAAGCAAACCGTCATTTAGGCATTTTAATAAAGGTTTTATCTTCGAATCAACAGGTCCCTGTGGTTTTTTTGAAAACGAGTTATCAATCTTAGGTTTTATAAATAGTTGTGTTGCAGCCGATTTGTTATCAACTATTTCTCCTACAATGGACTTTCAAAGTGGACATATTTCAAAACTACCTTTTAAATGTAATAATTCATATGTCATAAATGAATTAGTAAAGCAAAATATCTCCATCAGCAAGCAAGACTGGGACGCCCACGAGACCTCATGGGATTTCGAGAGCAATCCGTTATTGGCAGTAGATACCGATACCTACATCGACAACATCCACCACGAGATAGAGCGACATGAGAAGGAGACAGGCGAGCACCTTTGCATCGACCCTGCCGCACCCGAGTTGGACAGCTTGGAGTGGCGCATGGAGCAATACAAGCAGAAGTGGGAGCACCTCTTCATGCAGCTGCACGAGAACGAAGAAGAGCTCAACCGCCAGTTCATCGACATCTACGGCCTCGGGGACGAACTCACTCCCGATGTTCCTCTCGACGAGATAACCATCCTTCAGCAAGGAGAGGTGACATTCGATTTATAATTTATAATTTATTATTTATAATGGTTATAGGGACAGAAGCTCTGATTCGCATGAATGACAATATATTCAATAAGGTGTAAGCAATGGAAGAAAACAGATATAAACTATCCATACGGTTCTACAAAGATCGCGAAGTGCGTGCAGTGTGGGATGAAGAGAAGGGCGGATGGTTCTTCTCCGTGCTCGATGTGATTGGTGCTATCAACGAGCAGGATGACTATGCCAAGACTCGCAACTACTGGAAGTACCTGAAAACAAAGCTGAAGAAGGAAAACAACGAGTTGGTTAGTGTCACTAACCGGCTGAAACTACTTGCTGCTGATGGGAAACGTTATGCTACCGACACGCTGGATGCCAAAGGCATTGCAGAACTTGCCAAGGCAATGCCCAACCAGAAAGCGAAGGCATTCCTCGACTGGCTCACGTATAGCGACAACACCATAGACGGACAAAGCAGAAAGAAGGCATACGCCCTGTTTGAAAGCCAATTGATTGACTCTATTCCAGAAGGTACCGTAAAAGGGTTGCAACAGATACACAGTTACCTCTTCGGAGGCCTCTACGACTTTGCCGGACAGATACGCACGAAAAACATCTCAAAAGGAGGATTTACATTCTGCCTTGCACAATATCTGCACGAACAGCTGAAAATAATTGAAAACATGCCTGAGAGCAGTATTGATGAGGTATTTGACAAATATGTAGAGATGAATGTGGCGCATCCTTTTATGGAGGGGAACGGTCGAAGTACTCGCATCTGGCTCGACATGATGCTGAAAGCTAACCATAAATGCTGCATAGACTGGAGCAAGATAAGCAAGAATGATTATCTTGAGGCTATGACTCTCAGTGTAGCTGATGCGACTCGTATAAAACAGCTGCTTCAAGGAGCATTAACTGACGATATTAATAGCCGCGAGATGTTTATGAAAGGCATTGACTACTCTTATTATTACGAACAACTGGATGAATAAGACAGGTCATCGGAAAATAAGGATTACGGATTTCACTGATTAAACTGAAGAAAGGGAATCAATTATAAATTGTAAATTTTAAATTTTAAATTGAATATAATGAAATTAGTTTGGCACGATGACGTGGTGATGAAGCAGTTCATCAGCTATGCCGTAGGTTGCATGATGGGGCGCTACCGCCTCGACAAGAAGGGCTTGCACATCGCTCACCCTAACCCCACTGCCGAGGAAACGGCTCCCTATATATATAATAATGTGGAGTTTGAGATAGACGAGGATGGCATCATCCCCTTGATGCCTAACGACTGCGGCTTCTCCGACAATGCCTCCAACCGCTTTGCCGACTTTGTACGCATTGCCTTGGGGGACGCAAAACATGTGGAGAACCTCAACTTCGTGGAGAAGTGCCTTGGCAAGAGCGTGGAGCAATATTTCGTGAAGGACTTCTGGAAGGACCACAAGAAGATGTACCAGAACCGCCCCATCTACTGGCTCTTCGCCTCGAAGAAGGGAGCCTTCCAGTGCATCGCCTACATGCACCGCATGAATGCCTACACCGCCGAGCGCATCCGTGCGAAGTACCTTCTACCCTACATCGAGACCCTACAGGCAAGAATCACCGACCTCGACGCTCGCCGCTCCGAGCTCACCACCCGCGAGACAAAGCAACTCCAGCAACTCACCAAGACCCTCGAAGAGTGCCAGGAATACCACGAACGTCTGCAGGTAGTTGCCGAGCAAGCCATTGCCTTCGACCTCGACGACGGCGTAGTGGTCAACTATGCCAAGTTCGGGGATGTGTTACAGAAGATAAAGTGATATCGATTAAGAAAAAAGAATAATATGCCTAAGAAATTTTATACATCCATACCCGATGGCTATGCAGTATGTCAGCATAGCGACTGTCAGATGGCAGAGACCTGTCTGCATCAGATAGTTTATCCCGTGATGTTGGAAAAGAATGATATCTTGAGTGTGGTGAACCCAAACAAGTGCAGCAAGGATGCCAAGTGCAAGTTTTTCCGCAGCAACAAGCCCATTACCTACGCCCGCGGCTTTGCCCACTTCCAAAAGAGGATGTTCCCCGAACAATATGACCGTTTCTCGACGATACTCATAGGCAAGTTCGGACGCAACGCCTATTACGAACGTCGGCGAGGCGACACAGCCCTCACTCCCAAGGAGCAAAGGATAGTGCTGGACGCCCTGAAGAAGGTTGGGGTGACGGAAGACATGAAGTTCGAGAGTTATGAGGAGAACACCAACTGGTATGATTAAGCCAGTACTCCGTACGGCATTACATCAGTACTCTTACTAAGATTACTATAGTACTCTGCCCGTTATTACACCAGTACTCTAACCAGAGTACTGCAGTACTCCAACCAAAGTACCAGAGTACTCTCGCGAGAGTACTACCGCAAGGATAGAGTATCGGTAAGTCACAAGGAATAATAACTCAAAAAACAGAAAATATGGCAGAAATAACAATTATCCCATCGGTACGGCTCTACTTGATTTTTTATAGAAAGATATTATGATACAAAAAAGAAT
The DNA here is from genome assembly GCA_004557315.1 of Bacteroidales bacterium. Taxonomy (GTDB): domain Bacteria; phylum Bacteroidota; class Bacteroidia; order Bacteroidales; family UBA3663; genus Liminaster. Next base: position 7,274 of record SFEH01000097.1, read on the forward strand.
ATATAGTTACTTTGAGCGCAACCCGCAGTTGCATGTGCTCTTTATCTTCGACCGGATGAACATCTTCGAGTCGGACTTGGAGGGGAAGGAATGGGCTGATGGATATGTATATAAGGTTTTTGACGGCGCATGGTTCAACACCAAGTATGCCATCGAAAACACATGGAAGGAGAAGCGTGTAGTACTGCTCTTCCCCTTGGGCACTTATCCGGCCACAGAGGAGCAGCAACTGAAGTTCCCCCTGCTGGATATGCTGAAAGCCAACATGGAATACAAGGATGACGACTACGAGGCGTACATGCAGCAGTATGGTCTGCCAGAGAAGTACCGCACGTTCATCAAGCGTAATATCAGCGAGATGATGTCGTCAAAGGTCAGCGCGATTCTTGCTGGTCATATCTCGGCAGAGACCTTCAACGAAGACTTGGTTTGCCGTGCCTTCATCAGCAGCTATATGGGTGAAAAACGGCTGTTGGATTGGGAAACCATCATCGTAAAGATGATTATTCTTGGAGGCAGCGAAGAAGAGAAGAAACGGATTGATTTCTTCTACAAACTGGAGAAGAACAGGGATGCCAA
>SFEH01000098.1 GCA_004557315.1 Bacteroidales bacterium
GAACTTCTGGTTTGCCTCTGGCACGCCAACATACCTCGTGCGCCTGCTCACCCATTGCAACGAGAACATCAACGAGCTCGTGGGCAGATACTACGATGCTTCTCAGTTCATCGACTATAAGGCCGACGTTGAGCAGCCACTGCCGATGATCTACCAGAGCGGATACCTCACGATCAAGGACTGCAATATAGACCGCAATACATACCTCCTTGACTTTCCGAACGAAGAGGTGCGAAATGGGTTTGTTGAAACTCTGGCTTCACGCTATTTCACAGAACCCGCCCAGCCAAAATCTTGGGTCAATGATGTGACTGATGCTTTAGAGAACGGCGACACCGCGCGATTTGAGAAGCTTATGACCTCGCTCCTCTCCTCCGTCACATACCGCTTCCAGCGCAAGCAGGATCAGATGGAGTGTGAGCGTTATTTCCAATACACGTTCTATCTCATCGTCAATAGACTGCGTGGTGGAGTGCCCTAATTATGTCTATATCATCGAGTTCAAGCTCAACGGCTCAGCCGAGGCTGCACTCCGTCAGATAGAAGACAAGGGCTATGCCAAGCCATACGCAGCCGACAGCCGCAAGCTCATAGCCATCGGCATTAACTTCTCGTCGGAGAAAGGCACCATCGACGGCTTTCTGGCGAAGGAGATTAAATAAGTTCCCAAAAACTAAAGTCATCTCACGGAAAATGACTGAACATGGCGTAGAATAGCGTATAATGGCTGAAAATCACGGCAATGACGCATGTGGAATGTCGTATATTTGCATCGTGAATCAGAAGTCAGCGCTCGACCAGCACTCGACCAGCGCTCGACCAGCGCAAACGAATCCGTAGAGGAAGCTTGGAGAATCTCGAGCGCACATCGAGTAAACTGCGTAGTTCTTCGCGAAAACTACGAAGCTCTCCGAGAAAACAGCACAATAGTATCGGGATCTCTCTGGTCTGACATCTGATCCAAATGGTGAAATCAAAAAATATTAACCCTCAAAAACATTCAACCACGTTAATTCGCTAAAAATTTTATTACAATTTTATTTGTAAATAATGATGCAACTCCGCACCTTTGCATCAAATTTCTGGCCAAAACAATACCCCACCATAAATTTTCTACGAAATAAACTATATTTTTGAGTAAGTATATTCATCTGTTGAGTTGTTATAGTATGTGAGACAAAAATAATGAATGGAATGAAATACATCTCTACGCTGATATGTGCTTGGGCGCTATGTGCCTGCGCCGTTGAAAACACAACACAGGATCTGGCCCGTCAGGTCAATCCGTTTATCGGTACCGACTTCACCGGAAACACTTATCCGGGAGCTCAGGTGCCTCATGGCATGGTGCAGCTCAGCCCAGACAACGGTTTGCCTGGGTGGGATCGCATTGCAGGTTACTTCTATCCTGACAGCACCATTGCAGGATTCAGCCATACCCATCTCAGTGGAACGGGTGCCGGCGACCTCTATGATATATCTTTCCTGCCTGTCACCAAGCCTCTGAATATTGCAGCCAGTCCTCTCGGACTTCACTCTCGTTTCTCTCATGCGAGCGAGAATGCCCGCGCAGGTTACTACAAGGTGCATCTTGACGACTATGATATTGATGTCGAACTCTCTGCAACGCCTCGTTGTGGCGTTCAGCGCTATTCATTCAACAGGGATAGGAGTGAAGCAATGGTTGTGCTCAATCTGAGCAAGGCGATGAACTGGGACCGCACGCTCGAGTGGCATGTCGAGCAGATTGACTCGATTACCCTGACTGGCTATCGCTTCAGCGACGGCTGGGCTCGTAACCAGAAGGTGTATTTCTGTACTCGTTTCTCACAGCCTATCCGTTCTGTGGAGCAAGATGAGGTTGTGACCATGACCTTTGACCTTTCTGATTCGCAAGGTGAGCTTACAGTAATCACAGCCTTGTCGGGCACTGGCATAGGGGGCGCAAAGCGCAACCTTCAGGCAGAAGCCTTGTCTGATGACTTCACATATTATCTGAGCAAAGCCGAAATGGCGTGGAACGAGGCTCTTGGCAAAATAAGGGTCAAGAGCGATGACCAGGATAAGCTCGTCACGTTCTATACATCCCTCTACCATGCACAGATTGCCCCTACTCTCTATGACGATGTCGATGGCTCATACCTTGGCCCTGATGGCGCAGTCCATCGCACCGAAAGCTGGAGCAAATACAGCACATTCTCTTTGTGGGATACCTATCGTGCCGCGCATCCGCTCTATTGCCTGATACAGCCTGACAAGGCTGCCGACATGGCTCGCAGCATTCTCCGTTTCGCACAGCAGAATGGTCGCTTGCCTGTGTGGAACATGTTTGCAAGCGAGACTGATATGATGATTGGCTATCACTCGGCTGTAGTGCTTGCCGAAGCTGCACTGAAGGGTTTGCTCACACCTGACGAACAGCGTCAGGCTCTCGAGGTGTGCGTGCAGACCGCCAATCTTGACAACTATCGCGAGATAGGCTTGTACAGGCAATTGGGCTATGTGCCTGCCGATGCGGAGTTCGAAGGCGAGAACTGGGCATTGAGCAAGACTCTTGAATATGCTTACGACGATTATTGCATCGCTAAGCTTGCCGAGCATCTTGGAGAAGACAGCATAGCTGCGGAATTTGCCCGGCGCTCGCAGAACTATCGCAATGTGTTCAACAGCGAGACAGGCTTTATGCAGCCTCGTCTGAAGGATGGCTCGTTTGTCACTCCCTTCAGCCCCGACGACTATACTCCTTACATCTGCGAGAGCAATGCCTGGCACTATCTATGGTCGGTACAGCACGATGTCGATGGTCTGATAGGACTCTTGGGTGGCAGAGAGAGCTTTGAGACAAAGCTCGATAGCCTGTTCTCATATTCGCCTGCACAGGACGACGACCTGCCTATCTTCAGTACAGGCATGATCGGTCAATATGTGCATGGTAACGAACCTTGTCACCATGTCGCTTATCTTTACAACCATATCGATAGAAACGACAAGGCATGTCGCTACATCAAGCAGATCAGGGACGAGCAGTATGCCAATGAACCGGCAGGTCTGTGCGGCAATGAAGACTGCGGACAGATGTCGGCATGGTACGTATGGAGTGCCCTGGGCCTCTATCCGCTCGATCCCGTGAGCCTTAACTATGAACTTGGTGAGCCGATGTTCGACGAAGCAACGATAGAACTGGCTGGCGGAAAGCAGCTTGTAATCAAGGCAATTGGTGCGGTTAATGAAGCAAGCAAAGTAGAAGAAGTGAGATGGAACGGCAGAGCATTGCCAGACCATTCTATAAGTCACAATGAACTGATAAAAGGCGGAGTGTTGGAATTTATAATGAAGTGATAGAAATGATAGTTTGTTTTAGATGATTGTAAGTTAGATAAATGTGTGATGTTTGTGACATGCCTTGGGAAGAACGCCCCAAGGAATGTTTTTTTTATAATTTCTGCCCTTTTTCTTGGAGATTTGCGAAATAATGCGTAATTTCGCGGCAGTGAAATCAATTAGGAGAAAAATTTATTATTATGAGAACTGACAGTATTATTGTCAAAAATGCTCATGCCAACAATCTGAAGCATGTAGATATCGAATTGCCTAAACACAGTTTGGTAGTGTTTACTGGAGTAAGCGGTAGCGGCAAGTCGTCGTTGCTCTTCGATACGATATACACTGAGGCACAACGTCAGCTCGTCGAGACATTCAGTTCGTTTGCCAGAGCTCGTCTGCCCAAGCTCTCTCGTCCTGATGTTGATGAGATCAAGCATCTTTCCACACCTATTGTCATCGACCAGAAGAAGATGGGTAATAACTTGCGAAGCACAGTGGGAACCGCCACCGAGCTGGCGACATATATTGCAAAAAACAATTGTATGAGGGAATTTAAAACCACTAATATTTAATTAAATAACAACAACAAATGAAATTTGAAATTATTGAGAACGAAGGCCTTGAACTGATAGGCATCGTTAAGAAGATTGAGATGAAGAAAGGGGCGGAAGAATGTCCCGCGTTCTGGAAGGAGTTTAGTGAACAACTGTGCATTCCGATGATGCAGGCTGGCAAGCCGCTCAACGACAAGCAGGCGGCTGTGGCTGAAAACAACATCGGTGAATACGCACTGAGCGACTGCGATATGGCAGCTGGCACTTTCGACTATTTCATCAGTGGTAGCTACAAGGGTGGCAATGTGCCCGAGGGAATGGAAGTGCGCAAGGTGGAATACAAACGCTGGTTGAAATTTCATTTCGAGGGCGGTATGGCTGCTTTCCACAACAACTATAACTATGTGTATAACGAATGGCTTAAGCAGCATCCTGAATACAAGGCAGTGATGGCAGTGAACGTGGAATGGTACTCGATGGGCGACTTCAACTCTCCCGACTATCAGTGCGGAGTGATGATACCTGTAGAGTCAGATTAAATAACGGGGTTTAGACATAGAGTCTTTTTATCCAATTACGAATAATTATTTGATATGAAGAAAGTTTTATATGTATTACTTTCTCAGTTTGCGGAGCATGAGTTACCTTATCTCACCCAACCATTGCGCTCAGATGCCATGGGTATGAAAGAGCATCCGAAGTATGAGAACAAGATTGTGGCAGAGTCGATGGAAGCTGTTGATGCTATCAGCGGATTCCGCCTGCTGCCCGATTATACGTTTGACTCCATGCCCAACGATTATGCTGCACTGGTGCTCATTGGAGGCTACGGATGGAAGGGAGAGGCGGCTGAACGTGTAGCTCCTCTCGTTGCCGATGCTATCAGTAAAGGGCGCATCGTTGGCGCTATCTGCAATGCTGCCTCATGGATGGCGAGCAAGGGATTCCTCAACGAAGTCCGTCATACTGGCAATGGCATTGAGCAGCTTCAGCTGTGGGGAGGCGAGGCATACACCAATGCCGCAGGCTATGTCAATGCCCAGGCAGTGAGCGACAAGAATATCGTTACGGCGAATGGCAGTGCCAGCCTTGAGTTTGCATGCGAGATACTCACCTTGCTCAAAAACGACGAGCCAAAGGAAATAGAGATGTACAAGACCTTCTACAAGATGGGGCTCGTGGAGTTTGCCAAGATGATGTCGCATGCGAAACCACGTTTTACGTTCAACACCATAGGCCTCTTCACCACCGACAATACCAAGATGGTGACTTTTTATCGCAACATCTTCGGATTCAAGACAGGGTGGAACGGCACAGACCCGAATGTAGAGATGACACTTGGTGACTCCCGTATCATCATGTTCCCTCGCGATGCTTTCGAACAGATGACATCTCATGATTATGCTTATCCTGATGGTATCAATGGCACTATGGAGCTGTCCTTCGATGTTCCCACCTTTGCAGATGTTGACAAGGAGTATGAGCGCGCAGTAAGCATGGGTGCTCAACCTATCTTTGCCCCTACAACAGAGCCTTGGGGGCAACGCACCTGCTATGTGGCTGATCCCGAAGGCAACTTGATAGAGATATCGTCGTTTATTGAATAACTGATATTTACTTATATTATGGCACGACTGAATTATCTTGATAATCTGAAGGTAGTATTGACCTTCTTGGTGATTTTCCATCATGCGGGACAAGCGTATGGTTACGGTGGCGAGTGGGGATATACTCCTTCAAATCCTGCGGAGGTGATGCCTTGGATATGGCATTTCTTCTCTACCAATGCCGCTTTTTTCATGGGGTTGTATTTCTTCATTTTCGGGTATTTCGTACCAGGCAGTTACGACCGACAGGGTTTTGGCACTTTTGTCAGGAAGAAGATACTTCGTCTCGGAGTACCATTGTTGTTGATGGGTGGTCTTTTGACATACGCTACAGGCAAAGTGGAGATAGCCCACATGTGGTTTGTGGAAAGTCTTCTGATATTCAGCTTCTTCTACGCCGTGGTTAGGAAAAGATACCCTGCAATATCTAAAGACTGCGACTCACGACCGACACTGACAGGACTGTTTATTGCTGCCATAGTGATGGGCATCGGTAGTTATTTCATTCGCCAGGTGAGTCCGCAGGATCATTGGATTAGTCTTGGTGTTTGGAAATTTGAGCCTGCCCACTATCTTCAGTATGTTATGATGTTTGTATTGGGCATACTTGCCTACAGGTTTTGCTGGCTCGACAAGATGACAAATACAACTGGTGTCGTGTCGTTGGTCATTGGTGGCTTGTTGGCTATGGGAAACTATGTCCGGCAAGACGGTGCGTGGAATGATTTCGTTTGGCAATGGTTTGGAATCTATGAGTCGCTGATGTGCATTTTCATCAGTTTCGGATTGCTATGGATGTTCCGCGAGAAAGTCAATATGAGCAACAAGGCTCTCTCATGGCTCTCGGCTCAGAGCTATGGCGCATATATAGTCCATTTGCCGTTGATGATTTGTATTCAGAATATGTTTGATGGCGTGTGGATGGGAGCCTTTGGCAAGTTTATGTTCGTCGGTGTTGTCACAATCATTCTGTCATTCACCTTGACATGGTTGCTTCGACTGATTCCAGGTGTGAAGAGAATAATTTGATAAATATATAATGAGTATGAAGAAAGTATTATATGTTTTGCTGCCGCAGTTTGCTGAGCATGAGTTGCCTTATCTTACGCAACCGCTGCGTTCGGATAGCATGGCAATGAAGGAGAATCCTAAGTATGAGAACAAGATTGTGGCTGAGTCGATGGAGCCCATTGAGGCTATCAGCGGTTTCCGTCTGCTGCCCGACTATACCTTTGACTCCATTCCCGAGGACTATGCGGCCCTGGTGCTCATTGGGGGCTATGGTTGGAAGGGCGAGGCGGCAGAACGTGTCGCTACGCTCGTTGCCGATGCTATCAGGAAAGGACGCATAGTAGGAGCTATCTGCAATGCTGCCTCATGGATGGCGAGCAAGGGATTTCTCAACGATGTACGCCACACGGGCAATGGCATTGAGCAGTTGCAGCTGTGGGGTGGGGATGCTTATACCAACGCCGCCGGCTATGTCAATGCACAGGCTGTGAGCGACAGGAACATAGTTACGGCCAATGGCAGTGCCAGTCTTGAATTTGCATGCGAGATACTCACCTTGCTCAAGAACGACGATCCGATGGAGATAGAGATGTATCGTTTGTTCTACAAGATGGGGCTCGTGGAGTTTGGAAAGATGATGTCGCAGGCGAAACCGCGTTTCACGTTCAACACCATAGGCCTATTCACCACCGACAATGCCAAGATGGTTACATTCTATCGTGACATCTTCGGATTCCAGACGGAATGGAACGGAACAGACCCTAATGTAGAGATGACACTCGGCACATCACGCATCATCCTTTTCCCTCGCGAAGCATTCGAGCAGATGACATCTCATGAGTATGCCTATCCCGACGGCACCAACGGAACTTTGGAACTGTCCTTCGATGTTCCAACGTTTGCTGATGTTGACAAGGAGTATGACCGCGCAGTAAGCATGGGTGCTCAACCTGTCTTTGCCCCTACGACAGAGCCTTGGGGGCAACGCACCTGCTATGTGGCTGACCCGGAAGGCAACTTGATAGAGATATCGTCGTTTATTAAATAAAAGAGAAATATGAAATACCAAGAAGTAATTGACAATATTAAAACGGTTATGAATAGGGAGATTCCAATGTTGCTCTCCCTCTCAGAAGAGCAAGTGAGCCTGAAAAGGAACAGCCAAAACCGTACGGTGAAGATGCTCGTGGGACATCTGATAGACTCGGCATCCAACAACCACCAGCGCATGGTGCGCCTGCAGTATGCCCCTCGTTGCGGACACTCGATGCCAAATACAGAGATGGGCATGCTCGTCTTCCCTGACTACACTCAAGACAACGACCTCTGGATAGCTTTACAGGACTATCAGCATGAGGATTGGCATACGCTGGTAATGCTGCTGAAATATTACAATGAGCACATCTGCCATCTTATACGCTCCGTGGATGAGAAGAAACTCAACAACTACTGGATTGACTACGAGGGTTGTAGGGTTACGCTCGACGCCATGATACGCGGATATATCAATCACCTGAATCTACACTTTGGGCAGATACACGAATTAATATGAAATTTAAGTTACTGAACTTTCGCAAGTGAAAATTCACAAGCGGGATTTAACGTAATTTTGGAATAAAAAGGCTCTGAAGTTTTTGTATCTCACAGAAAATGAGTATCTTTATAATCGCTAAAGAATAAAGATAAAACTTCAAAGCCGTGCGCAAAGATACAAAAATAATTTCAGATCTGCGA
>SFEH01000012.1 GCA_004557315.1 Bacteroidales bacterium
AGACCAAACAAACTATTAAATACCAATGATTTCAAAGATCTCTTATATTATGGTGTCGCTAATGCGGCATAGTACTTAATTTTTTAACGAACTATTGATGTTTATTTTTTATTGTTAATTTTGATAGAGATAGGCCTCTCCGTTATAGTATCTCACGACTGCGTCCTTGATTCGGAGTTTCAGCAGCGAGTTCATTCGCTCTGCCATTGCATTGAGATAAGTCTGCGATGCCGTCTGGAACTCTATTGCCGAGAGCAGTCCGTTTTCATACTGCTTGGTGCTGAGCTCGAAAGCTTCCTTCTGCACCTCTGCCAGTCGGTCGGCTTGGCGGAACTCTGCCTGTGCGCCATCGCGGTCGCTCACTGCTCTCACCACCTCGTTCTCTATGTCGCGCATCTTCTGGTCATATTCGGCTTCGGCACGTCTCAATGCGTTCTTCTTGTTCTGCAACGATGTGCGACGGCGGAACTGGTCGAAGATCGGGACGTTGAGCGAAAGTTGAATAAATTCACCTCCATTGTTGCGGAACTGTTCGCTGAACGATACTGCCTTGTATCCCTCTTTTCCAGGATATGTATAATAGGTTGTTGACCATCCTGCATAGAATGCCAAAGTTGGCGAATAGGCTCCGCGTGCGCTTTTGAGGTCGAGCTTTGCCTTGCGTCGGTTCATTGTGGCAATCTCTGCCGAAGGGAGCTGGTGCTTTGCCTGTTCCGAGAGTTCCGATGCCACCACTGGTATGAGCAAAGGCTCAGTCACGTCGTGTACTATGTTCAGCTCGTCTCTCACTGGCCAGAACATCACGTCCTTCAATGTCAGCGTTGCCTGTTCCTTCTGGTTGTGAGCCGTGGTGCGCTTGTATTCTTTCTGTGCCATCTCCGATTCCATCTGCACCACATCGGCGTGACTCTTCTGTCCGAGTTCCTCCTGTCGCTTCGCACGTTCGAGAGCCGTCTGTGCTGTCAACACCTGTTCGGCAAGCACCTCCTCGAGCTTCGTGTAGTAGATCACGTTGTAGTAAGCCTCCATCGTCGCGAGGCAGATCTCATCGCGCGTCTGCTGTTCCTTGCTCACACCCATCCTTGCTGCCGTCTTCGCCATCCTCATGTTGTTGACCGACTGGAATCCGTCGAAGAGCGTGAAACCTGCGTTGGCACTGTAGCCGTTGTAGAAGGTCGTCACATTATTATATGTATTGGTCTCTGGATCGAGGTTTCGTCCATATTGGTTATAGGCGTAAGTCTGTGCCGAAATCTCTGGCGTGAACACCTTCATGATGGCCTGTCGGCGAAGCCACTGCTCATCGTTGCGGTCGGCTGCCTCAATCCTCATCTTGGTCGAGTTGCTGACAGCATATTCCATACATTCGCGCAATGTCATGGTCTTTGCCTGTCCTGCCTCCTGTGCCTCTGCCAATGAGGGAAGCATCCAAGCCACTACCAAGGCTGCTAGCAACGAGTTTCTCTTGTTTTGTTTCATATTCCTTGTTTTTTCAATTTTTTCAATTTACATTCTATACTAATCTATATGCATAAGGTGTGCCAAACTATATATATCACTGATTATCAATATATTCAAAATTTAGTCCATGTGTAAAAGTGTAAAAAATCTTTACACGACATGTAAAAAGACTTTACAACGTCCGAAAAATGTTTGGCAGTTTGGCTAATAATACTTAACTTTGCCCCCGAAAACAAAACTTAAGAATATGAAGATTATCTGCGTTGGCATGAACTATGCCGAACATAACAAGGAACTGAACCATAGCATTGGCGAGGTGAATGGCATCGAGGGCAATCCCACTCTTTTCCTCAAGCCCGATACCGCCATTGGCAAGGAAGGCTGGCCTTTCTTTGTACCTGAATTCAGCAATCAGGTTGAATATGAGACCGAAGTGGTGGTGCGCATCTCGCGCCTCGGCCGCTGCATCCCCACACGCTTCGCCCATCGCTATTATAATGAGATCACGCTCGGCATTGATTTCACTGCACGCGACCTGCAAAGGGAACTGAAGTCGAAAGGCCTGCCTTGGGAGATTGCCAAGGGCTTCGATGGCAGTGCTGCCGTCGGACGTTTCGTCAAGCTTGAAGATCTCGGCATCGCCACCGAACAGCATCCTGAGGGCAAGTCTATCCAGGACCTCCATTTCGAGATGCGCCTCAACGACGAGGTGCGTCAGGTGGGTCATACTGCCGACATGCTCCACACCATCGACGAGATTGTAAGCTATGCCAGCCGCTTCTTTATGCTCAAGATTGGCGACCTCATCTTCACTGGCACTCCTAAAGGCGTGGGTACAGTCAAGGAAGGCGACATCATTAAGGCTTCGCTCGAAGGTCAAGAACTGCTGAGTTGCAAGATAAAATAAGAAACTTTAGGAAGATAAGGAAGATAAAGAAGATAAAGAAGTTAAAGGAGATAAAGACAAATGATGTTAGTCTTTTGTAATATCTTACTTTATCTTCAAACATTATTTACAACAATGCTGCTATTGTCTTTATCTTCTTTATCTTACTTTATCTTCAAACATTATTTACGACAATGCTGCTATTGTCTTTATCTTCTTTATCTTACTTTATCTTCAAACATTATTTACGACAATGCTGCTATTGTCTTTAACTTCTTTATCTTCCTTATCTCCTTTATCTTCTTTATATCCATTAACTTCTTTATCTCCATTAACTTCCCCATAACAACCTATGTCCCGCATCCCTCTCCTCCTCCGCATCCTCATTGCCATTGCCCTCGGCATTGCACTTGGCTTCGTAATGCCCGAAGTCGGCGTGCGTGTCTTCAACACGTTCAACAGCGTCTTCGCCCAGTTGCTCAACTTCCTCATTCCGCTCATCATCGTCGGACTGGTCACGTCGGCCATTGCCGATGTGGGACGAGGTGCAGGCAAGATGCTTGCCATCACTGCAGGCACGGCTTATCTTGCCACCGTCCTCTCTGGACTCTTCTCCTACGGCTGCAGCGTGTCGCTCTTCCCGAGTCTCATCGAGACCGGAACGAGTCAGCTGCTTTCGTCCGAAGGCGATAAGTTCCCAGCATTCTTCACCATCGAGATCCCTGCCGTCATGAGCGTGATGTCGGCATTGGTCAGCTCCTTCCTCCTCGGACTTGGCATTGCAGCCTTCGGTGCGAAAGTGCTGAAACAAGGGTTCGATGAGTTCAAGGACATAGTGACATTGGCGATATCAAAGGTCATCATCCCCCTCCTTCCTTTCTACATCTTCGGCCTCTTCCTCGACATGACAGCCTCTGGTTCGGTGGGAGCTGTACTCATGGCATTCCTTCAGGTCATCATCGTCATCTTCATTCTTACTGCCATTCTCCTCATCATCCAGTATTCCATTGCTGGCATCGTCACTCGCCGCAACCCCATCAAGCTGCTCACCACCATGCTGCCAGCCTATTTCACGGCACTCGGCACCTCTTCTTCGGCTGCCACCATCCCTATCACCCTTCAGCAGACCATCAAGAACGGCGTGTCGGAAGGCGTTGCGGGCTTCGTCGTGCCTCTCTGTGCCACTATCCATCTCTCGGGTTCTACGCTCAAGATTGTGGCTTGCGCATTGGCGATCATGCTGATTGAGGGCATCGCGTTCGACTTCCCCCTCATGCTCGGTTTCATCCTCATGCTTGGCGTCACCATGGTTGCTGCTCCTGGTGTTCCTGGCGGTGCTATCATGGCCGCATTGGGCATTCTTGACAGCATCCTCGGCTTCACGTCCGAGCAGCAAGCAATGATGATCACGCTCTATATAGCGATGGACTCATTCGGCACTGCATGCAATGTCACAGGCGACGGAGCCATTGCTCTCATTCTCAATAAGTATTTCACAAAAGAGAAAGCCTGAAACAAGCAAAATGAGGGTCAATCCTCTCGGAATAACCCTCATACCATAACGATTGACTAAGTGTAACAATTGCTGCCTGTGATTGTTATTAATGAATGACATTGAGATCCACATAAGCTATGCAATTCAATCTGATGATCCCAACTCATAGTCTGGTTTTGCTCAGACTTTTGCCAGTTCATCATTGCATAGACAAAGTAATTCAATGCAAAGATAAAGTTTTTTCTTTACATAAGTATAAACTAACACTTACATGTCAGTGTTTTTCCTATTCTCGTGCATTGTTTTCACAGTTATCTCAATCAAATTTATACGTTTATCACCCGACACATCTCTAATTTCATAAATTGCAAATATAAGTATATTTTCAAAATATCATTCTTTTTTCATCTCTTTTATTGCATATTTATACCTTCACCGTCAGAATACCGTCGATATCTGTAAGGTAATTCGGGCTGCGGTGTTCACACTTGACATGCCACGACTGCTGACCAGTGCCCTCGACTGCAAGGCGCAAGGTCTTGGAACCGAAGCGGTGGTTGATTTCATCCATTGCCTTCATCAGCTCCTTGCGTTCCTTGCGCTTCTGGTTTGGGTCGAACAAGTCGAGCTGAAGAGGAGATTCGGGGGTTATCTCGCTCACCACGACTCCAGTCTTCTTGTACATTATGCCAGACTGATAGATCGACTCAAGGCACTGAATGGCTGCCTTGGTTATCTCAATGGTGTCGGAGGTGGAGGTGATGAACGAGGCTGTGGCGGCATTGCCGTATTGCTTCAGATCCTCGCGGAACCTGTTGCTGCTCACAAACACCATCACCGATTTGCAGACACTCTGCTGTCCCCTCAACTTGTTCGCACAACTGGCGGCAAACGATGCCACGGAGGCCTTGAGCGAATCGAGGTCTGACACCATCTCGCCAAAGCTGCGGCTCGTGCAGATGGTCTGATTGTGCCTCACCTCGGAGGTGTCGATGCTCGATGTGCCGTTCAGTTCGAGCCATGTCTGTACCCCTGGTTTGTGCAGATTGCTCTTCACCCATGACTCGCTCTTGTCAGCAAAGACGAGCGGAGAATGAACGCCGAGATAGTTGAGCTTCTCCAACGTATGCCGCCCGATGCCCCACACGTCAGCAAGGTCGAATAGCTCAAGTGCCTTGCGTCGCTTCTCATCGGTATCGATCATGCACACACCATTATACCCCTTATACTGCTTGGCGAACTTGCTCGCCATCTTTGCCAGGGTCTTCGATGGGGCAATGCCTATGCTGACTGGAATATCGGTGCAGAGCCTGATCCGCTCCTTGACGTCGTGCATAAGCTTGACCAGATCGTGGAAGCGCTCATATCCATCGAGGTCGAGAAACGACTCGTCGATGCTGTAGTTCTCGACATGATGGATGCTTTTCCTCAAGATGCTGGTCACCCTCTGGCTCATTGCCGAATAGAGCTTCATATTGGTCGAGAACACATGCACGCCATGACGCTTGACGATGTCTTTGACCTTGAAAATCGGGTCGCCACGGTGCAAGCCACATGCCTTGGCTTCGGGTGTGAGCGCAACGATGCACCCATCGTTGTTGGAGAGCACACAGACGGGCTTGCCTTCAAGTCCAGGATGAAAGACCTTCTCGACAGAGCAGAAGAATGAGTTGCAATCGACCAGTGCGTACATCGCTTTTGTTGTTGATTGATGAGCGGATCGCAAGATGTGGAACTTAATTGACATGAGGCTTGTGGATGACATAAGTGACTGTGCCCCAGACGCAGAACGAGTCTTCGTCGGTGAGCATCGTCTCTAGATAGTCGGGATTGGCTGGAACAAGATAGCCTGTTCCGTCGCGCATCACAAACCGCTTGATCACATATTCGCCATTGAGCACGCATACCGCAATCTCGTCGGGCGAAGGATTGCGCCGGCTCTTATCGACAATTACAATGTCGCCAGAATATATGCCCGCATCGATCAGCGAATTGCCGTCAACGCGGATCAGATACGACGATTCGGGATAAGGGCAGAGCATGCGCAACAGCTCGATGCTCTCCGCTTTCTCGTCATTGTCGAGAGGCACAGGGAAGCCCGCCACGACGTTCAGGTCGAAGAACTTGACCTTGAGTTCCTTGCCCCTGCTCGCTGGATAGGCATTGCCAATATCGTTCAATCTCTTACATTCAGCCATAACTCCTCAATTTGAGGTTTTGAGGTTGTAAGGTTATATGGTTCTTTGACAGCGCAGAGCTACCTAATAAACTTATAACCTTACAACCTTTATAATAATTGTCATTCAAAATTTCAAGGCAAAGTTATAGAAACATTTTTGAAAATACAAGAGATTGATGCACAAAAATACTTGGCAATCTTTCAAAAAAAAAATCAATCTTTCAAAAAATAATCAATCTTTCAAAAAAATGAGTTCAACATAATATTCATTTTGTTAAATAATTACACAAAATTTCTAAAAAGATGTTACAAAATTACTAAATCTTAAGTTTTTTTAAGCAAAATGATTATTGATTAGGAAAAAATACTATCTTTGCGCAACGATATGATCAACAACTACACACAGCTATGATTAGATTCCTATTCACAATATTGCTTGGAATACTGTTTTGCCCTATGCTCTACGGACAGCACTACATCTATCCGGTAGCGACTGGATCGACATGGGCTAGAGAAAAATTCGACAAGCAGGAAAAGAGCGACTGGGAAGAAGCTATGAAGGTCAATTTGCCAGAAGATGCGCCAGACATTCTGAGAATATTCGAGGAATTCGCAGCCAACTACCGACTCTATAACTGTTACAACGACAGCATCTTCATCGAGCAGAATAATCCGGAATGGATAGCCATGTTTATACGCAGAGCCCACGTCTTTTCCAACATCTACGCTCAGAACAACGACAATATAGAAAAGCTGCTCGGATGGTTCCGTCAGGGCGAAGCGCCTGCCGAGGCTTACCATCAGTTGTATCTCGGAATCAGGAACCTCTATCACAACAACATCGTCGATTTCTCGCTTGCAGGCCAGATGCTTGAGATTCTGATTCCATATTATGAGTCGAAAAACGACTATGAGCACCTCATGCTTTGCTATTCGCTCGAGGGATTCTACAAGCAGGAGACAGCGCGAATGGGACTGCTCCAAGACTACAATGAGTCGGTCGAGTGCTACAGAAAGGCAATCGAATTGGGCGAGCGCCATTTCAGTTCGTTCAAGGACATCAACAACTGCTACTATTTCTGTGCCTCGTTCATCAATCTGTCGGTGCTTCATGCCGAGGCTGGAAGAATTTCGCTCGACGAAAGCCGCAAGTTGCGCAGCAGGTTCTTTGAATTCTGTAAAAGACCTGAAAACAAGGCGGTTATCGACAGCGACAATAGGCTGCGTGAATTCTGCGACTGGACGATGGCTATCTCCAACCTGCGAGGCATCATGACCTACATCAGTCATGATATGGATGACCTGACTATGTTCGGACAGCTCTATGCCGACTATCAGGAGCAGCTCAAGATATTCAATGGCGATCTGTTCAACCTGAAGCACACCTACTACGGAAAGGTTGAATATGACGACCTGATCATTGATGCGACTGCTGGACGTATCACCTGGGATGAGGCCTATGAGCGTTTCATTGAATATTATCACAATGATCCAGAATACAGCTCTGACCATAAAATAAGCAGTTATCGTCATACCTATGTCTATAACCTCTTCACGAGCTTCCTCTTCCTGGTTGAGCGAACCGACAAGCCTTTCGAGGAAAAGTCGAAGATTATCAAGGAGGGTTTGAACCGACTGCTTATTGCAATCAGCAGCTTTCAAAATATCCATTTTGCAATCGAGAGAGGATGGTTCCTTTCGTCGCTCATCACCAACCCTACGTTGCTGAAATATCTTTCAGAGCAAGACAAGAGACGACTTTTCGAGCATATTCTGGTAGTGGGTCAGCCTGTGACTTACGTCCACGTTACCATGGTGTCTGACCTGTCGAGGATTTTGACAAAGAAATTGGCAGAATCGATGCCTGAATACTTCGTGGGATTACCGAAATTCGACTCGGTTGAGGATGTAATCCAACACAAGGACACACTGCTCAACTTTGTCACTCAGTCTGCACTCTATCACGATGTTGGAAAGATTCACATTCCGACCATCGTCAACAACTGCTTCCGCCGACTGTCAACAGAAGAATATCAGCTCATCAAGCAGCATCCTGAAGCAGCTAATCCGTTCTTCGATACGTACACTTTTCTCGAACCTTATCGCGACGTAGCACTCGGACACCACAAGTGGTATAACGGCAGCAGCTATCCTGACGACTTTGATAACCACAAGTCACCAATTTTCCCTCTCATCAACATCGTCATGCTGTGCGACTGTATGGATGCTGCCACCGAGAACATCGGTCGCAACTACCACACTCCGAAATCGTTCGAGACACTCATTTCTGAATTCGAGGAGAGTGCGGGATTCCACTACGACCCTGTGCTAATCAATTTCATTAAGCAAAACCCCGACCTCTATCGCCAGCTGAAGCAGAAGGTGCTCTTGGGTCGAATGGACCACTACTTCCAGCTATTCTCGACAATTCGACAGATTGCAAAGTTGAATTCTCTTTAATGGCAGCTTCTTTTCTTTAAGGAAATAGAGAAATTAAGAAGATAAAGAAGATTTCCTTTAACTTCGCAAACCAAATGAAACTTAAGTCACATTCTTCAATTCTTGGTATGGCACTTACGCTCCTTGCAGCCGTAAGTGTCTTTGCATTTTTCGAACTCCTCTTCCCCTACACCTTGCGCCATAAAGAACAGACCATGTTTCTGCTCCTCAATGACACTTGGATCGACTTGCATTATAGGGACTTGGGCTTGCAAAAATGTATTGCCGTGGCAGGCGACTGGCTCATGCAGCTGTTCTACTATCCTTATATAGGTGCATTGATTGTCAGTGTTGTGCTGACCACTATCGGCATCGTGCTCTATCATGCTGCACGTCGGCTCCATGCCCCAAAATGGATAGCTGGCTTACTGTCGGCACTCGCGATGGCATGGGAAAGCTGCCGCATCTGCGGTGAGGATTATCCCTTGGGCTCGACCTTGCAGCTGCTGCTATGGACAGTGGCTCTATGGAGCATTGCCCGAATGCTGCAGTCATGGAGAAACACAGAGGCAGCGCCACTGACAAATAAAAGGATGCAGATAGCAGCGCTGATTGCCGTGCTCCTTTCTAGCCTTACCTTCAGTGGCTTCACGCTTTTGCCAAAAGCTAAATGGTGGAGCTCACCAAGGCACGACATCGAGAAGCTCTATGCCATCGACAGCAATGCCTATTATGGCGACTGGCAGAAGGTGGAAGAACTCTCGTATCCTATGCTCGATTACCCCATTGCACAATACTATCACAACCTTGCCAAGGCGTATCAGGGCAGGCTTGCCGATGGGCTTATGAATCAGCCAATACGTGGCACCTCACGCCTCTTCATGCCTGTAGATAAAGATGGCAACCACGTGCAGTTCACGGCTGCCAACGAAGCTTGGTGGGCTATAGGCGAAATGACCACAGCAGAACATGCCACCATCCTCGGCATGATATTCGCGCCGCGACATACAGGCAGCCGCAACATGCGACGTTTGGCACAGATAGCCATGAGAAGAGGCGACAAGGATGGCTCAATGAAATACCTGCGCCTGCTGGCACAGAATCCAGTACACTCGTCTTGGGCTAAGAAACAGATGCAGAAAGAACTGCAAGAGATGACTCTTCCCGATACTCTTTCACTCTCTGGCGAACATTCAGCCACATTACGCAACCTTCTCAACCATAACCCCAAGAACCTCATCGCCCTCGACTATCTGCTGTGCTACGACCTGCTGTCGCACAACCTGCAGGGGTTCACCGACGATGTGATGCGCTATGGATGCCCGAAGGGGCACAGGCTGTATGAAGAGGCAATGCTCGTGGTGATGCAGGTCAATCCTGACATGCGCGAGCAGCTGAAGCCAATGGTTGCAGAAAGCACCTATCGCGACTTTGTAAGATTCAATCAGACTTTTGAGCAATCGAAGGGCAATGGCAAGATGATGTACAGCCAGTTTCACAATACCTACTGGTACTATCTTCAGTTCCACGTTATAAGCGATATTTGACATGAAAAAGATATTTGACATGAAAAAGATATTTGGCATATTTCAGACAATGGTCATAGGTATAGCCCTTGCAGCTTGCACTCCAAGCCCTAAGGACGTGAAGCCTGCGACCGAAGACTTGACAATATATCCCGACTACAAGGACATTCTGATACCTTGCAACATCGCTCCTCTGAACTTCATGATCAGGGGCGATTATGATGCGGTGAGCGTGAGATTAGGCAATGAGCAGAAGATTGAGAAACGTGGCAGAAAGGTGATAATCGACTCAGAGGAATGGCAGAAGCTGACAGGCAATACACACGAAGAACGAGTGATCGACATAAGCGTGACTGCCCGCAGCAGCAAAGATGGCGGCTGGTATGAGTTTCCATCGTTCACATGGACAATCTCGCCCGATAGTATCGACACCTTCATTACCTACCGACTCATCGAGCCAGGCTATGAGGTGTGGGACAAGGTTGAGATAGAGGAGCGCTGCATCGAGAACTTCACGACACGCACTCTCGCCGACGGCAAGCGGCTCGGCAACCGCTGCATGAACTGCCACACGCATGGCGGCGACAAGGGGCAATACTCCTTCTTCCACCTGCGTGGACAGGGTGGCGGCACCATACTGAATCGCGACCAACGTTTGCGCAAGGTTACATTGCGCAACGAAGAGATGACGGGCGGTGCTGTCTATGGCGACTTCCATCCTTCAGGACGCTTCGCTGTATTCTCGACCAACGTCATCATACCTTCGTTTCACTCTGAAGGTATCCGTCGCTTCGAGGTTTTCGACACATCGAGCGATCTCTGCCTTGCTGACTTCGACTCTTCGGAAATGCGCCTCTCCCCTCTCGTGAGCAACACGGCATCGACCCTTGAAACCTTCCCTTGCTTCTCAGCCGATGGCCGTTGGATATATTTCTGCTCGGCTCCTAATCCTTGTGGCGACACTATTCCTTCGCCCTACGATCTGAAAGACCACGTCAGCGACATTCACTATTCACTTTACCGCATTGCATTCGATGACGCAGAAGGCACTTTTGGCGACGAGATAGAAACGGTGTATGATGCAGAGGCGAAAGGCGGTTCGGTCAATCTGCCCAAATGCTCGCCCGACGGACGCTGGCTAATGTTCTCACTGTCGGCCAACGGCACCTTCCCTATATGGCATAGCGAGACGAGACTATGCCTGACTGACGCCAATGGCAACAGCTACACGACCGAAGAGAACGGCACCTACCACTCTTGGAGCCACAACTCGCGATGGATAGCTTTCGCTTCTAAGAGATATGACGGACAATATGGACGAGTTTATTTCGCGCATATCAATACGGCAGCCGATGGCAAGTCGCCTGTGATGTCAAAGCCTCTTGTGATGCCACAAGCCGATCCTGAAATGGACGACCTGAACCTGCGATCGTTCAACATCCCCGACCTTTCGAATGTGGCGACACCGATAGACACAGAAACAATAAACCGCCTGGTGGAGCACACACAGGCGGAGTCGTTTCAATAATCTCACCAGCAGTGTCATGCCTTTGCGGCATTTTCCTGCTCACGGAGGAGTTTGTAATATTCTTCTTTTTCCTTATACATTGCCATATCGGCATATTCAATCAGCTTCTCTATCTCGACCGACTCATAATCGGAGCTCTTGGCAATGCCGACCGACATGCTCAATCGCTTGACCGGACCTTCGGAGTGCCATCGGTCAACCAATTCGTGGAACTCGCGGCAAATCTTCTGGCTGTCGAAATTCGTGCGATTGATGATCACGGCAAACTCATCGCCACCGATGCGGTAGCACTTGCCCAACTTTGAGAAATATTGCGTAATGCATTCTGCTGTGGCACGGATAAGAATATCGCCTGCCTGATGCCCCAAACTATCGTTGACCTTCTTCAGACCATTGACATCGATTGTGATGTAGGAAATATCTTTCACAGGCTGATGTTTAAGTTCCTCAATGTCAACCTCGTAGGCATTGCGGTTGATAAGCCCAGTGAGACTGTCACGGAAGGAAGTATTGTGCAGCTCGTTGTTGCGCTTAATGATGATGAAGACACCTATCGAAAGAATGATGAGGAGGATGACAAGAAGGATGACAAAATAGAAGAAGAGAGTGGAATAGGCAGAAATTCGGTAATCGACGTTGTTTCTGATCACCAGAAACCAGCTCAAGCTTGCGACATATTTCGTGACGCTAAATCCACCTTCCTCTCTTTGGATATTGTATTCATCGGGATTGTCAATCTCAAGCTTGGTATCGCTAAGCACGGTCTTGTCAATCTTGACATCATCGACATCGACCTGAACTACGCCTTCACTATTGACTAAACAGACGCTTACATTGTATTCCTTTTCGAATTGAGCCAGCATGTCTTTAAGCTCGTTCATGCTACGGCCTATGCCACATGCTCCGAGCAGGTTTCCTTCATTGTCCTCGATTCGGGTGTTGTAGAAGACAGCCCAGGTGTCGAACTGCTCCTGATTGTGATCGACATTAGGCACGAATGGCTCGCCACTCTTGATAAACTCCCTGTACCAGAAGTCGTGGGTGTCGTTGTCGATATCCATGTGCTTGAAGAAGCCTGAGCCAGTGTAGAAAATGTGGCTCTGCTCGCTTGCCAGAAACACCGATTCATATTTCAGCCCTTTCTGCAGGTTATTCAGATAGTTGCCAATATCCTCGATGTTTTCTTGTTCTGTGTGCTGGCTCTCCTTCTTGAGACGCTCGATGAGATAGACATCATGGGCCATGGTCAGACCTACATTGATCGGCATGGTCATCTCATCGTTGATTCTGTTGTGAATGCGTGTAGCCACCAAGGTGGTCATCTGAACCGCATTGTCATAGATGACCGAGCGCATGAGCCCGAACGACACAAGGAAGGTGGCGAGATAGCTCAACACAATCATTACAAAAGCAAGAGTAAACTTCTTGTCTTTAAAGATATTCATTGTATATAATAGTAAAAAATGTTCGCTATATTAAGACATGACTTTGGTCGATTGATTGTGTAAAATTAAAGAATTATTTTAAAGAACGAACAACAGACTGTCATTTTTTATTATTTGAACAGTACTTTTTGAATGTTTGAATAAAAATAAGAATTTGTTGCAAACTTTATATTCCATTATCCCAACAATAACAGTTGGTTTGGCAATTAGATATTTTGGCATCAAAAAAATAAATGCTGGGCAATATTATTTCATGATAAGAAAAAAAATATTATCTTTGCGGCATATTATCATAGATAATTTTCATACTTTAATTTTTTTAACCGTACATCAACCATTATGAATGAACTATTGGACATATCAATAAGACTTGTCGTTGCATTGATGTTAGGAGGCATCATTGGCATCGAGCGAGAGTTCAGAGCCAAGGATGCGGGCTTCCGCACCCACTTTCTTGTGAGCGTGGGCAGTGCTCTGTTTTGCGTTGTCTCGCAATATGGGTTCGGAGAAGAGATGAAAGACGCATCGCGTGTAGCTGCACAGGTGGTTTCTGGCATCGGCTTCCTTGGTGCAGGCATGATCATCCTTCAAAAGAACGTGATACGCGGATTGACTACGGCTGCAGGTCTCTGGGTGACAGCTGCCATAGGTCTCGCCTGCGGTTCGGGTATGCTTCTTGTGGCACTGATTGCCACTACCCTCGTGCTCTTAGGACTCGAAGTGCTGCACTGCTTCATCCCAAACATGGGCTCTTCGACAATGTCGCTGACTTTCACTTCGCCCAACAAGGAGAGTGTGATGGAGGTAATAGAGAAACTGAAAAAAGACAGCATAGAGCTGTCTTCTTATGAGTTGAGAAGCCGCCACACGTCAGCTGGCGAGACCTTTGAAGCAAGGATTGACATTAAGGCCAGAAAAGGTCATAATCACTCGAAGCTGATGGAATACATCGATGAATTCGACAATGTCAACATTTCTTGCATCGAGTGATGGACTATGGAACTGACAGATGACTGTCAGTTCCTTCTGAAACTATTTGCTCAGTTTGTGCCACATGTAGATTCCGTAAATCGAATTGACAAAATAGACGCAGTATTTTGCAACTGTCATGAACGAGAATACGGAATCGGACATGAGCCACATGGCAATGTAGGCAACATTGATGAAGAGCCACATATACCACTGCTCGACAAACGCCTTGACCGAAACGACCATCGTGACGATGCTCATGACCGTGGTGAACGAGTCAAGCCAGAGTTGCGATGTGGTGTCATAATCCATCTTGAGGGTCTTGAACTCCATATCTGGCAAGATTTCGGTGAGGACACCAATCATCCATGGTCCGAAATAGATGAGGAAGACTCCCAATGCTATGGTGCCGATGACTACCGATGCCACAGTGATCCACCGCTGGCGCCATGTCATATAGCGAGTGCGTATGGTGGCTGTGCCATCGTGGCGAGTGCGCTTCTTCCACATATTGAAGCCGATGAACTGCATCGGAAGGTTGTAGAACAGACGCTGAAGCATGTCGCCATAGATGTGGGTGCAGAAACAGATATAGATATGCAGAAAAGCCTCAACCACACCGAAAATCCAGTTGGCAAGCGAACCCTTGGCTCCTAATACCACACAGAACACACCAAGAATTGCCGCAACTGCAGCAATGATGGCATTCGTGCCGAAGTCACCCTTGATGAAGAATGACATAACAGCAAGAGACAATATTGCCAGAAGCAATACTGTCTCAAACCAGTTCAGACTCTTGAAGGTCTGACGCAATATTATGAAATAGCGATTCTTCATTAATATGAACGCGCAAAGAGTACACGGCGGGCACTTGGCTTGCCTGTCACAAGATCGACACCCGGTTCAAGATCCGATGGGTCTTGAGCCTCGAACGGAATACAACGGATAGTAGCCTTGGTCTCTGCCTTGATATACTCCTCTGTCTCGGTTGTACCATCCCAGTGGCAGAGCAGGAAGCCTCCTTTCTCGATCTCTTCCTTGAACTGCTCCCAAGTATCGACACGGCGGATATAACCATCTCGCATCTTGCGAGCCTTCTCGAAGATATTGTCCTGAATGGCATCAAGGAGCTTCTCGACATATTCGACAATGCCTTCCTGCGATACTGTCTCCTTCTCGAGAGTGTCGCGACGCATCACTTCGACTGTGCCATTCTCAAGGTCGCGTCCACCAAGAGCGAGACGCACAGGAATACCCTTGAGCTCATATTCAGAGAACTTGAATCCAGGACGCTTGTTGTCGGCATTGTCATACTTGACAGAGATACCCTTTGCACGGAGAGCTTCGATCCATGGCTGAACGGCAGCATTGAGTCGCTCAAGCTCTTCTGCCTTCTTGAAGATAGGCACGATGACCACCTGGATAGGTGCGAGTTTTGGAGGAAGCACTAGACCATTGTCATCAGAGTGAGTCATGATGAGCGCACCCATGAGACGGGTAGAAACTCCCCATGATGTTGCCCAAACATATTCCTGCTTGTTCTCCTTGTTGATATACTTGACGTCGAAAGCCTTGGCGAAGTTCTGGCCGAGGAAGTGAGAAGTACCAGCCTGAAGAGCCTTGCCGTCCTGCATCATTGCCTCGATGGTGAAAGTGTCGAGAGCACCAGCGAAACGCTCGTTAGGGCTCTTTGGACCCTTGATGACAGGCACAGCCATCCACTTCTCTGCGAAGTCTCCATAGACGTTGATCATCTCCATTGCCTTGGCTGCAGCTTCTTCCTGTGTGGCATGGGCAGTGTGGCCTTCCTGCCAGAGGAACTCAGATGTGCGGAGGAACATACGTGTACGCATCTCCCAACGCATTACGTTGCACCACTGATTGCAAAGAATCGGGAGGTCGCGCCATGAGTTGATCCAGTTCTTGTAGGTGCTCCAGATAATGGTCTCGGAAGTAGGACGCACGATGAGCTCCTCTTCAAGACGAGCCTCAGGATCGACCACCACGCCCGAACCGTTAGGGTCGTTCATCAAGCGGTAGTGAGTCACTACGGCACATTCCTTTGCAAAACCCTCGACATGTTCAGCCTCACGGCAGAGGTAAGACTTTGGGATAAGCAATGGGAAGTAGGCATTCTGCACACCAGTCTGCTTGAACATTCCGTCAAGCACGCTCTGCATCTTTTCCCAGATAGCATAGCCGTAAGGCTTGATCACCATACAGCCACGCACAGCCGACTGCTCTGCGAGATCGGCCTTTACAACCAAGTCGTTATACCATTGAGAGTAGTTCTCGGCACGGCTGGTCATTTCTTTCAATTCTTTTGCCATATTCTTTTTTTATTGTTTCTTCAAAATCCAATGATGCTGATTGTCTGATCACAGCTGCCCCTTCTTCGCCAACTTCAGCATCTTCTTGTTCGGCACAAAATAGATGGTGACACGGCGGTTGAGCTCGCGGTTCTTGACATTCTCGTTGGCGGTCTTCGATATCTTGTTCGAAAGACCGTAATAAGAGATATTGGTGGGTTCGACATTCTGCTTCAGCAGCCAATTGCTGATTGCCTTGGCACGCTGGTTGGTGAAGTCACTGAGGTATCGCTCCGAACCATTGTTGTCGGCATGGCAAGCCACGATGCACGAAGCAATGGCCTTGTCCTTGGCAACAAATTGGAGCAGCGGTCTCAATACGGCATCAGCTTGTGGCGACAATGTGGCCTCATCGGGCATGAACAGCACTCGGGCAGGTATAGTGACCTTGAG
Source organism: Bacteroidales bacterium (assembly GCA_004557315.1). Taxonomy (GTDB): domain Bacteria; phylum Bacteroidota; class Bacteroidia; order Bacteroidales; family UBA3663; genus Liminaster. Next base: position 16,691 of record SFEH01000012.1, read on the forward strand.
CACTGCCTCGGCTACTCCACAGAGCACGAACTCACAGTTGCGGTTCTTGAGCTTGTTGCATTCTCTCACCCAGTACGCGCGTATGTTCTTCATGGTCTCATAGTCACCATTGACATGAGCCGAAGCCCCATAGAGATTCTGCTCATATTCCGACATACGCTCATAATTCTGCGCTCCTACTGTCACTACCGACAGCAGGAGGGCACAACCTGTTACAAACAAATATTTCGCCAATGACATGTTCATCAGGAATCCTTATGCTAAAGACTCCTCATAGTCCATTTCACATTCGATGACCCAGCGCACGAGTTCGGGGTCGAACTTGAATCCGTCGCGCTTTGAGTTCTTGATCACATACTCCGTGAGTTCCTCCATGTCAATATCAACTTCCTCTTCTTCCTCGAGCAAGCCGTTTGACTCATAATAGTCGAAAATCACATCAGAAATGTATAGAACCTCGTCGTCGGTAAATTTTTCCTTTGCATCGATAGGAAGATGCTCCTGAATGTACTTGACTGCCTCTGCATCGTCAAAGATGCCGTCTTCAATTTCTGCCATAATATTAATTTCTTGAAATTAACCTTTCTATGTTTCGAATAATTTGGGTGCAAAGATAAGCAAAAACAACGTATCTTCAAAGGTTTTATACAATAAAACAGACGAAACGTGTCAAATCTTCGCACTTTTTTTGATTTCCTCAATCGCGTTGCTTGTCGCTTTCTCCAATTGCCTTACTCCATTGCGGATATTATTCCAGATGCTGAAATGTATCTCCTCGATGGCATACTGGATAGGCTCAAGCAGGTTGCTCATCTGTTCGGCTGGTGTCAGCACATAGAGTCCTGCCTTGTGAATCCTGATGTTGAGCGGTCCGTTGAGACGTATCGGCTCGCCATCGACATGCACTATCGTATCAGGCTTTGGCAACACTATCCTGATGTTCTCCGAGCGGAAGGTCGAGACATGCGGATTGTCGTCGAGGTGTCCTGAAAAGAGCTGCATCGTCATGTGAGGAGCTTCGACAAGCGGAAATGGCTTAACTATCGTGATGTCGAGCAGACCATCGGTCATGCTGGCACGCGGAGCAATATAGGCATTGTTGCCCCATTGAGCTGCATTGCCAATGGCTATCAGGAAGGCTTTCTCCTTGATGTTGCCATCGTCGGTATAGATGTCGTAGGTCATCGGGTCATACTTGGCAAAGACCTCGATGGCACTGCGCGCATAGTTGATCGGCCCTCTGCCCTTCTTCTCAGCAAACTCCTGACTCACCATCGCGTCAAAACCGATGCCTGCCGTACAGAAGAAGATGTGTCCGTTGACATCACCGAAATCAATCATCTCGCGGTGTCCGACCCGCACAACCTCGAGCGCACGCGACAACTCAAGCGGAATCTGAATGTGACGCGCCAATCCATTGCCCGAACCCATAGGGACAATACCGAGAGCCGTTGACGAACCGATGAGCGACTTGGCTGTCTCGTTGATGGTGCCGTCGCCTCCAATTGCAACCACCGAATCATCGCCGTTGCGAACAGCCTCCTTGGCAATCTCCGAAGCATGACCGGCATATTCGGTGAAGCGGATATCTACATCGAAAACATCGGAAGGCAGCACCTCACGAACAATATCAGGAATGACATGTTTCGGACGCACTCCTGCTATAGGATTGATTATGACTGTCACTCTTCTCATCACCAATTGCGCTTACAGCTTTACAATATGAACTTCATGAAGAATCGGATGACCGAAGTGCCGATTGCACCGCAGCCACACCAAATCCAATAGTTGTCAGGCAAACCCTTGTAATATGAAAGGGCGAAACAGATGCCAGTGGCAATCACGAAAATGTAGAATATCACGCGAAGTGCCTTGAAAACAAATACCAATGGATCCATAATCTACTTATTTGTTTGTGGATGTTTAATGCCGTCTCTTTGGGAAGTTAAAGGAGATAAAGGAGATAAAGGAGATAAAGAAGTTAAAGACAATAGAAGTATTGTCGTTCCTTTAACTTCATAATTTCTTTTATCTTCCCAAAACGACTACTTATACCTGATTCTCTGTCCGAGCCTCAAGATTGAACTTGCCTTGATGCCGTTGAGCTTGCACAAGCGCGACACTGACGTGCCGTAGCGGCGGGCAATGGCGCCCAGGGTATCGCCTTGCTTAACCTTATGATAAGCTGCCACTCCATCGCCCGACGAATTGCCCGACGAGACGCTCTTGGCTTTCTTGTGGACAAAGTGATAGACATTGCTCTTTGGCTTGAATGTCTCGAAATCAATCAGTGTGGCAGGATCAAGGTCGATGCCCATGAAGCGGGTCTCGAAATGCAGATGCGAGCCAGTCGAACGTCCGGTGTTGCCTCCGAGTCCGATCGGCTGACCTGCCTTGACATACTCATCCTTATCGACGATGAACTTCGAGAGATGTCCATAGACAGTCTCAAGTCCGTTGGGGTGACGGATCACATAATAATAGCCATAGCCACGGCGGTTGAACTTCTTGATGCGCACCTGACCATCGAAGGCAGCACGCACGGTGTCGCCCACATAGAGCTTGAGGTCGATGCCTCGATGCATGCGACGACGACGCCAGCCGTACTTCGAAGTGATACGTCCGACGGTAGGGGCAACGAAGGTCGAGATGTCGATATCCTGCTCATCCGGAATCTTGATATTGGTCTTTCCCAGCAAAGGATTGACAGAATTATCGTCCCACGAACCATAAAGGTCGAGAGCAGGGAACAGATCGAACACATCCTCGTCTGTTTCTGATATCAATGAGTCAATAAGGGCGCGGAACGACTGAACCTCGTCCTGATGCGCTTGCAACTCTTTATGTAAATCTCGGTGAATTTGAGGCACATCCTGCGCCTTGGCCGACGCCACTCCCATCATCAGAAGTATAGTTGCCATAGCCACAGAAAGGATACCTTTATTACCGTATATATTCATCTGGTCAAGTGTTTTCTAATTAAAAAATCGTGCAAATATAATAAAAAAAGCTGAAACAACAACAATCTTTAATATTTTTTGAATATCTTTGCACTTGTTTTACAATCAAAACAACGTCTTAAGCGTAAAAACTGAACCAAATTATTTAAATAAATGAAAGAAATCAACTATCAGACTTCAGGCACATGCTCGCGCCTCATCCATGTCGAACTCGATGACAACAACGTCATTCAGAGCTGCTATTTCATTGGTGGCTGCAACGGCAATCTCCAGGGTATCTCCAAACTCATCATCGGTCATAAAGCCGAGGACATCATCGACCGTGTCAAGGGCATCAGCTGCAACGGTCGCCCTACCTCTTGCCCTGACCAGCTCAGCAAGGCGCTCGAGGAAGCTATCAAGGCTTGACGGCTTGCCCATTGCAGGAAAGAGTGAATTGAAAAAAGAGAAAGAAAAGCGGTTTCAGACTTCTGAAGTTTCTTTTCTTTCTCTTTTATTATCGTCTCATGTTTCGCGAATCAGCTTATCGCGAACAGTGAATCATCAAAGAAGATTATTCTTCTGCCTCCTTAGCATGCTCAGCAATGAGTGCCTGCTGAACATCGGCTGGAGTAAGCTCGTAGCTTGAGAACTTCATTGTGAACGAAGCAGCACCTGCTGTGAGCGAACGGAGTGTAGTAGCATAGTTAGAGAGCTCCTTGAGAGGCACCTTTGCGCTGAGCTTCTGGTAGCCGTTCTCTGCATCCATACCCATGATCATGCCACGGTGGTTCTGGAGATCGCTCATCACGTCACCCATGTTGGCATCTGGCACGAAGACCTCAACATCGTAGATAGGCTCAAGAACCTTAGGACCAGCATTGCGGAATGCTTCGTTGAATGCCTGACGAGCTGCAAGCATGAACGCCATTTCGTTAGAGTCAACCGGGTGCATCTTACCATCATATACTACTACGCGCACGTCACGAGCATAAGAGCCTGTGAGCGGACCCTGCTCGAGACACTGCTGGATACCCTTGAGGATAGCAGGCATGAAGCGGTTGTCGATCACACCACCGACGATAGAGTTGATGAAGACGAGCTTGCCACCCCATGGGAGGTCGATCTCTTCCTTGCCCTTCATTGTCACGCGGTATTCCTTGCCAGCGATGTTATAGACGGTTGGGTCTTCCATACCATCCTGATATGGCTCGACGATGAGGTGAACCTCACCGAACTGACCAGCACCACCCGACTGCTTCTTGTGACGATAGTCGGCACGAGCGATCTTGGTGATTGTCTCGCGATAAGGGATGCGCTGTGGAGCGAACTCAACGTTGAGCTTGTCGAGGTTCTCAAGACGCCACTTGAGAGTGCGGAGGTGGAACTCACCCTGACCGTGAACGAGCACCTGACGCAATTCCTTCGACTGCTCTACCACCCATGTCGGATCCTCAAGACGCATGCGAGTGAGAGCCTGCATCATCTTCTCGGTATCAGCTGGGTTGACGGCACGGATGGCACGTGTGAACTTTGCAGGAGGATACTTGATGAAGTTGAACTTGTGGTCGAGTTCCTTTGCATTGAGCGTATTGCCTGTGCGAACGTCCTTCAGCTTGACGCAGCAGCCGATATCGCCAGCCTGAAGCTCTGCAACCTTATCGCGCTGTGCACCAGAGCATACATAGAGAGCAGAGATATGCTCAACCGAACCACGGTCGGCATTCACGAGGTCGTCGCCTTCCTTGATCGTACCGCTCATCACCTTGAAGTACTGAACCTGACCGATATGTGGCTCGACACCTGTCTTGAAGAAATATACAGAAGTAGGACCAGCTGGATCTGGAATCACCTCCTCACCGCGTGTGTTGCGCACGGCTGGCATCTCGTCAACGAAAGGAACGACATTGCCAAGGAACTCCATCAGTCGGCCAACACCCATGTTCTTATATGCGCAGACACAGAATACAGGGAAAATGCTGCGAGTAGTCATACCCTTGCGGATACCTTCGCGCATCTCGTCCTGTGTGAGCTCTTCTGTCTCGAAGAACTTCTCCATGAGAGTCTCGTCGTTCTCGGCAGCAGCCTCGATAAGATAGCGCTGCATTTCCTGTGCCTTGATCATCTCGCTTTCAGGAATATCCTCGATAGTAGGCTCGCCGCCGTCAGGACCATAGGTCAACTGCTTCATGAGGATGACGTCGATCAGCTGATGGAAGTTGTCGCCTGTCTCAACAGGATACTGCACAGGGATGACCTTATTGCCATAGTTTGAACGGAGCTGCTCAACGATTCCGTCGAAGTTACATTCAGGGCTGTCAAGCTGGTTAACGAGGAAGATGACAGGCTTGTGGAGCTTTTCAGTATATCTGAAATGATTCTGTGTTCCCACTTCAGTTCCCACACTACCGTTGATAAGAATCAGAGTAGTGTCAGTAACCGACATTGCTGTGATTGCTGCACCGCAGAAGTCATCACTGCCTGGGCAGTCGATGATGTTGAGCTTCTTTCCATTCCATTCTGTATGGAATACCGTGCTGAATACCGAGTAGCCATATTCCTGCTCTACTGGGAAGTAGTCGGAAATAGTGTTGTGCATTGTGATACGGCCACGACGTGCAATCTGACCAGAGTCATAAACCAAGGCTTCAGTAAGTGTGGTCTTACCAGCCTTGTCATTACCAAGGAGTGCAATGTTCTTGATCTCTTTTGAACTGTAGATTTTCATATAAGTATGTTTTGGTATTAAAAAATTTAATTGTCACTGATGGCAAATATATGGAGTTTTTTTTATAAATAATGTTCTTTGCCACAATAAAACGTCATTTTTATGTTGTAAAGCATATTTTTGGCCAAAAATCTTGGGTCAATACATTTATTCAATTACCTTTGCGAGTGAAATCGGCAGTTCTGTCTTGATGCCGATTTCCACAAAAAAAAAAATCTTCCGTTGACCACAACACACTCATGCAACCATCAAATATTATATATAATGTATAAAGACAATAATCTATACGTGGCTCATTCCGACAATGGGCCGATATGCCTCACAGGCAGAATGTGCAATCGCCATGGATTGATAGCAGGTGCCACAGGTACAGGCAAGACCGTTTCGCTTCAGGTCATTGCCGAGACGTTCAGTCAGGCGGGCGTTCCTTGTTTCATGGCCGACATGAAAGGCGACCTTTCGGGCATCAGCCAGAGGGGCAAGATGACGGGGTTCATCGAGAAGCGCTGCAAGCTCTTCGGCATCGATGCGCCCGAGTTCCAGCCCTGCCCTACCCGCTTCTTCGATGTCTATGGCGAACAGGGCATCCCGATGCGCACCACCGTCTCAGCGATGGGTCCGCAGCTGCTCTCGCGTCTGATGCAGCTCAACGACACACAGTCGGGTGTCCTCAACATCGTATTCAGGATTGCCGATGACAAGGAGCTTCTCCTCATCGACCTTAAGGACCTGCGCATGATGCTCGACTATGTGTCGAAGAATGCTGCTCTGTTCAAGACTGCCTATGGCAATGTGTCGGCTGCCAGCGTTGGTGCTATCCAGCGTTCTATCCTCGCTATCGAGGCTGAGGGTGGCGACAAGTTCTTCGGCGAGCCAGCCTTCGATGTCAACGACCTCCTCGATGTCGAGAATGGCAAGGGCGTGATGAGCGTGCTCGCTGCCGACAAGCTCATGCTCAACCCAAAGCTCTATTCGACTTTCCTGCTCTGGCTCATGACCGAACTCTATGCACAGCTGCCCGAGGTGGGCGACCTCGATTTGCCAAAGCTCATCTTCTTCTTCGACGAGGCACACATGCTGTTCGACGGCACGTCAAAGGCATTGACCGACAAGCTCGAGCAGATCATCCGCCTCATCCGCTCAAAGGGTGTCGGCATCTACTTCATCACACAGTCGCCTACAGATATTCCCGATGAGATACTCGCACAACTGTCCAACCGAGTGCAGCATGCCCTGCGTGCTTTCACTCCAAAGGAACAGAAGGGTGTGCGTACGGCTGCTCAGACTTTCCGAGCCAATCCTGCCTTCAAGACCGAAGATGCCATCATGAACCTTGAGACAGGCGAGGCTCTCGTGTCGTTCCTCGATGACAAGGGCGCTCCTTCGGTTGTCGAACGTGCCAAGATGCTCTTCCCTCTCAGCCAGATAGGAGCCGTGACCGAAGGCCAGCGTCTCGACATCAAGAATGCCCTCCCTCCTCGCATCAAGGCCTACGAGGATTTCTTCGACCGCGAGAGCGCCTACGAGATTCTCACCGCCCAGAATGAGCAAGAGGCAGCTGCTTTGGAAGAAGCTCGTCAGGCAAAGGAAAGGGAAAAGGAAGAAGCTCGTCAGGCAAAGGAGCTTGAGAAGGCTGAAAAGGCCGAGCGGAAGCAGAAGTCCAACTCCTGGACCCGAACCATCTTCGGCACATTGGTGGGAGCCGTGGCTACGAGTGTGGCTCGCAACGTGAGCAACAGCGTGACCAAGGGCATAACCAACAAGACTGCGAAATCTGTGGCAAAATCCACTACTCATAAGTTGACCAAGGATATTCTAAAATCAATATTCGGACAATAATCGGCTATGAAAAGTATCGGTTTTTTGATTATATTCATATGTATGTCTGTATTTTCATCATTTGGCAAAGACAATAAGAAGTCAGCACTACCCGACTTCAACTTTCCCCAGAATGTCATCAAAGATTCTGAATCTCAACTGAAAAACGCTCTTTCCAAGGGCGATGGCATTTCGGCAGTCGATGCTCTGATCAAATTCAGTCTGGCAAAGAGCTCTTTGTCGGACGAGACGTTCAATGAAGTAATACAGAAGATCGATGCTGTCATAGCAAAAGAAAAGAAGGAGGATATCAAGGCTATCCTCCTCTTGCTCGAATCAGATATTTACAGAAGTCACGAAGACAGTGATGAGGCCGATTCGACATATCAGCTTGCCATTGCCAACCAAGCATACCTTCGTTCGTGCGCCATCGGCAGTTACCCTGGCATCATCAAGGTCGATGACCTCGGACGTCGTCTCTGCCCTACGCTCTACGATTTCCTTCGCTACAAGCGTTCGGGCAATGAATATATCTATTCAATACATGAAGAAGGCGAGATGCAAGGCTTCAAGCTGAAAGACCTTCCCGAAAACAAGGATAACTATCAGAGTTTCATCGATTATGTCGAGAAATATCCTAATGGCGTTTGGACCAACGACATCCGCAACAAGATCACATACACCGAGAAACAGGATGCCTATGTCAGCTATTCTCGGCAGTTCCACTCTGCCGATTCGGTCATTGTCAATGTCAGGTCGCAGAATGCCCGCGACATTGTCCTGAAGGTCTATGCCTTCCCTGCCAATGCCGACCTTCACAAGTCGTACAAGCTGAAGACAATGAAGCTTGTGCGCACTCACCATGTGGCGTTCGACAACGCCGACAAGCTCTTCGAGGACGATAAGGCTGTGAACATTGGAATGTTGCCGACCGGTGCCTATCATATAGATGTGACGGTCAATGGCAAATCGAAAAACAACGAGGATGCTTACGGCTATCAGGCTCTCAAGATAAGCGACACGTCATTCTTCACTGTCGATCATGCCGACCGCGACTCCATTCTCAAGATCTTTGTCGATACCAAGACTGGAGCCTTTGTCAGACAAGAATACGAGAAGAAGCGATACTTCCAGAAGCCCGAATACAATGCGCAGGAACAGATACAGATCCTGACCGACCTTGCCATCTATCGCCCTAACGAGACCATCAACTATACGGTGTTGTGCTGCGAGGTGGGCATCGACAGCAAGAAAGCATTGGCCGACCGATTGTTCAAGATCACGCTTTTCAATACCAAAGGCAAGGAGATGGCAGCCGACACTCTCACCACCGACAGGTTCGGACAGCTGAAGGGTTCGATGACCATTCCTGCCGACGAGACCAACGGCGAGTTCCGCATCGAGGCAAAGGACATCACCCAGCACAAGCAAGAAGCCGTGAGCCGCCGCTATGTCACCGTGAGCGAGTATAAGACCCCGACGTTCTATATCGACCTCACAGCCAATCCACATAGCTTCGACAATGACAGGGAGGTGGTGCTGAAAGGACGTTGTGTCACCTATTCGGGCATAGCCATTGCCAATCGTGAGGTGCGGCTCGACATCAATAGCTACATCTGGATCTGGCGAATGTCTGGCAATGACAAGACGTTCAGCACTTCGCTCACAGCCACTACCGATGCCAATGGCGAGTTCTCCGTTTCGCTCGACCCTGCGGCCATCGAAACCGCCTATCGCCGTTTCAGTCTTTCGGCTTCTGTCACCGATGCGGCAGGAGAGACACAGAGCGCGCAATGGGACTTCTTCATCGGACAGACGCGAGGCATAGAATTCACCGACAATGACGACGTTGCCATCGATGAGCCAATCCTCCTTCCTGTCAATGTCCGTTCGTCGGAAGGTGAGGTTTCTGATGCCCTTGTCTCATATTCCATCGCCCCTGCCGATAATCCTGAAACGATTGTCAGTCAGGGTAAGGTCAATCCGAAGAACGATCGTATTGACCTGCGCAAGCTCAAGTCGGGCTCATATATCATCAAGGTTAGACTCGATGACAGTGAGGACTATGTCGAAAAAAATATTGTGCTATATCACAAGGCCGACACGACTTGTCCTGTGCAGTCAGCCCTTTGGCTGCCATCGGGCGTGAGCTATGTTGACCCTACAGGCAAGCTTCACGCAACTATAGGCACGGCTTTCGACTCACATATTTATTACGTGGCTACTTGCCGCACAGGTGTGATAGGCCAAGGCTGGATTGATTTTCGCCCTGGCATTCACGAGTTCTGCGTGCAGATTCCTGAAGGCGACGACCAGCACATCAAGGTTCAGCTTCAATGCTACTACGATGGCAAGCTCTATAGCGAAGACCTCTTCCACAGCTATCAGCCTTCACAGAAAAAGCTGAACCTGCAGATGGAGACCTTCCGCGACAAGATAACTCCTGGCTCAAAGGAGATATGGAAACTGCGCGTGACCGACAACAAGGGCAAGGCTGTGGGCGGACGATTGGCACTTGAAGTCATCTCTGAAGCCATCGACAACATCCGTCACAACTCGTGGGAATACCTCACCCCACTCCTCTCCGTCCGCTACTCATACCTCAATGCCGACTATATCGGTATGGGTCGTTCGTATGGCTACTACATCGGGCGCACACTCACGGGCGCACGATACCAGATGCCACATCTCAACCTCTACGACCGCTATTTCGCATGGGGTATGCAGCCTATTGTCGTAGGCTATGGTGGGCGCAAGACTTATGACCTTCATAGTATGGCTTCTGCCCCAATGATGAATATGGCGATGAGCAAGAATGCCATTATGACCGACGATGCCGAGATGGAATCGGAAGTTGAGGAATCAGTCGAGATGGATGCAGCATCTGCCGCTGTTTCAGATATGACCAATATGCGTGTTGGCGAGGTCAAGGTAGCAATGTGGCAGCCGATGATCGATGTTGCTGACGATGGCTCTGTGACTGTCGAGTTCGACGTTCCATCCGACAACACCACATGGAAGTTGCAGATGTTTGCCTTCGGTGAGAATCATTCCACAAGCTCAACCCTCACCCGCAGCATCATTGCCCAGCGCACTCTGATGGTCAAGCCTTCACTCCCTCGTTTCCTGCGCAGTGGCGACAAGACCATGCTGATGGCAAACGTGCTCAACAGCAGCGATTCCGATGTTTCTGGCGATGTGGCAATAGAGCTGTTCGACCCTCGCACAGGCAAGATACTCGCCGACACCACAATGCAGGTCAGCATCCCTGCTTCAGGCATGACTGCCGTTGGCATTGCCACCGAAGTAGGAGACGATCAGTCGTTCATCGGCTTCCGTGTCAAGGCCTCTGCTAATGGTTCAGCCGATGGCGAGCAGCAGATGATTCCTGTGCTTCCTTCGGTCGCTCCTGTCATCGAGACCATTCCTTTCTATCTCAATCCGACCGATGGCGACACCCTCATCAGCATCGACCACTTCCCTGCCGATGCCAAAATCTCGTTCGAATACTGCAACAATCCTGTCTGGTACTGCCTCCAGGCTTTGCCTACCATCTACGATGCCGAGAGCAAGACTGCAACAGGTCTGATCCACAACCTCTATGCTGTCACGCTCTCAAAGGGATTGATCGAAAGCAATCCTATGATTGCCAATGCTTTGAACAAGAATATTACTGATAATGGTGATACAGAAGAAAAGATTGCAAATATTATAAAGGGAGATGCGAAAGCCATCATCAAGCAGCTCTGTTCGCTCCAGAACCCAGATGGAGGCCTATCATGGTTCGACTGGCAGGAACGTGAGTCATCGGAATATGTGACCTATCAGGTGCTCGAGCTCCTTGGCGAACTGCGTCACCTGCGCTTCGGCATTGCCGATCCCGATCTGTGTGCTCTCGAACAAAAGGCTCTTGCCTATTATGAGAAACGTCAGATGGAACGACTCGACGAGATGAAGAAGCATGCGAAGAAGTCGAAAACCGACATCGACTATTGCCTGTTCGACTCATATCTCTACCTTCGCACCCTCTTCCCTGCCGACAGCTTTGCTCTTGCAGCCGACAATGCCCGACTCCTCGACAAGACCTTGACCTGCGTCGAGAAGCATTGGCGCAACCTCTCTCTGCCGTCACGCGGCTTCACTGCTCTCTCGCTCTATCGCAACAAGCGAGTTGAGACAGCCCGTCTTATCATTGAGAGTCTCCGTCAGTTTGCCATCAGCGACACTCGCCGCGGCATGTTCTGGGACAACCTCCAGACCTTCGGCTTCCGCTGGTACAACCGCACGGCACTGACAGCCCTGATGCTCGAGGCATTCAACGAAGTCGATCCTCGTCAGGCCGAACTTGACAACATCCGCAAATGGATGCTCCTCGAAAAGCAGACCACCGACTGGGGATCGTCATCGATGGCATCCGAGGCAACCTACGCTCTCCTCTCAACTGGCAGCCAGTGGCTCCGCTCAAGCGAATGTGAGTATCTCAAGCACGACATCACCTCGCGCCAGCCTATCACTGTCCATCACGAGAAGGGCACGCCAGCATGGGGCGCAGTCTTTGCACAATTCCCGACAAAGGTTTCAGAGACAAAGGCTTTCCGTCTGCCAGAAATCGAAATCAAGAAAGAAATAAGGAAATATGATGGCAACAAAGTGGTGAAGCTCGATCAACTTCACGTTGGCGACAAGCTTCAGGTGGTGCTCACCGTCAATACCGACCGCGACATGCAGTATGTGACCATCAACGACCATCGCGCTGCATGCTTCGAGCCAGCCGACAAGCTCTCTGGCTATCAGTTCTCCGACGGCAACATCAAGCACCGCCAGAGCATCGGCTACTACAACGACATCAAGGACACGCAGAACCGCATCCTCATCAACTTCCTGCCCAAGGGCTCGCACGTCATCACCTACGATGTCTATGTCACCAACTCTGGCACATTCTGCACAGGCATAGCCGAAGTGACCTGCGAATATGCTCCGCAGTTCACTGCCCATACACAAGGAGAGGTGGTAAGGTGTGAAGATGTTAAGATGTGAAGATGTTCAAGGTATGAAGATGTTAAGGTGTGAAGATGTGAAGATGTTCAAGGTCGAAAGTAGTGTCTTTGTCTTTGTTGCATCAATGAATGTCTTCAGTGATATCCAGTATAGCGTCAATGAATGTCTTCAGTGATATCCAGTGTAGCGTAAATGAATGTCTTCAGTGATATCCAGTGTAGAGTCAATGAACACCTTAACATCTTCACATCTTAACACCTTAACACCTTAACAAGCGAAGCGCCTTAACACCTTCACACCTAATTCTTCTTTTTTCCCCCCCCCTGCTCCCCAGAACCCCTTCTGAAACCTTTATCCTTGGGGCATTATGTTCTAAACAAAAAATTTACACAAAGGAGCTTACCACCTTCGTGTAAATCAGTAATCAGCAATCAGTAATCAATAATCACTAATGTTTATCATATTATTGGAAAAACATTTGGCAATGTCGATTTTTATTATTACTTTTGCGCCATAATAAATATATTCGCGCCATGGACGGAATAAGACAAATACCATACGGAGTATCCTAAAGTTAAAAGACTTTTTCGACATGATGGC
>SFEH01000099.1 GCA_004557315.1 Bacteroidales bacterium
ATTAGCAGCTCAAAACGCGCTCAGCTATTAAATATTACAGCCCGATTTATGCAAATACCAAATTGGCTAAAACTTGTCTGCAAAACTACCACTGAATTATCATATAACTTACTAAAGTCTGAGACACTTGAACTCCTTCATAATCAGAATAATCAAGTCTATTTACAGTAATGTAAATTGCCTCTAGCTTTGAGAAATAAGACGATTTAACATATATTGTAATCTATTGAAAATAAAAAAATCTCCCATAGTCATAGAACTATAGGAGATTGAATTATAAACTTTTAAGCTAAAATTACTTGTTGAGAGCCTCAGCAACAGCAACGGCAACTGCTACTGTACAACCTACCATTGGGTTGTTACCGATACCGAGGAAGCCCATCATCTCAACGTGAGCAGGAACTGAAGAAGAACCTGCGAACTGAGCAGCTGAGTGCATACGACCCATTGTATCAGTCATACCGTAAGAAGCAGGACCTGCAGCCATGTTATCTGGGTGGAGTGTACGGCCTGTACCACCACCTGAAGCTACTGAGAAGTATGGCTTGCCAGCGATTGAACGCTCCTTGAAGTAAGTACCTGCAACTGGGTGCTGGAAGCGAGTTGGGTTGGTAGAGTTACCAGTGATAGAAACGTCAACGTCCTCCATCCACATGATAGCTACACCTTCGCGAACATCGTCAGAACCATAGCAGCGAACGTTAGCACGGAGACCGTCAGAATATGGAGTCTCTGAGATTACGTTAACCTTACCAGTGTAGTAGTCGAACTGAGTCTGAACGTATGTGAAGCCATTGATACGAGAGATGATCTTAGCAGCATCCTTGCCGAGACCGTTAAGGATGACGCGGAGCTTGTTCTTACGAACCTTGTTAGCCATCTCAGCGATCTTGATAGCACCTTCAGCAGCTGCATAAGACTCGTGACCTGCGAGGAATGCGAAGCACTGAGTCTCTTCACGGAGAAGACGAGCAGCGAGGTCACCATGGCCGATACCTACCTTACGGTCATCAGCTACAGAACCAGGGATACAGAATGACTGAAGACCGAGACCGATAGCAGAAGCAGCATCAGCAGCAACCTTGCAGTTCTTCTTGATAGCGATAGCAGCACCTACTACATAAGCCCACTTTGCGTTCTCGAAGCAGATAGGCTGAGTAGATTCACACATTGCATAAGGATCGATGCCCTTTTCGTCACAGATTGCCTTAGCCTCGTCGATATCCTTGATGCCAACAGCGTTCAGGGCTGCATTGACCTGAGCGATTCGGCGATCATAACTTTCAAATAATGCCATATTTTTGGTTGTTTTTTATTTGTTGGAAAAAAGTAAATAATGAGTATCCTGCCCCACGACAGATCATCTTTTCTTGTTCTGCTGCTTGATCATGCGCTTGGTGAAAGTATTGGTGACCCAACCCATGAGCAAAACCATGATTGCGAAGAAGACGCAATACCAACCCTTGAGCGGTGTGCCTCCGTTGAAGAAGATGACGGCACCAATGGCAAGCACCACAAGCAGAACAGCTATCACGATATTGTAAATGCGGATGAACTTCTGGAGCATAAGATAGAAATTACTTGGTTAAAGAAATTATTCGTGACGTGGGTCGATATACTTGACAGCGTCCTTGAAGCGACCGTATGTGCCAGTAGCCTTCTTAACAGCTTCGTTAGCATCCATACCTTCCTTGATCCACTGCATCATCTTGCCCATGTGAACGAACTCGTAACCGATAACTTCGTTGTTGGCATCGAGAGCCATACGAGTGCAGTAACCCTCAGTCATCTGGAGGTAACGTGAGCCCTTGAGCTTAGTGCCATACATTGTACCAACCTGTGAAACGAGACCCTTACCGAGGTCTTCGAGACCAGCACCTACTACGAGACCGCCTTCAGAGAAAGCTGACTGTGTACGACCATAAACGATCTGGAGGAAAAGCTCGCGCATTGCAGTGTTGATAGCGTCACAAACGAGGTCTGTGTTGAGAGCTTCAAGGATAGTCTTGCCAGGGAGGATCTCAGAAGCCATAGCAGCTGAGTGAGTCATACCTGAGCAACCTACTGTCTCGACAAGGCACTCTTCGATAACACCATTCTTTACGTTCAATGAGAGCTTGCAAGTACCCTGCTGTGGGGCACACCAGCCAATACCGTGAGAGAAACCAGAGATGTCCTTGATTTCCTTAGCGTGAATCCACTTACCCTCTTCAGGGATTGGAGCATTTTCATGATTTGCGCCCTTAGCGACACAACACATGTTCTCTACTTCCTTAGAATAAACCATGTTAATTTGTTATTAAAGTTTGAAACTAAATAGTTAGTATTGCTTTCCATTTCGGTTACTATACAGAAACACAAATTTTGCTTGTATAAGATATAGTTACCTAACAAATACGTGCAAATATAAAAATATTGAACTTTTCTTGCAACACCAAGGCAAAAATTATGTGCTGAAGAAAATATCAGAATGGGTAACCGACTGCCAAATGATAACCCAAGTTTCCAAAAAACGACCCTGTTGGATTGTAATAGCCATCTTTCGTACTGGCTGGATCATGTATTGGAATACCTATGTCCATTCGCACTACGAGCATACTGAGGTCATAACGTATGCCCAGTCCCACATCTGTGGCTACCTGCTTGAAAAAGCTCTTGGATGTGAGCTGTCCGTCAGGTCGTGATGACTCGTTGCGCATGGTCCAGATATTGCCTGCATCTGCAAAGAGCGCACCCTTGAGGTCACCCGAGATAGGGAAGCGCAGCTCTACATTTGCCTCAAGCTTGATGTCGCCTGTCTGATCCATGTATGAGTAGCGATTGTCGCCCGGATAATAACGTCCTGGACCTATGCCTCGGATGCTGAATCCTCGCAGAGAATTGGCACCACCGATGTAGAACTGTTCGCTGTAGGGTGCCACATCCGAATTGCCATAAGCATAGATGATGCCTCCATAGAGACGGCTGGCTAGCACTACATCTTCCTTTATGGTATAGTAGTTGCGAAAATCTATTGTCGCCTTGATGAACTGCGAGAATCGCTGTTCGAGCAGTCGTCGGTCACCCTGTTTGCGGTGTGTGCCGAACTCTCCCATCAGAACATCGAGTATGCCTCCCGCCTCTGCTACTGTAAGCTGAAGGAACTGCTTGTTGCTGCGGTTGTTGCCTGACGAGTTATTGTCATACAGATACGAATAGACTATCTGAGGCACAAACTGATTGGCAAAGCTCTGCTTGAGCACAGGGTTTTCGGCAACGACACTGTCGAACTTTTCGCTCGTTGACATAAGCTTACTGTACGATAGCTTGAGCGGTGTGATGGTGTGCGATGATGACTTGCTCGTATAGAAAGTATAGCTCAACTCGCCTGTCGCCTTGAGAAGATTGAAGAAACCTGCACGGCGCATGATATCGGTCGATAGACTATAGCGTGTAGTCACAGGATTTTCAAAATCAGGACGTATGAAGCGGGGCAATTGCAGTCGTGGTGCCGAAAGTGACAGCTTATAGCCGAACTCATAGCTGTTGAAGATACCCCCTGAACTGCCAATGCGTCGGTTGCCAGTCATCCATTCGTAAGTGGCATTGAGTTCGCCTTGGAAGACCTCTCCTCCCTTAAAGCAGTTGCGCTTCTGTGCAATGAAGTTGATGCCGGGACCTGCCTGATTATTGTCCTTGTATATGGCACGTGCCTCAAGTGTGCCTTGCCATGGATAATTGTAGGTCGAATTGACCTTGAACAACAATGAGGTTGTATCACGCCGCGCCTGTGTACTGTCGTTGAGAATGGAGAATCCAGTCTGTGTATATTTAAATGTATTCAGACGAGAGATCTTCGTGGTGGCAAGCGAAACGAGCGATGGTTTATAGAGCGCACCCTTGTCAAACGGAATAGTCTCTCTCAAGTACTTTGGCTTTACTCCCAACACCTGATTATAGTCGATACGCATGAATCCTAACGAATCATGGTCACTCTTCTTCAGCCCTGCACCCCAGTCGAGCGAATACTGCACGCTGTCGATAGTACATGGCTTGAGTTGTTTTTCATCAGCTTCGTAATTGAGCATCACGCGCAGTGAGATCTTGTTGCTGCTGATGGTACTATCGGCAAAATAGCGAATGGCATCGGCATTGTAGAAGAAATACCCGCTGTCACGCATCACAGATACTATACGCGCCTTTTCAGCCTCAAGATTGGCAACATTGAAACGGTCGCCCTTCTTGAGGAACGACTCTTGGCGAGTATGTTCAATGATACTGTCAACAGCTGCAACGCGCGTCGGAAGAAACCTCACCTGCGAGAGCGTCGATTTTTGTGGATACCTGACGGTGTATGCGATCTTCGCCTTTCGGGGATTCTTCGCATCAAAAATCGTATCATAGGTCACTACTCCATCGAAATATCCTTCTTCCTCCATCTTGATCTCGGCTGCATGGGCTCGCAATTCAGGATTGACCTGCGAAAGCAAGGTAGGGTCGCTTTTTAGGCTATTCCACAGCCAATGTCGCAACCCCTTCTCCTTGGTGGTATAGAGCCAATTGTATATCCATAGACCAAAAGGGAATGGCGACATGTGATAGGCACTGCCCAAGAACGAACTGTTAGGCGCGACTTCGAGAGTCAGTGCAACATTCTCCTGCACAGAAGCATCGACCGTATCGGCATTGATTACGTCGATACGCTTCACTCCTGTGTATAGGATCTCGCCTTCTGGCAGCTTACTTGTCGTGCTGCAGGCTACCAACAGCAATGCTATCGCCAGCGTTGGCAATAACCGTAATGCTATCTTTCTTCTCAATTCTATCATTTGCGTTAATATTTACACTATCATTATTTGCAGGGATAGGTCTGCCTCCTTCAGGGATGTTTCTTCGCCGCATGCCCATATCTGCACGTCGCTCCGCATCCTGCAAAGCCTCAATCTGACGTTTCAATTCCTCTTCCCTTTTCTTGTTGTTTGGTATGAGCAGGTTTCGGAAACGGAAGCCAGAACGTTGCTGCACATAACCTATGCCTGTCTCTACCACTTCTCCCTCCAGGATATTCTGGTAGTTGGTCTTGCGGAAAAGACGTATATAGCTCGATCCATCTTCCTTTGTCAGATATTCGAGCGAAGCGTCATTGATCATTGCATCACGCTGTCCTTCATCGGCATTATCGCCCGATGAAATCTTGCCGCCGAGAGTCACTCGCACACGGTCGTCAAACAGTCGCTGGCTGACCTTCACGCTATAGTCGGTACGAACCGTTCCATCAGAGTCATAGGTGTCAATGCCAAGGTTGATGTCGGTATTCTTGAACTTGTTTGACAACAGCGATTCGAGCTCCTTGTTGAGCAATGAGTTGAGTGCGGCATTGGCTGATGCCAATCCCATTGACGAAGCATTGCCTGGTCCCATATAAGTCTGGGCAATGAGCAAGAGCAATGCCTGTTTTGAGCGTTCTTCGGCATTGAGGCTTGCCAACTCGCTCGCTATGCTTCCGTCTTCAGGTGCCGAACAGTCGAAGGTGATATCAAGGCGGTTGAGCGTACCTGCGATATTGATGGCAACATCAAAATTCACGACTCGTGCTCCAGCCTGATCGTTGACAGTTGATTTTACTCGTTCCACCGCTATGAGGTTGATATTTGGATCGGCAACATCGCCATTCCAAGATATCCAGCTGCTTTCGTTGAGCGAGAAATCCTTGGTCATCGGTATCATAGGTAACTTGTAATACACCTCTCCTCCCGTAATGTCATACAATCCGCTCATGAGCAGGCTTCCGTCCGATGCACAATCGAGTTGCAGCGAACCGCCTCCGATGAGTGTGACATGGTCTTTCTCGTTGGTCGGCAGATTCACATAGACCTTGGCATTGTTGGCAATATTCATCTTCAGATCAACCTTAATGCCCTCATCCTTTGCCGACTGCTTCCACGGACGGTCAAGATGGTCTGGCAGGATGCGATCGACTTCACGGAAACGCACGAATTCGACAAGTTCATCGACTTTGCAAGCACTGCTCAATGGGTCATCCTCAAGATAATAGACAAGATTTGTTCCCTCCAGAGCCGAAACATTACCTCTGATATCGAGATTTGAAACCTTACCTTTGACCGTCATATCGACTTTGGCAGGCAAGGTGCCATGGATGTATTGGAGCTTGTTCTTGCGTTTATGGTTGTTGAACACCTGCACCTTATCACCCTTGATGATGAGATTGATGTCGGGATCGGCAATCTGTTGTGAGAAATCGACCGAACCTCGTAAGGTGATAGGATTCTTGTTGGCACAAAGGAGCTGATAGTCGCGCAGTCGGATGCGGTTTCGGCGAATACTGATGGTATCTTCCGGGAATCGGACATCGGCATTGCAGTCGGCATAGTTGACCAGCGCATCGTGCATCTTTATGAAACCATTGAAAGCCGATGTCTCGAAATCCTTGCCTTGGATGGCCAGTTCGCCCGAAGTTTCGCCTTTCAGCTGGATATTGTTAGGAAAGAATCCATTGACAAGTGGCAATGGGAAATCGTAGATGCCTACATTGACATCGACACTATCAGCCATGCTTGCCAGAACATTAAGCTTGACTATCTGATCGATGGTCAGCTTGCCCGCCATGCGCATATCACCCAAATCGTTGGATGCCAATCCGTTGAAAAGCAGTGTATCTGCCTTGTAGTCACCTATATGGAAACGCGAGACATTGGTTTTGAGATTGGCGAACATGCTTCTTGGCAAAAGCTCAATGTCAGCATGAGCATTGACCAATCCGCCTGCATCCACGCCGAGCTGAAGGATTCTTGAGATATTGGCGATGTCGAGATTGCGAATCTCAAGATGCACGTCATTGCCTACCGAGTCTTTCTTGTTGGTCAGGAGATTGACATTAAGGCCTTTCTCGTTATTTAGCTTTAGATCAGCGTTGATGCCAAGAGCTTCGGATTCGAGATTCTTGAACTGTGAGACCTGAATGAAATTGTCTGGATTAACATTGAATCGTGTGGCATAGATGAGTGGGTCATCGGTGAACTTCAGTCGCACAGTATCATAACTTAATGCCACAGAAGCATCGACATCGTACATCTTAATATACTTGCCATTCTCGAATTCAAAACATGCTGTGATACTATCGGTATATACCGAACCTCTGCCATCCATCACGAATGAGTCTTTTGCCTTTGGGGCAGCATAGCTCGAGTGGAATTTGTAGTCATAGACATTCTTGTCTCGCTCTGGACGGAACCTTATCTGTACTGTATCTACATGCTGGTCGATGGTATTGAGGCCTAATACACGCAGCTGAAGACTGAATATCGAGTCGTTGCTGATATTGCTCTTAACCTGACTGAACCGGTAGCCAAAAGCCTTTGCTATCGGATAAAACGAATTGTCTCGCTTGATATCAAACTCTGCATTAAAACCTGGCAATAACTTCTGTAGCGACGGCAGATCGACCGAAGTGGCTTCTATCTGCCTATCCACCTCTTCCATCACTTTATCAATGGATGTCACTATCGAAGCAAGTCCTTGGTCAGCGTCAAGGGACAACAAGGCATCGCCACTCTCGAACCTTGCTTCAAGGTGTCGTTTGCTTGACGAGAAACGAAGGTCGATCTCGTCGAACGGATGTATCCGCTCACCATCTTCATAAGTAAGG
>SFEH01000100.1 GCA_004557315.1 Bacteroidales bacterium
CTTGCCTTCCACGATGTACTTTGTGCCGTCGATGATACCATTCTTGTTCTGCTCTGGTAGCTTGACAATCTCGTTCTTGAGAAGAGTGAGGTTTGCACCTACGTTGATCTTCCAGTCGCCTCTCTTGAATACATCTACGTCAGCTGAAACCTCCATACCGCGGTTAGAGATTGTACCGAGGTTCTTTGTAACCACCGATTCTGCTGATGAAGAAGATGTTGCACCTGATGAAAGTGGCAGATATACGTCGAAAAGAAGATCCTTGTTGCGCTTGTCAAAATATTCGATGTCGATGTTCAGGCGGTCGAAGAGGCGCGATTCGATGCCAACACCCCACGACTGTCCTGTTTCCCACTTAAGGTTCTGGTTAGGGAACTGAGCGAGATAGATGGCTCCCTGATTGGCATTCTGATTCAAGTTATAGAGAGCCTGTGAAGCATAGTAGCCAGCACCTGCATCGTTACCTACTTCACCATAGTCAGCACGGAGCTTCAAGTAGTTAAGCCATGTATATTCCTTCATGAACTCCTCGCTCGTAACGTTCCAGTTGGCACCTACCGACCAGAAGTTACCCCAGCGAGATTCCTTGGCAAAACGTGAAGATCCGTCACGACGGAAGCTTGCCTCAACGTTGTAACGCTCTGCATAGCCATAGCGTACACGTCCGAGATAAGACTCTGTGCGATACTTGTCGTCATTGCTGTCGAGGCTTGTCATCTGTGTGAAGTTAGTTAAGTTGCCCCATCCAGGAACGATCTCATTGGTCTTGTAGGCATAGAGGTAGTTGTACTCGTTGCTGTAGTTTTCGTGACCAGCAAGAACGTCGATCGAATGCTTGCCGTATTCCTTTGCCCAATGCAACTGCTGCATGAACTGATAGGTCTTGTAAGAGTATTCCGAACGCTTAGCACGACCAAGCGAGCCCTTACCGTCACCGATCACAGCACTGTTGTAGGTGTAGTTGCGGCTGTTGCGGAGGTTGAGGTTGCCCTTTACTGTGAAAGTGAAGCCGTATGGAAGGATGATGTCGGCAAAAGCAATAGTATTGAATGTGGTGCGGGCAGTCTTGTCATAGTTCAGCTCGTTCTCATAGTACACATGACGATCCACAAACTGGTTACGCGTAGTAATCACATTGCCGTCCTTGTCGATATACGAACCTGGATCCCACTGCTTGTTGCCATTCACGTCAAGGATGTACTCGCCTGTAGTGACATCGTGGAGATGAACAGGATAAACTGGCGCAATGTTACGCGCATACATGAAGGCATTTGTGTATGAGCCATCCGATCCACCATTAGTGTTGAGGAATGTCTGGTAGCTGCCTGTCATGTTGAGACCTGTCTTAATCCACTTTCTTGGCTTGATGTTGATAGCTGCACTGGCTGAGATACGCTCGAAGCCAGAATCCTTCAGGTAGCCGTTCTCGTCGAGATAACCGATGCTGAAGCGATAGTCGGTCATGTCGTTCGCTCCATTTGCGCTGAGGTTGTAGTCCTGTCGGAAACCTGCGCGAAGACCTTCCTTGAACCAGTCGAGGTCATCAGCATAGCCAGGAAGAATCTGTGCATCCTTTACCATCTTGCCGTTGGCATCGAAGAGAGCATCGTTGGCCTTGTTGAAGATATTGAGATACACAATGTCGTCAATGAGGTTGGCGCTTGCGTATGCAGCAGCAGTAGCAGCATCTTCGCCTACCGATGACATACGGTTGTTGCGGAGGTTCTGCCACTCAATCTCCATCCACTCGCGTGCATCTGCACGGTCGTACTCAGGAATGCCTCGGTTGTAAGTACCCTGTTTTACATCGAAGGTCACATTGAGGCGACCCATCTTACCCTTCTTGGTCTGGATGAGGATTACACCGTTAGATGCGCGGTTACCATAAAGAGCAGCCGAAGCAGCGTCTTTCAAAACCGAGATTGACTCGATGTCTGAAGGATTAAGGTCCGAGATATTTCCACTGAATGCCACACCGTCGAGAACATACAGTGGGGAAGATGAGCCATTGACTGTACCGATACCACGGATGCGAATTTCAGGATCAGAACCAGGAGAGCCATAAGTAGAGTTCACCTGCACACCAGCGACTGTACCTTCGAGGGCACTTGTAACGCTCGATGTAGGGCGAGCTTCGATGGCTTCAGCCTTAACCGACTGGATAGCACCGGTAAGGGTGGTCTTTCTCTGTGTACCGTATGCTACGACAATTACATCGTCGAGCACGGCATTGTTCTCAGAGAGTGTAATAGTCAAAGACTTTCCTGTGATGTTGACAGTCTTCGTTTCCATACCGACGTATGAAACGGTGAGAGACTTTGCGTTCTCAGGAACCTTTACGGAGAATTTACCCTCGAAGTCGGTAATCGTACCGTTGCTGGTGTTGGTTACAACAACTGATGCACCGATGATAGGTTCTCCATCTACTTCGGCAAGAACCTGACCAGTGACGGTCTTTGTCTGTGCCATCATTATCGTCGTGCTCAAAAAGAAGCCCACGATAAGAGCTAGAAGTTTCTGCATAGAGATTTGTTTTTTTGGTTATTATTAAATTAAATTGTTTTTACTCCTACCTTATTCCAGCGCAAAGATATGGATTTTTGAAATATTTTCCAAAACAAAGGTTAATATTTACAAATTTATATGAAGAAAGGACAACTTTTTTTTATTTTTTTGGAGAAAAAAGCAACAAGGACAGTTCCTTTCAGAGCTGTCCTTGCTTTTTTTACTATAATTTAATAATGAAGTTTTGTCAAAATCTGACAAAAATATTATTCTGCAATTGGTGACTCATTGTCTGCAACGTCCCACCATACGCGTGACCAGCGGTCGTCAACGCCATTGCTAAGGTCGCTGAGGATGGCCTTGATGTTAGCCTCGTTGGTTGCATAGTCGGTTGAGTTGAACATAAGGCGCTGTGGATAGCTGTAGCGACCTTCGTTGACCTGACCTGCATATATTGGGAATGTTGGGATGTTGAAACGACGCCAGTCTGACCAAGCCTCTATACCATCGGTGAGGAAGCCTGCGAGGAAGCGCTGCATGACGATTTCCTTCAGAGCCTCATCTGAGCTTGATGGGAGTGGGTGAGCTGCAATGTAGTCAGTTGCCTGAGCTGGGTCGAATTCCTTGTCAGATATTGCCTCAAAGTCGAATGAAGCCTGAATACCCTCAGCATAGAGTGTTGCTGCATCGGCTGAAATCCATCCGCGAACAGCAGCCTCAGCCTCAACGAGCTTGCATCGAGCTGTTGTGATCAAGCCGTATGTTGCATCTTCAACACAGTACTTAGGTGCTGTAGAGCATGCGATATTCTTAGCATCAGCTACAGCTGAATTGCTCTCAAGACCGCATGGAATACCGAAGTAAGCATCGAAATCCTTTTCAGAAGCACCTGGACGTGAGCCAAGGTATGCATACTTGTCGATACCGATAGTAGCATAGGTGAAGAGACGTGGGTCCTTATATTCCTTGAGTGCGTCAACAAGAGTCTTGTTAGGAGCGAAGTAGTTCGAACGGCTTGCATATCCCTGATAGCCGATAGCATAGAACCATGAGCGAGCATAAGAAACGTCGAATGTGTAGCAGAAGCTGTCATCGACCGACTCCATGCCACCATCGGCAAAAGCTTTTGCGAAACGAGCCTTACCTGTAGTAGGATCAACGTCAGCAAGCTTGATTGCCATCATCATGCGGAGTGTTGCATTGAACTTCTTCCACTTGGCGATGTCGCCGCCGAAGAAGATGTCGGCATTTCCGTTGTTGAGGTTGTTGTCTGTATCGAACATGCCATACACGTCGTTAAGCTCCTTGTCAAGACCAGCATATACATCCGACTGCTTGTCATACTTTGGCTGGAAGTTCTCATCCTCAGCCTGAAGAGCCTCTGAATATACGATAGGACCTGTGATATCAGAGATAGTCATATAATAGAAAGCACGGAGAGTAGTGGCTACTGCAATCTGGTTCTCGTTTGAGCCGAAAGCTGTAGTCGAGAGCAAGTTCTTGGTCTCCTCGTTGGTGTTTGCCTCGATGATCGAAGTCAGGTTCTTGATTGCACCTGTGTAGTAGCTGCCAGAACCGAAGTCATTGGTTGCTGCAAACGTACCGTACTGGTTGTTCTTTGCCTCTGAGAGGTAGCCACTCCATTCCTGACCCCATGGGTCGTAGCTTGAGCTTGTCATGATGAAGTTGCGGCTGCCCACCGAAGCATACTGGAACAACATGTAAGTATAACCCTCAGTAGGATAGTTTGGGGTTGTGTTTATGTCGCCGAAATCGTCAAAATCGCAACTTGTCGTCATTGCAAAAGAAGCAATGGCAAGAGCGGCAACAAGAGATTTTGTATATTTCATATCTTTATTTCCCATTAAAAGTTAATTAAAAGCCGACCTTAACTGTCAAACCGAATGAACGGGTAGAACCGGCAGAACCACCTTCGATTGACTGTGCATAGCCCGCTGTGCTTGTTGTGCTGATTTCTGAAGCATCGATGTTTGGCACTGCAGAATAGATCAGCCAAGGGTTGGTTGCAACAAACGACAAGCTTGCACTTGAAAGTACGCCCTTAGTGTATTTCTTGAGCTGTGCACGTGAGAATGTGTAGCCAAATGAGAGCTCACGCATCTTCACGTATGTGCGGTCGTACATATAAGAGTCTGTATCGTTGTACTTCTGGTGATACCACTGGTATGCGTTGAGGTATGTATCAACAGGGTTGCCTTCTGTGTCAACACCTACGACGTGTACACCACCGCCTTTTGCTACTGGCTCGCGCTCATTCACACCGCGGTCGTTGATCTTAGCTGATGAAGCTGCCGTACCTGAACTCTCACCCCACAAGTTAGTCCAAGAAGCAACCTTGCCGCCGATGAGGAAGTCGAAGTTCATGCCGAGGGCAAACTGCTTGTAGCGGAATGTAGTGCTGAAACCACCTGTGAGGTCTGGCTGATAGTTGCCTGAGCTCTTGCCTGCTGCAATCTGCTCATCTGGAGTCTCGCTCACGAATACTGGCTGATAGCCGCCACCCCATGATTTAGATGAAGTTGCCTTGAACACCATACGGCCCTGTTCGTCGCGCTTGAAGTGACCCCAACCGAAGAGCTCGCCGATAGGGCGACCCTCGATAGCGTATGTTGACCAACGAGCGTATGAACTGAATGAGTTGTAACTCATGTTGTAGCTTGTCTGACCGCCACCGAGCTCAACGAGTTCGTTCTTGTTGTGTGCGAAGTTTACGTCGATGTCCCACTGGAAACCACCTACCTTGACTGGAGTACCACCAAGGCTCACCTCAATACCGCGGTTGCGTACGAGACCACAGTTGATCTGGCGGGTTGAGAAACCTGACTGTGGGGCTGTAGAGAGGTTGAGGATCTGGTTCTTTGTGTCCATTGTGTAGTAGTTGATATCACCCCAGAAGCGATTGTTGAACATGCGGAACTCTGTACCTACCTCATATGATGTAGAGATGGTTGGCTTGATGTTCTGGTTGAGCAAAGTCGTACGATAGTAGAGCATGATGTCACTGTTGTACTTCTCTGTGTTGAAGTAGTCGCTCAGTGCGTAAGTGCTGAGTGTCGAACCTACCTGTGCCATAGAAGCACGCACCTTCCAGTAGTTGAGCCAGTCGGCCTTGAGGAGCTGGTTGACCATCACGCTGGCAGAAACACCACCATAGAGGTAAGAGTTATTGCTCTTGCTAAGACGAGAATCCCAGTCGTTGCGGATGTTGGCATCGAGGAAGTAAGTGTCGTTGTAGCCAAGTGTCATGTTGGCAAATACGGCACGAGTCTTGTAGTGCTGCTGCTCGTTCTCGGCAGAAACATAGCTTACAGAGTTTGCAAGATTGAAGAAGTTTGGAATTGCTAAACCGCTGTTGGTGTAAGCTGTCAGTGTGCCATAGTGATACTGACGTTCCTCAACGAAAGCCGCAACATCGGCAGAGAGCTTGTTGTCGATGAAGCGATCGCCCCATGTCAAGCGTCCCTGAAAAGTGAAGTCATTGACGTGGTTCTGGTTCTCGTAATAACGGGTAGTACCATAGTTGGTCAAGCCTGCAGGACGGCGATCCTCAGTGAATGCGTTGCGGATATTGCCGTTTACACGGAAGCCAGCCTTGATGTTATAAGGGAGGATGAACTCAATGTCACCAGCTATTACGTTCCAGCTGTATGTGCGCACATAGTTCAGCTCCTTCTGGATTGCGAATGGGTTGTCGTGGAACATTGCAGTGTAGTTCTCTGCATTTGTGATGTTCCAAGTGCGGATAGTACCGTCTGGACGCATATAGTCGTTCTTGTACTGCTTGAGATCCACATTAGTCTGACCCCACTGAGTATATTCTGAATACAGAGAACCATAACCAGTCTCACCGGCGTTCTTGGTCTTGCGGTAGGTATATTTATAGTCGAGACTAACCTTTACCCACGATGCAGGCTTGTAAGTAGTCTTTGCGCTGAGGAAGCGACGTGTAGCCTTTGAGTTGTACTGGATACCCTCACGCTCAGAGTTGGTGAAAGAGATGCGGGTGCTGATATCACGGCTGTTCTTTGAGAAAGCAACGTTGGTAGTGTTTGAAACACCTGTGCGGTAGAGGTCAGCAAGGTCGAGACCATGAGTCCAAGTGTTAGGTGTTGACTTCAAGCCTTCGAGATAGAGAGGGTCAGCAATCTTTACTGATGCGTCGTAGCGAGGACCCCATGACTCATCTGAATAGTAGTCATAGTAGTATGCGCCGTTGGCATCCTGACCTTCGAAGTTGCCGAAGAGCCACTGTGGAGACATTGTATCCTCATCAGGATAATCTGCTGCATAAGCCTGACCATCGAGACCGTAGCTACCACCACCATACTGCTTCTGCATGTCATAGTGATTGTAGTATGACTCCCACTGGATAGTGTGGCTTACGTCGATATGTCCCTTGCCATCGTCCATTGTAGCACCCTTGGTAGTGATGATCACAGCACCATTGGCACCCTGTGAACCATAGAGTGAAGTAGCTGCTGCACCCTTCAATACGTTGATTGATGCAACATCATCCATATTGAGGGAATTCTTGTTGGTAATTGTACCATCTATTACATAAATAGGCTCAGAACCCTGTGGGCTGCTGAATGAAGTAGTACCACGGAGCACGATGCGTCCTTCATCGAAGGTTGCACCTGAAGATCCAAGGAAGCGGGCACCTGAGATCTTACCAGCCAGTGCATTGCCGAGGTCGGTGACACGAGTCATCTGGAGCTTCTCGCCATCAACCTTCTGTGCGGCATAACCGATTGACTTGTCCTTACGGGTAAGACCCTGTGCGGTAACTACAACGTCGTCGAGCACCTGATTGTCAGAATCAAGAACGACATTCATCTTGTTCTTTACAGATACGTCCTGTGTAGCCATACCTACGTAAGAGAAACGGAGAGTCTTTGTTCCTTCTGGAACCTTGAGAGAAAAGTTACCATCGATGTCGGTAACCGTACCATTCTTTGTGCCAGGGACGATAACCGAAGCACCGATGATTGGCTCGCCATCCTCAGCCGAGGTTACTGTACCAGTCACGGTACGCTGAGCCATCATCATCGTAATACTCATCAACAAGCATACGATAATAGAAAGGGTTTTCTTCATACTTGTTACTTTTTG
>SFEH01000101.1 GCA_004557315.1 Bacteroidales bacterium
CCATAGACACTTTCCATCGACATAAGGTTCGGGTAGGTGCGCTGCCAGCCACGAGGCAATGTTCCGCCATGGAAATTGACAAGGAGCTTGCACTTCATGGCATCTTCAAGGATGTCGATGTAGTAGTTCATCTGCTCTGATTTATCATCGCGGAAGAAGTCGATCTTTGTGCCCACAAAACCTTGTTCAGCCATCCACTTGAATTCCTTCATGCGGTCTTCTGGCTTGTTCAGGCGATATTGAGGAGTCGGAGCACCATCGATCCAACCCGTCGTTGAGTTGTACCAAAGCATTGGCTTTATGCCATTCTCAACTGCATACTTGGCAACGCCCTCGATATTTCCACCTCTCATCACGTCCCATTCGGCATCGACAAGAGTGTAAGGCCAATGCATATCCTTGGCAAGATCGACATATTGACAAAGAAGGCCATACTCCTGTGAGCCATGGTTATAAGCCCAATAGATCCACGACGAAACTCCTGGCACTATCCAGCTCGCGTCATCAACCTTGCATGGCGAAGCAAGATCGGTGGCAAGGGTTGATTCAACAATATCGGCGAGCGAACCCGCAATGACTACTCGCCAGAGCGAGGTCCATTCACCCTCGGCATTGGCAACCATCTTCATCGAATCCTCGGCAAGAGCCAACTTGTAGTGGTCGCGTTCAGAATCGGAGTTGCGTAGATAAGACCCGCAATGGTCGCGAGTCATGTCGGTTTCGGTGATGAGGACAAACTGCTCGGGAGCAACCTCAACGAGCGAAGGATAACCCCACTCAAAAGGACGTCCGCCACGGGCACGGGCATTGGATGTGCCATCGGTGCTCAAAGCAAAGAACTGCTCATAGTTGCTGTCGTGAGCAAACTTTGGAATCCAGCGTCGTGCACCAGCAGGAATGTCGAAAGCTGTGGCCTCGTCGATGAGCACCTCTCCTTCGAGGACATTTGGCAGGCGGTAGCGGAAAGCAAAGCCATCGCCATATTCACGAAGGTCGATCATCAGATTCTCACCCTTGGCATTGGTCAATGTGAAGACATATTCCTGTGCCTCATTGTGGCAATGCAGGCGCTTGCCTGTCTTCATCACATAATCGTCGATGACCAAGGCAGGACCTACAACCTTTACCGTAGCAGTCGAATCCCACGAACGAAGGTTTGTGGTAAGGCCGAAAGCATCGTGGCCGACTATCTCCTGACCTGCAAAGCTGATTTCAAGAGCCTTGGGCGTGTTGTTTGTGCAAGAGCTGAACATTGCAGCTCCACAAAATGCTAATGCAACAAAATACTTCATTTATATAAAAATTGATATTAAAAATAATAAGGTCTTTGACTGATAGCCATCAAGCATTTGCCAAAGAGACACGACATTGATGCCGACATTTGCCTCTTGACAGATTGTTGTTTGGCATGTTTGATGATGCAAAGTTATTGAATATTATCGACTGTGTATTGAAAAATTCCGTTTATATATTGGACAATATCGTTTTTTCTATCGAAAATCGATATTTGAACTTAAAAATCACTACCTTTGCGAAAACAAAACAACATCTCAACTATTACTATATGGAAGGATTCAAGCAGAAACAATTTGGTGTTCCAACCAAAAGATACGTCCAGACATTGGACTTGACCGATGACCCTGAACTCATCGCTCAATACCGCAAATGGCATTCAGAGGAGTATTCGTGGGCAGAAATAAGAGAAGGCATCAAGGAAGTGGGCATTCTCGAGATGGAGATCTACATTCTCGGCACGCGCTTGGTAATGATTGTCGATGCGCCACTCGATTTCGACTGGGACAGTGCCATGGCACGTCTTGCCACACTCCCCCGTCAGGCAGAGTGGGAGAGCTTTGTTGCCAAATTCCAGGGCTGTAGCGCCAATGCCACGAGCGATGAGAAATGGAAGATGATGGACAGGATGTTCTTCCTTTACGACTGATTTTTATATTCTTGATTAGCAAAAGTCCTATATAATAGGATTTTTGAACAACTATTGTTAGCGAAAATAGGCAAATTCCAAAATTTAGCCTATCTTTGCAAGTTGAAAAACAATCCGTTTTCTATCTGGATTTTTTGAAATAATTTAATCATAAAGAATATGGCAAAGAAAGCTCTTTTGCTCATCCTCGATGGCTGGGGATGTGGCGACAAAACAAAGTCTGACGTAATCTCTTCTACCCCAACTCCTTATTGGGATTCTCTCATTGCCAACTATCCTCACTCACAGCTCCGCACTGACGGCCTCAATGTAGGTTTGCCTGACGGACAGATGGGCAACTCTGAAGTTGGTCATATGAACATTGGCGGTGGCCGTATCGTTTATCAGGATCTTGTAAAGATCAACATGGCTTGCGAGGACGGATCTATCGCAAAGAACAAGGAGATCGTTGGCGCATTCGAGAACGCAAAGAAGGGAGGCAGCATCCACTTCATGGGTCTTACTTCTACTGGTGGCGTTCACTCTTCACTTGCTCATCTTCTCAAGCTCGTTGACCTTGCAAAGGAATATGGACTTGAGGGTCGCACTTTCCTCCACTGCTTCATGGACGGCCGTGATACCGACCCACGTTCGGGCAAGGGCTTTATCGAGACAGTTGCCAACCATTGCAAGGAAGTTGGCTGCGGCGAGATCGCATCAATCACCGGACGCTTCTATGCAATGGATCGTGACAAGCGCTGGGATCGTATCAAGAAGGCTTACGACCAGCTCACAGCAGGTGTAGGCACACAGTATTCTTGCCCAGTTCAGGCAATGCAGGACAGCTACGATGCTGGTGTCACTGACGAATTTGTTGAGCCATGCGTGCTTGCAAAGGACGGCAAGGCTGTAGGTACAATCCAGCCAAACGACACTGTCATCTTCTTCAACTACCGCAACGACCGTGCAAAGGAAATCACTTCTGTGCTCACTCAGGAGGATATGCCAGCTGAAGGCATGAAGACATTGCCTCTCTACTACTGCACAATGACTCCTTACGATGCAAAGTTCAAGGGCCTCCACATCCTCTTCCCTAAAGAGAATGTCGAGAACACTCTCGGCGAAATCGTCAGCAACGCAGGTAAGAAGCAGCTCCGTATAGCAGAGACAGAGAAGTATGCTCACGTTACTTTCTTCTTCAATGGCGGACGCGAGGCAGAATACGAAGGCGAGGACCGCGTGCTTGTTCCTTCTCCAAAGGTTGCTACTTACGACCTTCAGCCAGAAATGAGCGCACTCATCGTCAAGGACAAGCTCGTTGAGGCTATCAAGACACAGAAGTACGACTTCATCGCTTGTAACTTCGCAAACGGAGATATGGTTGGCCACACAGGTATCTATGCTGCCATCCAGAAGGCTGTCGAGACAATCGACATCTGCTGCCACGACGTATGCGAGGCTGCTAAGGAGAACGGCTATGAGGTGATCATCATTGCTGACCACGGTAATGCCGACTTCGCAGTAAATGCCGATGGTACTCCAAACACAGCTCACTCGCTCAACCCAGTACCTTGTGTCTATGTAACCGACAACAAGAATGCAAAGGTTGCCGATGGCAAGCTCTGTGACGTTGCTCCTACTATCCTCAGCATCATGGGCATCGCTCAGCCAGCTGAAATGACTGGAAAGAACCTCATCACTCTCTAATAAGGAGCCAAGATATTATGCCGGGTGACCAATGACGGCATCCGGCATTTTCTTTTCCAAAGTATATTTCTCCACTAATAAGGCACACTTCCTCAACCATGAACAAGATCATAACCGAAATAACACCTCTTGAAAAAAAAGACTGTTTTTATCTCGTTGACCGAAATAAAGAGAGTTTCACATTTCCTCTCCACAAACACGAGGAGATAGAACTGAACTTCGTTGAGAATTGTTCGGGAGCTCGTCGTATAGTAGGCGATTCGATCGAGATCCTCGGACAATACGATCTTGCACTCATCGGCAGTAACCTTGAGCACGTATGGGAGCAGAATGTATGTCAGCATCAGAAAGTGCGCGAAATTACCATTCAGTTCGAGCCAAACCTCTTCGGCGATACTCTCTTGGGCAAGAGCCAGATGAATAGCATCCAGCAACTGCTCGAGAATGCCAAGAATGGCATTGCATTCAGCCTCTCTGCCATCATGCGCATCTATACACGTCTTGATGAGATTACCAAGACACAGCCAGGATTCTATCGTGTAATCAAGCTGCTTGAGATCCTCTACGAATTGTCGAACGATACCGAATACCGCAAATTGGCAAGCAGCTCATTTGCCAACGTACAGGTATCGACCGAAAGCCGACGTGTAAGGAAAGTCGAGGAATATATCGACACCAACTTCAAGCAGGAAGTGAGACTTCAGACGCTTGCTGACCTTGCAGGCATGACATCGTCGGCCTTCAGCCGTTTCTTCAAGCTGCGCACAGGCAAGACCGTCCAGGAATACATCATCGATGTCCGCATCGGCCACGCAGCACGTGCCTTGGTCGATAGCTCAATGTCGATAGCCGAGATATGCATCGACTGCGGCTTCAACAACATCAGCAACTTCAACCGAATATTCAAGAAAAAGAAAGGATGCTCTCCTTCCCTTTTCCGCGACAACTACTTCAAAAAGAAGGTGATCGTCTGATCTCCTTCTTTTTTTTTGACACTTCAAGTCGTATGATTGAAAAATGCATGACAAATATTGGAGATTTCCGAAAATTGTCGTAACTTTGCAGCGTGAGTAGTTGATTGCTCTATTGCTCTTACCACTTACCAATTTTCATCATCTACTATTTCCAGATTTCAAAACACAAAACCATTTGATATTATGAAAAGATTATTTGCCGCTATAGGCCTATTGGGACTTGCTTGCATCCCATCAGCAGCTCAAAGCAAGATAACAAGTCTTGACTTCGGATGGAAGTTCATCGAACAGAATGTAACGGATGGTCATCTCCCTGCGCTTGATGACTCAAAATGGCAGAGCGTGGATCTGCCTCACGATTGGGACATCTACCACTCTCCAAGCATTGATGGTCCAACTGGAAATGGCGGCGGATTTTTCCCTGGTGGCACAGGGTGGTATCGCAAGCAGATAAAGGACACGGAACTGAAGGTCAACGATGGAGAAAGCCTCTGGCTGCACTTCGAGGGAGTGTATCAAAACTGCAAGGTGTTTGTCAACGGACAACAAGCTGGTCAGCATTTCTATGGCTATACACCGTTCAAGGTAGAAATCACCCCATTCGTTGCAAAGGGCATCAACACTATTGCCGTATTGGTCGATAATGCTCAGCAACCTAACTGCCGATGGTATAGCGGTTCGGGCATATATCGCCACGTATGGCTTGAGACTTACAATGACAATAAGATGGATGACCCTCAGAAACTCTTTGTTCGCACTGTACAGATTTACGGAATGGCAGACGATGGAACTCGTGCCGACTCTGCTGTCGTGCGAGTTACTTATGACGGCAAGCTCGATGAGACTCGTATGCTTCGTAATGTCGAACTATGGTCACCTGCCAATCCGAAACTCTACGACATCAAGGTGGGTGAACTGACCGTGAAGCATGGTGTGCGCACCTTCAGCTACGATGCCACGCGAGGATTCTTGCTCAACGGACAGCCTACGCTCATCAATGGAGCATGCGTGCACCACGACGATGGCATTCTGGGCGCAATGGCATTCGATGCTGCCGAGATCCGCAAGGTGCGCCTGATGAAGGAGGCAGGGTTCAATCTCATTCGTACTTCCCATAATCCTCAGACACGCGCCATGCTCGATGCGTGCGACAGCTTGGGCATGATGGTGGTCGATGAATCGTTCGACGGCTGGTATGCCGAGAAGAATCCTTTCGACTATCATCTCGCCATCGACTCTTGCCACCGCGAAGACCTGACAGCAATGGTTTTGCGCGACCGCAATCATCCATGCATCATCTCATATAGCA
The DNA here is from genome assembly GCA_004557315.1 of Bacteroidales bacterium. GTDB lineage: Bacteria > Bacteroidota > Bacteroidia > Bacteroidales > UBA3663 > Liminaster. The sequence goes on from SFEH01000101.1 coordinate 5,912, forward strand.
TTGGCAATGAAGTAATTGAGCGCAAGGAAATCAGAGTAATCCATACTGCCCAGAAGTTCAAGGATGTCATCACTGCTCTCGACAATACTCGCCCCGTCACCGAAGCACTCTGTGCCTGGGACAGCGATTGGGAGATCTATGACCCTCATGCAGCCGTGCTCGACATCGTTGGCTACAATTACATGATGCATAAGGCAGAAAGCGACCATGAGCGTTGTCCCGAACGTGTGATGTGGCAGACCGAGAGCTATCCTCGCGATGCTTTTGCCAACTGGAAACACACCGTTGACCGGCCATATATCATAGGCGATATGGTATGGACAGGACTCGACTACCTTGGCGAATCGGCCATCGGTCTGTTCCATTATGAAGGTGAGCCTCGCGATGAACATTGGCAAGCCACTCACTTCCCATACCATGGCGCATATTGTGGCGATGTAGATCTGGTTGGCTGGCGCAAGCCTATCTCTCACTATCGCGACTTGCTCTGGAACACAGAAGAAGGCGCTTCGGACATTTATCTTGCTGTGCGCGAGCCCGACTATTATACCAATGGACATGTTACTGAAACCATGTGGTCGGTTTGGCCGACATGGGAATCATGGAACTGGCCAGGATGGGAAGGCAAGGATATCGAAGCCGAGATATATACCAAAGCTCCTAAAGTCCGACTCTATCTCAACGACAAGATTGTAGCCGAGAAGGATGTCAATATCGGCACTCAATACAAGGCCATCATCAAACTGCCCTATCAGCCTGGAGTGCTCAAGGCCGTGTCTGTCGATGCCAATGGCAAGGAATTGTCTGAAAGCACACTCCGCACCAGTGGCAAGCCTGCAAGCCTCCGCTTGACTGCCGACCGCCACCGCATTCTAGCCGATGGTCAGGATCTCGCATACATCAAAGTCGAGGTAGTGGATCATGATGGCAACCTCGTGCCCGATGCAGCAATTCCTGTCAGCGTGAAGGTAGCTGGCAAAGCAACTCTGCTCGCAGCAGCCAGTGCCAATCTCAAGGACATTGAACCAAAGACCTCTCCGAATGTGACTACCTACAAAGGTCAGGCACTGATTGTGGTGCGAAGTGGCAGGAAAGCTGGCAAAGCCAATATTTCTGTTCGGTCGTCAGCCATCGATGGCATTGGCACAATGACTTTGAGGGTCGAGTAGAGCTCTTAAGACAAGACCCTCAAATAGACTTTTGGTTGACTGTGTGGCATGAGATTATGATTTGACAGTCGCTAATATGAAGTTTGTACAAACTTTACAAATAGATAAATTCATTAGTGTCCACTAATGAGTATTTGTTGTTGTTATTTTTCTCTTGCTGAATCAAAAATATTTATTTTGTGTAAGCCGATTTATTCAAAAAGCTCCATTTGGTGCAATTAATACAATATAAAAATCTCCATTTAGTGCAAATTGTCATTAAAATATTTCTTAGTTTAGTGTTTTTGTACTATCTTTGCACCCACAAATACTAATAACTATGAAATACTAATAACTATGAAAAAAACTGCGGAGTTTGCCAAGCGGCAGGGGCGCAAAGCCCCTAAGAGCGTCCTTCAACACTATTGTATATCCAGTTTACGGCTTTCTCGCTGCAAACATAGTCTTCGCTCATTGCTTTCTTTAATAGGTGCTCAGGCGAGCAAGCTCGGAGCTTTGCCATGTCTGCCTATATCTACCGCATTGACGAGGGCTTGCAGTTTTGCATCAAAGCCATTCAGGACTACGCCTATTCTGGTTTCGGCGGTCGTGGCGGCAAACACGGCGATATTTTCTGGGACAACGAGTCATACGCCATCAAGCAATACCTGAAGATGTTTTCCGACCTTGCCAGTGCCACCTTGAAGCAGGTGGCGGACTGGTTTGTATGGCTGGCAGGCACTTTGGGCAGGTTCAATGCCAATGAACTCAGACGTGCCGACCATGAAGTCCACGACATTGCCGATGGCAGATACGATGGACGAATACAGAAGATCCGGCAAGGGGTTTCGAGGTGAGGAAGATAATTCCTTGTTGAGGAGATACAAGCAGGGGGGAGCATCCCCAAATGACAACTCCCCCTGCATACGTTTGACTTAAATGGAGGCAGCGTCGGCACGGAGGCCGACGGCTGCCTATCGAAACGAGAGTGATTATAGTCGGTTGCGCTCGCTTTGTCCGGCGTGGCTACCCTTGTATCTGCTCTTCGTGGCATTGAACCGCCAAGATACATTGAACCCGATTCGACGGGCATCGCGATAAAGACGAAAGATATTTCTGTAC
>SFEH01000102.1 GCA_004557315.1 Bacteroidales bacterium
GGACTGCATGCCATTGCCGCTGAATATCTCGAAGCGCGAGCATGATGAGGTGTCGGCATGGTTCAGACATCATAGGGTGCGCTGGGCAGAGACTCCTACCTACTATGGAAAGGGCCAGTCGGTCATTACCAAGGATTATAACACAAGAAGCACGGTCAATAATGACAATACAGCCTACTTCGACCTGAACGGAGCATTGCTCCCTGATGGCTATTCTTCGATTGAGGATCTGAAGAACAACAACCCTTATGCTTACCAGAGCTTCCTGCGCAATACCCTGGGCTTCGGCTCGCTGGTGGATTACAGCGACAGGAATGTCCTGGGCAATTACCGCATGAATGCCAATATTAGCTATTCGAATGTCTGGGTGCAGCATGTGGCTTCTGATCGCACAAAGGATGAGTATGCCGACAACGGACAAACCTACAACTGCCAGAATATGAACCAGCTGAAGTGCTGGGTTCAGGGTGCAGAAGATCTGAACTACTCAGAGCCTCAGAAACTCTATGACTGGAATGGAGGTAAGGGCTATGGCTATGATGAGGACAAGAACAATGGTGCGCAGACTCATTTGAACGGAACCCTCATCACTGATGCCAATGTGAACAACTGGTCGTATGAGTGCTCGGCAAGCAGCTCGACCGACCACGATAAGTATTATATCGTCTATCTAAAGGGCGAAGGTTATGAGGGCTATTATTTGGGCTTTGACTTTGAGGCTGATCGCGATTGGGCAAACCCAAATGAAAGAGTTCCTGCCAATGGTATTTGCAACGACTGGATCATCAAGATCTCAAGTGTAGGTAGCGTAACCAACTACAACCCTGCTCGTATCATGTGCGAGGACTTGGGTGGCAATGCCAAGATTACAGGCAGCGATATCGACTACAATGATGTGGTGATCGATGTCGAATATGAAGAAAAAGGAAATGGACAGATCAAAGACAATGGCTGTGTCGTGACTCTTGTCCTTCAGGCTGCCGGTGGAACAATTCCTGCTTGTGTGAGCTATGATGACATTCCGCTGTTTGAGGTGCATGAGTTGTTCAACGATGTCTATGGTAAACACTTGACAAATGATGAATACAAGATCATGTACAACACCAAGGGAGGGAAATCTCCATCGGGAGGTATCATGGCAGAACGCCCAGCCAAGACTTTCAAGCTTTTCATCGATACCAAAAAAGGATATACTGGAGCCCAGAATGAGAAGCGTATTGTTGGCTATGGCAAGTTCTCGATCGACAGGCTCAAAATTAAGGTCTATCGCAATGGCGTGGACGACTATCTGAAACAGAGCGTCAATACGTTCAACGAAGCTGAATGGATCAATCTTTCCAATGTGGAAGGTGAAGCTCCTCTGAAGATATGCGTGCCAAAATACTACAATGGCGAGGAGGTGATGTGGCCGCAGGAAAAGGTGAAGATCACCTTGGGTTACGAGAACTTCAGCGCATGGGTGGCTGATCCAACCAAGTCATTCTGGGATAAGAACGTCTATTCGGTTAAGCCTGAATATCTCTATGGATCGAAGTTCTCTGGTGTGACAGAAGAGGAAAAGAATCCTAACGAAGGACAGGAGTCGGAGGACTTCACTGAGCCTGTGCAGCCATCGGAACCATCGGAGCCTGATACGCCGACTGATCCTGATACACCGACTGATCCTGATACTCCTGACACCGACGAAGACCAGGATGCGATTGTTCTTTGGGAAGGTAATCTGGTTTATACTAATGAAGTCGAGCTGCCTATCAATGATGCTCTTCCTGCGTTGAGAGCAGCCGATCCGACTTCAAGCAGCAAGATTCTGTATTATATCACAATCAATAATCCGAGCGATTGGAATGTCTATGTCCAGAATGTCTCTTTAGGTCATTGGAACACTAATCCGGAATCGTCAATGGTTGTGGAAGGTGTGTTCTATGATTGGATGAAATATGATAATAACCTGAAGGTTAAAGGCAAGAACATTACTTTGACAAAGATTACGCTGAAGAAGTGAAAAATATCGACTTGAATAAGAAAATAACATTAGTCACAATAGTATCTCTGTTGTTTGCAACGCTGTGCTCGTGCCGTTCCGACTTCGACTGGCGCATCAACCGACTGAGTGACTTCAGTAAGCAGTTCGTCGATCAGTATGGCTGGCCTGATGAAAGGCAGACGTGGAACACTGCCATACAGTTTTCGGTGAATGCGGAAATCGAGATGGGCGGGATCTGGACGATGAAGATCTATACTGCTGACCCTGATACTTACCCCGAGAAGTCGTATCTCATCGGACAGTATGAAGTGTCGGCCGACTCGCTTATCAGCGTTGCCGTTGACGGTCCATATACGCTTCATACATTGTGCGTAGGCATCGAGAACGGTACATACTTCGCCAAGAAGAATGTAGTGCCAGATGATAATGACGCGGTGGAGGTGACCTTCTACGAACATAACCTGGAGTCGGGCAGTCTTCCTCAGGCTCCAAAGATGTCATACCTGATTGCCTACGAGGTTGTCGATTCGGTCAGCAACTATCTTGATTACAACGATGTCGTGATCGAGGTGGTTCATGTGTCGGGCGAGGAAACTGCCGATGTCAAGCTTTGTGCCATCGGAGCAAAGGAAGAGATGGCGGTGAACTATGAATATGACGGAGGAAGGCTGCCCGTCTTTGCCAACGTTCATAATGCGTTTGGGTATCGTCTTACCGACCGTCTGGTCAATGTGACTACAGGAAAGCACAACTTTCGCGAACGAGAGGTCTATTCAGGCCTGATAGTTGGAGAAGATTTCTCGATGGCGAATGATGCAGGCCGGTTTGTAGTGTCATTGAAGCATAAAGGCAAGACATTGAGGTTCTATCTCTATCCAGCCAATGATCAGTATCTCGGCACACCATCGAATGTGCTTGTCATTGCCAATCCAACATGGGACTGGCTGAGTGAGGGTGCTTCATATAACCTTGATCGCAGTTCGTTCACCTTCTGGGTCAAGTCTTATCGCGAGTATAACCAGTGGTGGGACAACATCTGGGATACGGGTGACCTGACGCTTTACGAAGGCAACACCTACCGCCCTGCCTACGACTATCAGGACTTGCTCATCAGTGCCGAAGACATAAAGGCGGCTGGTGGAGTATTGCCCGAAATCGACTATAGCCGTTTGCAGCCTTATACTAATGAGGAAATAGGGGCAGATGTAGGTTTTGTGATAACTGGCAGAAGAGGCGGAGATGTAAGAGTCTCGCTTCAGCGAACCGATGGAGGATCGTTCGAATGGTATGAAGGCGATGCCACTGTGCATGTGTTCGAAAACTACAATGTCGATGCAGGACGAGGCAACGCCGAAGCATGTCACATTCTTCTCAGCACAAAGACGATGAAGGCTATTGTCAGCAAAAAGGCAAATCTGGTTGTAAAGTTTGACAAGAACGATACGCAGGCAGAAATCAATTCCGTGTGGATAAGGAGAAGATGATAGTTGAAGCAAGATATTGTAACAGACGGTAGATGCCTGTTGAAACAAATAAAAACACAACTGAGGGTTATGTCTTCAGTTGTGTATATTTTTTGTGCCTCTTGATATAGTATTCGACCAGGATATTCAGTTTCTCCTCATCGAACTGCTTGGGTTTAGCCTCCTCAATATTATTATAATATAGGTTTCTATAGACATTGCGGTAAAGAGAATCAGCTTCGCGGTGAGCATCCCATATTGCCTTGACCTGCATGAATTCGCCATGAAGCAGGAAATTGAGTGCTGCAACGCCATCGAGCAGAAGACGTGTGATTATCGTTGAGCGACGGCTTCTTGCTGGCAGGTTCTTGTAGAGCATCAGGAGCGAGTTGCGGAAATTGAGCTTTGTCTTGCGAGGGTTTCCCATTGCCAATGAACCTCCTCCATAATGATAGACCTTTGACTGTGGAACACACACAATCCCGAATCCGAGGTTGCGAACACGCCAGCAGAGGTCGATCTCTTCCATGTGAGCAAAGAACAGTTCGTCGAGTCCGCCTACCCTACGGTATAGTGCGGTCTGCATCATCAGGCATGCACCTGTTGCCCACATGATCTGTGCGACATCGTCATATTGTCCGTTGTCAGTTTCTGTGACATCGAAGATTCGTCCGCGGCAGAAAGGATAGCCATGCTTGTCGAGGAAGCCGCCACATGCACCTGCATATTCAAACGACTGAGGTTCGCGGTCGCTGAGCAGTTTTGGCTGAAGAGCACCGACTTCGGGATGGGTCTCCATATAGTCAATAAGCGGCTCAAGCCAATGGTCGGTGACCCTTACATCATCGTTGAGCAGCAGGCAATAGGGAGTGCGAATCTGACTGATGGCAAGGTTATATCCCTTGGCAAAGCCATAGTTCTGGTCGAAAGTGATAAGTCGAACAGAAGGAAACTCCTCACGGATGATCTGCAGAGAGTCGTCGGTCGAACCATTGTCGGCAACGACTACCTCTGCAATATCACTATTGGTATATTGCACCACCGAAGGAAGATATTTCCTCAACAGCTTACTGCCATTCCAATTAAGAATGATAACCGATACTTTTTTCATAACCTAATAACCTCATAACCTAATAACCTCATAACCTAATAACCTCACAACCTCACAACCTTAAAACCTCCTGCGGAACTCTGCTACAGTGATGGCCGTAGCTATGCCTACATTGAGCGACTCGCTTGTGACGGAACCTGCGGGGTAAGGAGGAATATTGATCTTGTGTGTGACAATTGAAGCAACCTCGTCGGAGATGCCGTTTCCCTCGTTGCCCATGACAATGATACCATTGCCCGACAGTTCGGTGCTATAGATGTTGGTACCTTCAAGGAAGGTGCCATAGATGCTGATGCCCTGGCTGCGGGCATTGGCGAGACATTCAGGGAGGTCAAGATAGTGGACGCGCACGCGGGCAATTGCACCCATGGTAGCCTGAACTACCTTGGGACTATAACAGTCAGCTGTAGTTGCGGAACAGATGATGTCGTGGATGCCAAACCAGTCGCACAGACGGATGATGGTGCCAAGGTTGCCTGGGTCCTGAATACAGTCGAGTGCCAATGTCAGTTCATCGGGAGAAGGCGTGAATGGTGAAGGTTCTGGGATATAGAACACGGCAAGCACATCCTGTGGAGTCTGCAGGAGACTTGTCTTCTCCATCTCTTCGCGAGTAACCTCGAAGCATTCCTCAGCAAGAGAATGGGCATAGTCGTGCTGCTCCCACCATTGGGTGGTAGCTACGAGCCGGTGGCAACGCATTGCTGACAGGTTGTCTTCCACGAGTTTGTTGCCTTCGGCTACGAATTTTCCTTCTGTCTTGCGGAACTTCCTTTGCTCAAGGCTATGTATCTGTTTGATGACGTTTTTTGAAATCATAAGGCAAAAATAAGACGAAATATTGTAAAATACAACAATGAAGACCTAAATCTACGTTTTTTTTGGTATATTTTGGTCACCATAACTATATTTTGATTATTTTTGCAAAAATCTAATCTATCAATACAGCATAATGATAATAGGAATTGCAGGCGGTACCGGTTCGGGCAAGACCACCGTGGTCCGCAAGATAATTGAGAGTCTTCCCGAGGGAAGCGTAACCGTCGTTTCTCAGGATTCATACTATAAAGACAGCAGTCATCTGCCATGGGATGAGCGCCGTGCGCAAAACTTTGATGAGCCGCGGGCATTTGACTGGCCTTTGCTTTTCGAGCAGCTGAACATGCTCAGGGAAGGAAAGAGCATCGAGGAGCCTGTGTATGACTACACGACTTGTAGCCGACTGAAAGAGACCAAGCATATCGAGCCTCGCAGTGTGATCATACTCGAAGGCATCATGGCTTTGGTCGATCCTTCGATCCGTGCAATTCTCGACATGAAGGTGTTTGTCGATGCTGACAGTGATGAACGTCTCATACGCGTATTGCGACGAGATGTGGTTGAGCGAGGCAGGACTGTCGAGGATCTCATCGACCGATACCAGCGCATCATCAAGCCAATGCACAATCTTCATATCGAGCCTACCAAGGCTTATGCCGATATCATCGTTCCTCTGGGCGGAAGCAACAGTGTGGCGATCGATGTCTTGAGACAATATATCAAGCGTTTGATTTAATCTTTTTCCGATTGTGACGCGAACTGCCTACATACGTCTGACAGCAATAATTGCAACAATAGTCTTTATTGTTGTTATTGGTGTGTGTGTCTTGGATTTCTTTGTCATCACTAATCATGCCAAAGCAGTTCAGCAGGAAGCAGATTCGGTGAGTCAGGAATCCATCGAGATCAACGACAGTCTGCAGAATGTCATCGTAGCTGCCGAAATTAATAAAGCTCGACAGTACAAGGAAAGAAAGCCAAAGAAATATGTTGTTAAGGAAGGTCAGGTTTCTCCGTTCGACAACTTGTTCAAGCATTATGCCAAAGAGGCGGGAATAGACTGGACTCTGGTTGCTGCCGTTTCGTATGTCGAGTCGAGGTTCCGTCCTGAGATCGTTTCCAAGAGCGGTGCCAGCGGACTGATGCAGCTCATGCCACGTACGGCAGCCAACTATGGATGCAGGGATTCGATGCTGCTTGATCCGGAAGAAAACATCAAGGCAGGAACAGCTCTGCTTGCCGATATTGAACGACGGCTGCGCAAGAAGAATATCGAACACGATCTGGTATATTTCACGCTTGCAGGTTTCCATGCTGGCCTGGGGCACATCTATGATGCTATCACGATGTCTGATTCCTTGGGCTATAATCCGACTCTCTGGCACGATAATGTTGAGGTGTGCCTTCAGCTCAAGGCTGATCCTGAATACTATAATCTGCCATTTGTGCGACTTGGCCGATTCAATGGAAAGGTCACTTCGGCATATATAAAGGAGGTGCTTGACTATCAAGTGGCGTTCAAGAAAGCAAGCGGAGATGTTAAGATGTGAAGGTGTTAAGGTGTGAAGGTGTTAAGGTGTGAAGATGTTAAAGTGTTAAGATGTTACGATATTTTCAGAAGATAATGAAGGTTGTCCTCCCTCTCCTGTTTGGAGTGGGAATCTTCTGGTTTTTGATGAGCAAGGTCGATCTTGCACAGGTCAAGGAGGTGATTGACAAGGGTATCTCGTGGACGTGGGTTGCCATATCTCTGTTTATCGGTTTGTTGAGTCATATTGTGAGAGGTCTGCGCTGGCGTTTGCAGATACGCACGCTTGGAGTCAATCCATCTGTCCACGACATGTCGGTCTCGGTGTTTGGCAACTATGGTCTTAATCTTATTTTTCCCCGTCTTGGAGAGATTTGGCGATGCAATTATATTGCCAATACCTATGGAACTTCGTTTACGACGACCTTGGGCACTATGATAAGTGAGCGCATTGTCGATATGACTATGTCGGTTATGATAGCGCTCGTAGCGTTCTTGTTCGAAAGCCATGTCTTTTTCCAGCTCATTGGCGACAATGGACGATTCGGAGGAGGGATGGTCGATCTCGTTTGTTCGCCAAGATTC
>SFEH01000103.1 GCA_004557315.1 Bacteroidales bacterium
GAGATGGCTTGGCAGTTGGGCAAGCTCGTGGCTTATCTGATACTGTGGTTTGTGGCTGGCATCATGATCATCCCGACATTGTTCAGGCTGTGCCGCCGCCATCTCAACGATGAGACGATGACCATCATGTCGCTCGGACTCTGCCTTGGCATGGTGCTGTTAGCGATAGGAGCAGGTTTCAGTGCGGCTTTGGGAGCGTTCGTTATGGGTAGCATCCTCGCTGAAACCCTTGAGGCAGAACGCGTTGAGCGGCTCATGAGTCCTATCAAGAACATGTTCGGTGCTATCTTCTTCACTTCAGTGGGAATGATGATCGACCCAGCATTGCTCGGCAAATACTGGCTGCCAATCACCGTGATCAGCCTCTTGGTGATCTTCGGACAGATCATCTTCGCCTCGCTCGGTGTGCTCCTTTCTGGAAGGCTTCACCCTGGTGCAGGTGGGAGAGTTCAGCTTCATCCTCGCGCAGTTTGGCGAAAGCATAGGCGTGACCGAGAAGTATCTTTATCCAGTGATAGTGGCAGTGTCGGTGATCACCACCTTCCTGACACCTTACATAATAAGGCTGTCGAATCCAGCCTACGAGAAGGTCGATAGCCTCTTGCCGAGGAAGGTCAAGGTCATGCTCGAACAGTATGCCCACAACAGGAACACCATCTCGCCCGATAGCGACTTGAGCATCATGATAAGGAAATTCGTGGTCACAGCCGTGATATATATCATCCTCACGATATTCGTCATGGTGATATATTTCAACTATATCTCCGAGCCGTTTGTCGATGCCATCAATGCCATGTTGCCCGAAGAGATGGACTGGGTGGGCAGATTTGTCGCATTGGGTGTCTTGCTCAGCGTGCTCTCGCCATTCATCTACAAGATTGCCACCAAGCATATCCGCGGTCAGGAAACCATATCGGTGTGGAACAGCGGAGGCATACGCCGAGGCTATGTAGTGGCGATGTCGCTGTTGCGATTCATCATCTGCACGGTCATCGTGATTTATTGCATTCAATACTATTTCGCCTATACCTATGGTGTGCTTGTCGTATGTTCGGTCAGCATTGTTGCCCTCATCTTTTTCTCGACCAAGGTGCGCAACTCATCGAAGAGGATTGAGGAACGCTTCATGAGCAATCTGAATGCACGTGAGAAAGAGCAGGACAGCAACCGCTTCGTGCGCAAGGACTTTGAGAACGAGCTGCTCAACCACGACCTTCACATTGCCGATTTCGAGCTCCCTGTCACATCGAGCTATTGCGGAAAGATGCTCATGGAATTAGGCTTGCGCAAGGTGTCGGGCATCAATATTGTGCGCATCATACGCGAAGGACTCGACATCAACGTGCCAGGAGGACGCGAACGGCTCTTCCCTCACGACATCATCGTAGTGGCAGGAACCGACTTGCAGATCGAAGAGTTCAAGCGATGGCTCGAGATGGGCGAGACAGCCAAGGACGGCTCGCAGGACATCATACGCCAGCGCATACCGTTCACCCTCGAGCAGTTTGTCGTGACCGCTGCCATGCCATTCTGTGGCAAGTCGCTTGCAGAATCGCACATCAAGGAGAAGGCGCAGTGTGCCGTGCTCGGCATCGAGCATGAAGGACAGACATACATGAACCCAGATGCCAGCATACTCTTGCTTGAGGGCGATACTGTGATCTTGTGTGGTGAGGCTCCGAGAATACAGAAACTCCTTGCCCACATAACATCTTAACATCATAACACCTTCACATCTCATGCGCATACATGTTATGTTCATTGGCAAGACCACGGGAAAGCTCTTTCAGGAGGCGATATCCGACTATCAGCAGCGACTGACTCACTATGTGCCGTTTGCTATCGAGGAAGTGCCCGACCTTAAGAATACCAAGAGCCTGACCGAAGAACAGCAGAAGGAAAAGGAGGCCGACATGGTGTTCGACCGCTTGCAGTCGGGCGACGTGCTCGTTTTGCTCGACGAGAAAGGCAAGGAGTTCACTTCGCGCGAGTTCAGCACCTTCCTCGAGAACAAGATGCACACGGTCAACAAGCGACTGGTGCTGCTGATTGGCGGTCCCTATGGCTTCTCGCAGCGAATCTACGATGCTGCACAAGGCAAGATCTCGCTGTCGAAGATGACCTTCAGCCATCAGATGGTGAGGCTCTTCCTTGTCGAACAGATCTATCGTGCTTTCACAATAATGAGAGGCGAGCCATATCATCATGATTGAATTTTTTTTAAAACGAAGATAAAGAAGTTAAAGATAAATGAGTTTTAGGAAGATAAAGAAGTTAAAGAAGATAAAGGAGATAAAGACAAATGATTTTTGCCTCAGATAATATCTCTTGCTTTATCTTCTCAAAAAGAAACGACAATGCAAATATTGTCTTTATCTTCTTTAACTTCTTTATCTCCTTTAACTCCTCCAAAAAGAAACGACAATGCAACTATTGTCTTTATCTTCTTTAACTTCTTTATCTCCTTTAACTCCTCCAAAAAAGAAACGACAATGCAACTATTGTCTTTATCTTCTTTAACTTCTTTATCTCCTTTAACTCCCCCCAAAAAAGAAAAAGACTATGCTCAAGTTTCCACATGCCAAGATTAATCTGGGTCTGTTTGTGACCCGAAGGTTGGAGAATGGTTATCATGTACTCCAGACATTGTTCTATCCGATTGACTGGTGCGATGCAGTAGAGATCATTGCAGAAGGCGAGCCAGGAGAGTGCAGGATCGTGATGAGTGGCATTGCCATTGACGGTGATCCTGAAAGCAATCTCTGCGTCAAGGCCTATCGCCGCTTGCAGAAGCTCTTTCCCGACCTCCCTGGCTGTACCATCTATCTGAAGAAGATTGTGCCATTCGGAGCAGGACTTGGCGGAGGATCATCGGACGGAGCACATGTGCTGCTGATGCTGCGCGAGATGTTCAGCCTCGACATCAGCGATGCCGACCTTGAGAAGGAAGCAGCAGCGATGGGTGCGGATTGCGCATTCTTCTGCCGCAAGGGAGCACAGTACTGCGAGGGCATTGGTTCGGAGATGGAGCCATATCCACTTTCGCTCAGCGGCAAGCATATCATTGTGGTGAAGCCGCCATTCGGGGTGAGCACCAAGGAGGCATATTCGAATGTCAAGCCAGTTATGCCCGAGGTGCCTCTTTACGAATTGCTCAAGAAGCCTGTGGAGGAATGGAAGGACTGCATCGTCAACGACTTCGAGAAATCGGTCTTCCCATTGCACCCAGAGCTTGCCGAGGTCAAGCAGGCACTCTATGACCATGGAGCAATCTATGCGTCGATGTCGGGATCGGGTTCGGCACTCTTTGGCATCTTCAACGAAGAGCCAGAGGGCTATGAAAACTGGTTTGCCAAAGGATATGAAGTACACAAGGGCTGAAAAGCCAAAGTGTGACACTTTGTCATGGCACTGTTTTTGCAGAGCATAAATATAAATGTTGAATTATTAAATAAATATATATATGAATAATCAGGAAGAAAAATTGGAAGAACAGCAGAAGCCTGAACAGGACGTTCAGACAGAAACAACAGAGGCACAGGCTCAGGAGCAGCCAGCCGAAGAAGTGAAGGAAGTGACACCCGAAGAGCAGATCGAGGAGTTGCAGAAGCAGCTCGCTGCCCAGAAGGATGCATATCTGCGTCTGATGGCCGACTTCGACAATTTCCGCAAGAACACACTCCGTGACAAGCAGAACCTGTTGAAGTATGGCGGTGAGGATGCTTTCAAGAAGTTACTTCCGGTGATTGATGATTTTGAACGAGCAATCGACCACATGGAGAAGAGCGACGACATCAACAGCTTGCGTGAGGGTGTCAACCTGATCTACAGCAAGTTCAAGACTTATCTTGAGCAGAACGAACTCACAGTCATTCCTGCCGAGATGGGCGAGACCTTCGACGAAAACATACACGATGCCATGACTCTTTTCCCAGCTCCTACACCAGAGCTCAAGGGTAAGATTGTGGATTGTGTAACCAAGGGCTACAAACTTAAGGATAAGGTAATCCGATTCGCTAAAGTTGTAGTTGGCCAATAATCATTTATTTTATGGCAACAAAACGTGACTATTATGAGGTGCTTGGCCTGCAAAAGGGAGCAAGTGCCGACGAAATCAAGAAAGCCTACCGCAAGCTGGCTCTCAAATGGCACCCTGACAAGTGGAGTCAGGCTTCGGATGCCGAAAAGAAGACTGCCGAAGCCAACTTCAAGGAGGTAGCCGAGGCATACGACGTATTGAGCGATGACAACAAGCGTGCGCGTTACGACCAGTTCGGTCATGCCGGTATGGGCGGTGCAGGTGGCTTTGGCGGTGGAGCAGGAGGCTTCGATGGCGCTGGATTCGACCCATTCGACATCTTCAACCAGTTCTTTGGAGGTGCAGCAGGCGGATTCAGCAGCAGTGGCCGAGGCGGCAGCCGCACATATACGTTCAATGGCGGTGATCCGTTCATGGGTGGAGCCTATGGCCCTGAAGGCATATTCGGTTCCGCTTTCGGTGGCGGACGTCGCAAGACCAAGGGGGCTGACCGCCGCACGACTGTCAAGCTCACTCTTCAGGAGATTGCAACGGGCGTGACCAAGAAGGGCAAGATCCAGGGCGAGGAAATCTCGTTCACCATCCCTGCTGGCGTGCTCGACGGACAGCAGCTCAAGCTTTCGGGCAAGGGCTATCCTTCGCAGGTTCAGGGCGGACAGCCTGGCGACCTTATCATCACCATCGAGGAGATTCCAGACAAGGAACTGCTCCGCGACCACGATGACCTCGTCTATAACCTGCTCATCGACTTCCCAACAGCCGCGCTCGGCGGACCTGTCGAGATACCGACTCTCAACGGACGTGTGCGCATCAATATCCCTGCAGGCACTCAACCAGGCAAGATGCTGCGACTCAAGGGCAAGGGAATGCCGACGTCAGGAGGTTACGGCACGGGCGATTTGCTGATCAATATTCTTGTCTATGTGCCAGAGAACCTGTCGGATAGCGAGAAGAAGGCAATCGAAAAGTTCCGCGATTCAGACCACTTCAAGACTAACGAAGAAAAGCGTGAAAGCCTCTTCAGCCGCTTGAAGTACTTGTTCACCAAACATGATTAAGGACCAATCATCCTTGTTCAGACAAAAGATTACAGATGGCAAAAAACAAACTTGCGAAATTTGCAGAAATGGCGCAATACCCGAATGTGTTTCAATACTCATTCGAGCAGTTGCAGGAGACAGGCTTCCCACTGAAAGGACGCTGGCACCAGGACTACTTCCACAACGACAACCCAATCGTGGTGGAATTAGGCTGCGGACGTGGTGAATATACAGTTGGGCTTGCCAAGGAGTTTCCCGACAAGAACTACATTGGTATAGACATCAAGGGTGCGCGTATGCACATGGGAGCTACCGAGGCAATCGAGAAGGGCATGAGCAATGTGGCTTTCGTGCGTACTCACATCGAGTTCCTCACTTCATTCTTTGCCCCAGGCGAGCTGTCGGAGATATGGATCACCTTTGCCGACCCACAGATGAAGAAGGTGAACAAGCGCCTGACCTGCACCATGTTCATGAACCGCTATTCGCAAGTGCTTGCCGATGGTGGTCTCGTGCATCTCAAGAGCGACTCGAACTTCCTCGTCACCTATACCGAGGAGATGGCGAAAGCCAACGGCTTGAAGATACTTGCTTCGACCCACGACCTCTATAACGACGACGTAGCTTCGGACATTGCCGCTTTGCGCAATATCCAGACCTACTACGAGAGTCAGTGGCTCGGACGCGGCATTTCGATCAAGTATCTTGCATTGCAGATTGAGAAGCGAGACAAGTGGATTGAACCAGATGTAGAAATAGAACTCGATTCTTATCGCTCGTACGGACGAGAGAAGAGAAGCGAGCTCTTTTCGCATGTGTAAATGATTATTTATAAGGAGTTAACTCCAAATAATATCCCAAATTAAGAATGGCATTATACCCAAAACTTATAGAACAGGCGCTTGCCAATGTGATATATCCAGGCACGAAGAAGAATGTCATCGAGAGCGGAATGCTCAAGGACGACATGCGCATAGCTGGTGCCAACGTGAGTTTCACGCTCATCTTCGCGAAACCTAACGACCCATTCATGAAGTCGGTAGTCAAGGCTGCTGAAGCCAACATCAAGCATCTCTGTGCCCAGGTGGGCGAACCTGTCGAGGTGGAGATCAAGACAGAGGCAAAGCAAGCACCACGTCCTGAGCCAGACAAGCTGCTGCCAAATGTCAAGAACATAATTGCCGTGGCTTCGGGCAAGGGTGGTGTCGGCAAAAGCACGGTCGCTGCCAATCTCGCTGTCGGACTCTCGATGCTCGGTTACAAGGTAGGTTTGCTCGATGCCGATGTGTTCGGTCCTTCTATGCCAAAGATGTTCGACCTTGAGAACTTCCAGCCTTATGCCGAGAAGATTGACGGTCGTGACCTCATCATTCCTGCCGAACAATATGGTGTGAAGGTTCTTTCGGTCGGTTTCTTTGTAGATCCTAATTCGGCAACTATCTGGCGAGGCTCAATGGCTGGAAGTGCATTGAAGCAACTCATTGGCGATGCCGACTGGGGCGAGCTCGACTATTTCCTCATTGACCTCCCTCCAGGAACAAGCGACATTCATCTCACAGTGGTGCAGACCCTCGCTCTCACAGGAGCAGTGATAGTGAGCACACCCCAGCAGGTGGCTTTGGCTGACTGCAAGAAGGGCATCGACATGTTCCAGAACGAGAAGATCAACGTGCCTGTGCTCGGATTGGTCGAGAACATGGCATGGTTCACTCCTGCCGAACTACCGCAGAACAAGTATTATCTTTTCGGAAAGGAGGGTGTCAAGAACCTTGCAGAGCAGATGAACGTGCCTCTGCTTGCACAGATTCCAGTGGTGCAGGGCGTATGTGAGGCAGGCGATGGCGGAAAGCCAATAGTGATGAACTATGACTCGATGGTCGGACAGTCGTTCCTCTCGCTTGCCCAGGCAGTGGTGACACAGACCAACATCCGCAACAATTCATTGCCAAGGACACAGAGAGTCGAGGTGAAGAAATGATGCATCTCGATGAATGATAATATATTAACAAGATTATTATGCTCAATAATTCAATGCCGCCGATTGACAAGCATGTGCCAAGAGTATTGATCCTCTACACAGGAGGTACTATTGGTATGGTCGAAAATCCCGAGACTGGAGCTCACGAGCCTCTCGATTTCCAGCACTTGGCATCGCATGTGCCAGAGATGAATCAGCTGCATGTTCAGGTCGATACCTTGCAATTTGAGCAGCCATTGGATTCGAGCAACATCAAGCCCGAACACTGGCAGCACATGGCAGAGGTTGTGGTCGATAACTATGACCGCTATGATGGCTTCGTGATTCTTCATGGCACTGACACTATGGCTTATTCGGCTACGGCATTGAGTTTCATTTTGCAGAACCTTGCCAAGCCAGTGATTTTCACGGGTTCGCAGTTGCCTATTGGCGTGTTGCGTACCGATGGCAAGGAAAACCTCATTACAGCCATCGAGATAGCTGCTACCTACGACCGCATCGGTATGCCTATGGTTCCTGAAGTCTGTATCTTCTTCCAGAGCTATCTGCTGCGAGGCAACCGTTCGAAGAAGTTCAGCGCCGAGCAGTTCAACGCCTTTGCAAGTCCTAATTATCCGCCTATAGCCGAAGTTGGTGTACATATCAACTACGCGCATCACTACATACGTCATGCCATCAGCAATGAGAATCTCACGCCGCACTACAATTT
>SFEH01000104.1 GCA_004557315.1 Bacteroidales bacterium
GTTGAGTTGCTCGATGAGAGAGGACCGAAAGTAGAGCTGGCACGGTCAAGCAGTTCGCCCGACTTGTCGAGAGGTGCGATGACATTGGCAAAAGTAGGCTCGTCCTGACAATCGATGATGGCCTGGATCTCTGCCTTCTCCTCCTCCATGCCCTTGATCATAGCCTCACGAAAATTGTCGATGGTGATCTGGTCGAAAGGTGGAATGCCGTAAGGAGTGTTGAACTCCGAGAACAGCGGATTGGTGCTCTGCTCCTTATTGCCCGAACAAGAAGAGAGACCAAGGGCTGCAACAACAGCAGCGGTCATGATGATTTTGTTCATAATTTTGCTTTATTTGGGGAAGATAAAGAAGTTAAAGAAGATAAAGGAGATAAAGACAATAGTTGCATCGTCTGATAATAATAAAGAGAAAAGAGAATACTAACACATTTGTCTTTATCTCCTTTATCTTCTTTAACTCCTTTATCTTCCTTTATTCTCGATAATTCAAGAAAGATACTCATGCATATGAGCTGCAGCACGACGTCCGTCGCCCATTGCGAGGATTACGGTTGCGCCACCACGCACGATGTCACCACCAGCAAAGACATCCTTGACATCCGATTGCATAGTCTCCTCGCTTACGACGATAGTGCCCTTACGCGAGATCTCAAGACCCTTGAACTCTGATGGGATGATTGGGTTTGGTGAAACACCGATTGCCACGATGACGAGGTCTGCTGGGATAGTCTCGGTCTTTCCCTCGACTGCCACAGGACTGCGACGGCCTGATGCGTCAGGCTCGCCAAGCTCCATTACCTGAAGCACAGCCTCCTTGACACGTCCGTTCTCGTCGGCAATATATTCGATTGGGTTGTGGAGCACGTGGAAGTCGATGCCCTCCTCCATTGCGTGGTGAACCTCCTCGGCACGTGCAGGGAGCTCTTCGAGACCACGACGATAGACGAGAGTGACAGTCTCTGCACCCATGCGCTTAGCTGTGCGGGCTGAGTCCATGGCTGTGTTACCACCACCACACACTACGACATGCTTGCCCTTGAGCACAGGAGTGTCGAAGCCCTGACCGCGACCTGCACCCATGAGGTTGATGCGTGTGAGGTATTCGTTAGATGACATCACGCCGATAGCGTTCTCGCCTGGGATGTTCATGAAGCGAGGCAGACCAGCACCCGAACCTACGAAGATACCGTCGAAGCCCATCTCATGGAGCTGATCATAGCTCACTGTCTTGCCCACGATGACATCTGGCTGGAAGTTGACGCCCATCTCACGCATGATGTTGATCTCTGCATCGACCACGCTATTAGGCAGACGGAACTCTGGAATACCATACTTCAATACACCACCGATCTCGTGAAGTGCCTCGAAGACTGTAACATCGTAGCCGAACTTGACCATATCGGCAGCAAATGCGAGTCCTGAAGGACCTGATCCAACGACACATACCTTCTTGCCGTTCTTTGGAGCACATTCAGGAGCCTGCATGTGTCCGCTTGTGCGCTCATAGTCGGCTGCAAAACGCTCGAGATAGCCGATAGCCACAGGCTTCTGCTTCATCTTTAGCTTGATGCACTGACCTTCGCACTGCTTCTCCTGTGGGCAGACACGACCGCACACTGCTGGGAGGCTCGATGTCTGCTTTATGGTCTTGGCAGCCTCAAGGAACTCGCCCTTCTCGATATGCTTGATGAATGTAGGGATATTGATGCCTACAGGACAGCCCTTCATACATGATGGATCAGGGCAGTCGAGACAGCGCTGTGCCTCCTGCACAGCCATCTTCTCGGTGAGACCCTGCTGTACTTCTTCGGTGAAAGTAGTTACACGATATTCTGGTGTCAACTCTGGCATCTTCACACGCTCGATAGCGCCACGCTCCTTTGCTGGGATTGCCTTGCGGAGCTCTTCACGCCATGGCTCATTTCGCAGAGCCTTTATTTCTTCAAGTGTCATTGACTTTCTTTTTTCTTAACAATTTAACTTTTCCATAGCCTCTGTTTCCTCGGCCTTGTATGCTTTCATACGCATCATCATCTCGTTGAAATCTACCTGATGAGCATCGAATTCTGGTCCATCGACGCAGACAAACTTTGTCTTGCCGCCTACGGTGACACGGCATGCGCCACACATACCTGTACCATCGACCATGATGGTATTGAGCGAAACGATGGTTGGAACCTCGTACTTCTGTGTGAGGAGGCTCACGAACTTCATCATGATGGTAGGGCCGATACATACTACCTTATCGACCTTCTCGCGCTGGATCACCTGCTCGACACCTGTTGTCACCAGACCCTTCTGGCCGTATGAGCCATCGTCGGTCATGATGATCACCTCGTCGCTGCTGGCACGCATCTCGTCCTCAAGGATGATGAGATCCTTGGTGCGGGCTGCAAGCACCACGATGACCTTGTTGCCAGCCTCGTGCATAGCCTTCACGATAGGAAGCAGAGGAGCCACGCCTACACCACCACCGCAGCACACTACGGTGCCGTAGTTCTGGATGTCGGTAGCATGACCGAGAGGACCTACGACATCGTGGAACATGTCGCCCTCATTGAGCTGAATCATACGAGTAGAGCTTGCGCCTACTGCCTGAACTACGAGCGTGATAGTGCCACGCTCAACGTCGCTGTCAGCGATGGTGAGTGGAATGCGCTCACCTTTCTCGTCAAGACGTACGATCACAAAGTGACCAGCCTTGCGACTTCTCGCGATGAGAGGTGCCTCTACTTCGAAACAAGCCACCTTCTCGCTGAACATTTTTTTGCTTACAATCTTGTTCATTTCCAATAATTATTGTGTTTATTAATTGCTTTCTGAATTAAAACAAACCTGAAAATGCTTTAATTTTACCTTAAAAGACACGCGCAAATATAAACATTTATTAAATAATGACCAAATTTTCTGCAACGTTTTGATGGCATTTGAGAGATTTTTACTATATTTGCGCACGTATATTATAAATATGATAAGACTCTTTTACACGATTTTGGCATTTTGTGTAGCAATTTTCGCTGCCAATGCCCAAAACAATAGCAATGTGAACAAGGACAAAAAGCGACCTACCGTAGCTTTGGTCCTGGCTGGTGGCGGTGCCAAGGGCATGGCTCATCTCGGCGCGATCAAGGTGATCGAGTCGTGCGGTATTCCTATTGACATAATCGTGGGTACTTCGATGGGCTCAATCGTGGGAGGTCTATACAGCATTGGATACACGTCGGACGAATTATTGGAGATTGCACGCGAGACCGACTGGCTCAACCTCATACTCGACAAGCCCGACTTCGGCAGCGAACTGCTCACGGCAAAAAAGAACAACGAGAACTTTCTCCTTCGGGTGTCGCTCGACCGTTCACGCGTGCTTTCGAGCACTGGCGGCGGTGGCATCATCGACGGCAGGAACATCTCGCTGCTGTTCAATCATCTCACCGACGGACTGCCCGACAACAGCGACTTCAGCAAGTTCCCTATCCGCTTCGCATGCGTAGCTACCAATGCCGTCACGGGCGAGAAACATGTGTTCCACGAGGGCAATCTCGTCACGGCTATGCGAAGCAGCATGGCCATCCCATCGGTGTTTACTCCTGTCAAGGTGGGCGATGCTACCCTCGTCGATGGCTTTGTGGTCGATAACTATCCAGTGGATGTGGCACGAGATATGGGTGCCGACATTATCATCGGCGTTGACCTTGTGACTCCCATGACAGAAGATCAGCTCGCCAACAGCGCATTCGACATCATGATGCGCATGCTCGACTTCAACAGCATGGAGCTCTACAAGGCTAACAAGGAAGATACCGACATCTATATCCCAGTCAATACTGAAGGCTACACTGCAGCAAGCTTCTCTGCCGCAGCAATCGATTCGCTCATTGAGAGAGGCAAGGAAGCTGCCGTGGCTAATATCGATTCGCTCTACAGACTTGCAGAACATCTCGGCATCGACCAGTCGGCAGGCGTAAGCCGCACACGCATGAGCTGCGTGAATTACTGCACGAGCAATGCCGATGTCCATAAGGAGATTTATGATGAAGCCGACGAAGATGTCAGCATCATCAAGACCGACAGCCTTGGCATGATCGACTTCACAGAGACACTGAAGAGCAGCTACCACTTCGCAAAGCATGTGTTCCAGCACGGAGCGCTCAGCCTTGGATGCCGTTTTGACAATCAGGAATATGCGGCGATGCAACTGTCAATCGATGCGCGCCTGCTGCGAAGAAGCATGATCGACTTGAATATCTACGGACGTCTGGGTGCAAGGATGGTGGGTGGTATCTCGATTGCTCATATCTTCAAGAACGAAAGCAAGATAGAGTCGGGCTACTCTTTTGCCAAGAAAGATATGTCATGCTACTTCAAGGGCTTCCGCATTGCCGATTTGAGCGATTATCATCAGCGCTTCATCATGCGCTACAAGAAAGAATATAATAAGGTGGGATATTCATTAGGGCTGCGATACGATGTTGACCGATACCGCAATCTCCTTTTCCATAAGGATGTGGCTGTCATAGCTCCCGATCTGAACAAGGAGAAATATTTCACCTATTTCGTAAAGGCAGAGTTCAACAACCTCGACTCTCAATATTTCCCGACACGAGGCACTCAAACCGAAGCAAAGGCTGAATTGATATCGAGCAACCTTTATGAATTCCACAACTACGCCATGTTCCCTGTCTTCACATTCAAATGGCGCACGTCGTTCTCTCCCAACCGTAGGTTCTCGTTCATCCCTCATGCGTCAACACGCATCATCTGTCCGGGTGATGCTCACGTACCGTTTGCCCTTAAGAACTTCTTCGGAGGTCTGCACAATGGCCTGATGAAGGATCAGCAGATGGAAGTGGCAGGCGTGCCGTTCCTCGAGATTGTAGATTCAAAGGCGGTCAATGTGGCGGGCTTCGACTTGCAGCAACGCATGGGTGGCAACCACTTCATCGTGGCGAAATTCGACGCTATGTCACTCTGCAACAACATCGACCATGCGCTCGACAAAGAGGCTCTCTTCTGGGGTTGCAACCTCGGCTATCACTATCGAGGCGTGGCTGGTCCAATCTCTCTGATCGGCACGTGGAGCAATCGTACTAAAGAAACAGGAATTATTCTTAATGTAGGTTATTATTTTTAATGATATGATAAATCCAAGAAACATCGAAATCAAATCATACGATTATGAATTGCCCGATGAGCGAATAGCCAAGTATCCGCTGGCCGAACGCGACCAGTCAAAACTTCTCATCTGGAGAAATGGCGAGATAGAACAGAAAAAATTCTTCGACCTGCCTGATCAGATTCCCGCAGGCAGCCTGATAGTGTTCAACAATACCCGCGTGATTCAGGCCCGACTGCATTTCCACAAAGAGACAGGTGCCCTGATCGAGGTGTTCTGTCTTGAACCTGAAGCTCCGCGCGACTATCAGCAGAACTTCGCTTCAGAACATGAATGCACGTGGACATGCCTCGTGGGCAATAGCAAGAAATGGAAGGATGGCGCTCTGTCGCAGACTATTACAGTCGATGGCGAAGAGGTGGTTCTGAACTGCGAACGTGCCAGCGTCAATGGTGCTTCGCAGAAGATTCATTTCTTCTGGGATAAGCCAGTGAGCTTTGCCAAGATTCTCGATGCCATAGGCGAACTGCCTATACCGCCATATCTGAACCGTGCGACCGAAGAGAAAGACAAGCAGACCTACCAGACTGTCTATAGCCGCATCAAGGGTTCTGTGGCAGCCCCTACTGCAGGCCTGCATTTCACAGAAAAGGAGCTTCAGGCTCTGCGCGACAAGAATGTCGATCTGCAATATATCACCCTGCATGTGGGTGCAGGTACTTTCAAGCCTGTCAAAAGCGACACTATCGAAGGCCATGACATGCATACGGAGTTCATCTCGGTGCCAAAGTCGGTGATCGTGCGAATAGCCGAACATCTCAAGACCAGCGACTCCCCTCTCGTGGCAGTGGGTACAACATCGGTGCGCACTCTCGAAAGCCTTTATTACATAGGTAACAAGATTGCCAAGAATCCTGAAGCTCATGCCGAGGAACTGGTAGTACACCAATGGGAACCTTACGACTTCTCATACACAATGACAGAGGTCGAGGCTTTGGAACAAATCATTGCCTATTTGGAGCGGAATAATATGGATAATCTTGTGACTGCCACTCAAATCCTCATTGCTCCGGGATTCCAGTACCGTCTGGTCAAGACCATCGTCACCAATTTCCACATGCCGCAGAGCACGCTCCTGCTGCTCGTGTCAGCTTTCATCGACGGTGATTCGCTCGAAGGTCCAAACTGGCACCGCATTTATCAATACGCACTGGACAATGAGTTCCGCTTCCTTTCGTATGGTGACTCAAGCATTTTGTTCAGATAATTCTGGTAATAAACAATTTGAAATACAATGAAAATAGGTGATAAAGTAAGATTTCTCGACTCAATAGGAGGAGGCAAAGTATCAGGCTTCCAGGGTTCGAATATCGTGTTGGTGGAAGATGAAGACGGATTCGAAATACCTACTCTCATCACTCAATGCGTAGTGGTGACCGACGAAGGCGATGCACGTGCAGCAGGTCATGCCCCCATTCATGAGGCTCCGCTGACAGAACGTGCTCGTCAGATTGTCGAAGCCAAAACCGAGAACATTCGACTTGAAGAAGAAAACCGTATTCTCAAGGACGAGATATCTCGCCTGCGTGCCGAGATTGACCAGCTGAAACTCGCTTTGCTCAAGGCTCAATACAACAGCAACCCGAAAGATATTGCCAAGGGAAAAGCCAAGAATAACGAGAACCAGCCACTGAAAGCCCTCGATGGCAGTCTGTTGCCAGGCGTATTGCGAAACGGTATCATCGAAGTCGATCTGCATATCAACGAGCTGCTCGAGACAACTTCTGGCATGGACAATGCAGCTATCCTGAAATACCAGCTCGGTGTGTTCCGCAAGACAATGGATACCTACAAGAAGTGCAAGAACCAGCGCATCGTGTTCATACATGGCAAAGGTGAGGGAGTATTGCGCCGTGCCCTGATTGACGACCTAAAGCTGCGCTACCCTCTCTGCACCTATCAGGATGCCTCATTCCAGCAATACGGCTTCGGAGCAACAATGATTACAATTCATTGATGGCTGAATACTGTTTGCTGTAATCAACATCAGAAGATCAACGTCCCATTCCGCATCCAGGACGAACCATCTCACGTTCAGAGACGACATAGTTTGCGCGATATTCAGCATTAATATCGCGTATTTCTTTTCGTCCTTCTATATAGTCTTTATACATCTCTTCGACATCGTTGCTATAGAAATTATCGCAACCCTCTTCGCTATCTTCCAAACTACGGCGCACTATCTCGATGCGCTGTTCACGTGTTGTATCTTTTATTAATATACTCATAATTGTATTTGTTTTATTCT
>SFEH01000105.1 GCA_004557315.1 Bacteroidales bacterium
GAAATAACTATTACCTTTTTCATCTTTTGCTTATGCTAATATTCATTGTACTCATTTCATGTTCTTGTAAAAGAATTCTTCCATCTTTTCCCAAGGAATGATGTTTTTCGCCATGCCCTTGCCTTCCAGTTCGGTGTAGCCTCCATCGTAGAGATCGCAATGGCTGGCATTGGGGATGATGAGCAACTCCTTGTTCTCAGGTACTGGATTTGGCTTGCGAACCGCATCATATCCAGTGGCTTTACCCTCTACCATATACTTGTAAGCAGCCTCGCCGAAGTAACGGGAATGAGCTTTCTCGCCGTGCATGATGAGCACCGCCGAACGAATCTCGTTGATATAATAAAGGAAGCGCGCGTTGGAATAGGCCTGACAACCAAAGGTGTGCCAACCGTCGTTGCTGTTGCCCGAACGAGGATGGTATCCACGACTCGTCTTATAGTAGTCATAATAGTCCTTGACAAACTGCGGGGCATCGGCAGGCAACGGATCTACCACGCCTCCCGCTTGCGTCAGCTTGCCACTCCGTGCAGTCTTGGTGCGTTCGGCAGCCATCGCCTTGCGAGCTGCATAACGTGCTTCCTCACTGTCGTTCTCATCAAAATAGCCGTTGCCATTCACGCGGCACATGTCATACATAGTGCTCGCCACCGCAGCCTTGATGCGAGGGTCTGCTGCTGCCGCATTCAGCGCTATGCCACCCCATCCGCAAATACCGATGATGCCTATCTTCTCCTCGTCCACATCGGGAAGGCAGGCAAGGAAATCCACCGCTGCCAAGAAATCCTCGGTATTGATGTCTGGTGAAGACGTGCGTCGAGGCTCACCACCGCTTTCCCCTGTAAAGGAAGGGTCGAAAGCACAAGTGACAAATCCTCGTTCCGCCATCTTCATGGCATATAGTCCGCTCGACTGTTCCTTTGATGCACCAAAAGGTCCGCACACCGCAAGACCCATCCTGTTGCTTCCACTTTTGGGAGTATATAAATCTCCCACAAGTGTGATGCCATATTGATTCTTGAACTCCACCTTCCGGTGATTGACTGTCTCGCTCAACGGGAACACCTTGTCCCATTTTTCTTCTGTTCTTTTGTCCTGCACATCTTGTGCCGACGCATTGGTTGTAAGTGCCATTGCCATCGAAATTACTATTAATAATAATGCTTTCTTTTTCATAATCACTTGGTGTATAAGTTTTCGGGTGCAAAATTACAACAAAAAGAACAAACAAGCAATACCCGAATCGTGGAAATTATTACCTGCACGAAGGTTTAGCTCTGCTAACGATTTCCATACGATGCTGCTTCTTCCATCCACTCGGTAGGCTTCTAAATATTTATCCCAAATTCCTCAATCTTGCGATAGAGTGTGGTCAGGCCAATCTTGAGCAGTCGGGCGGTCTCTGTCTTATTGCCATTGGTGAATTTGAGCACCTTGACGATGTGGTTGCGCTCCACACTCTTGAGGTCTAGGCTGTCGTTACTCTCTGACGAAGTCTCTCTTGTGAGCATATCTATGGGCAAGTCGCCTGGCGTTATCTCACTGTCGCATACTATAAGTCCATGCTCGATGGCATTCATCATCTCACGCACATTGCCAGGCCACTGATAGGCAAGGAAGATGTTTTTGGCTTCTGTGGAGAGCGAAGGAGCGGTACGACCTATCTGCCTGGCATATAGCCCAATGAAATGCTGGGCGAGCAAAAGGATGTCATCGCGTCGTTGGCGAAGTGGAGGCAGAAGGATGCGGAACACGGAAAGTCGGAAGTAAAGGTCCTCGCGGAATCGTCCGTTGGCTATTTCTTCCTTCAGGTTGCGGTTAGTAGCCGAAAGGATACGCACATCGACACGAGTAGTCTTGGTGTCGCCCACTTTCACGAATTCTCCTGTCTCCAATACTCGCAGCAGTTTTGACTGCAGTTCCAATGCCATCTCGCCTATCTCATCGAGGAAGACTGTGCCATGATTGGCTTCTTCAAGCAGACCTTTTTTGTCTTTTATTGCACCTGTAAAGGCTCCCGCTTTGTAGCCGAACAGCTCACTTTCGAGAAGTTCGCGACTGAAGGCTGAACAGTTGAGAGCGAGGAACGCTCCATCACTGCGATGGCTGGCTCCATGGATAGCGCGGGCAAAGACCTCCTTGCCAGTTCCCGTTTCGCCATTGATGAGCACAGACACGTCGGTCGCTGCAACCTTTCGAGCCTGACTGATCACATCGGCTAGCATAGGAGAACGACCAATGATATTATCGAAACTAAAAGAAACAGATGAGATATTGCTCTTCTTGGCTTGCTTCTTCTGTTCAGCTGCCACAGCATCCATCGCACGGCTCACTATCGGAATTATCTTTCGATTGTCATCACCCTTGACAATATAGTCAAAGGCTCCGTTCTTGATGGCTTGCACACCGTCGGGAATATTGCCATGGGCTGTGAGGAGGATTATCTTGGCAACAGGAGCCAGTCGCTGTAGTTCCTGTACCATATCCACTCCATTGCCATCAGGAAGGAAGACATCGCACAGCACCACCTGAACCTCATTGTTTTTTAGTGTATATATTGCCGTAGCACGGTCTTTTGCTTTCAGCACTTCATATCCTTCCAGCTCCAATATGCGTGCAAGGAGCATACGGATGGCAGGTTCGTCGTCGATAATCAGTATTCTATTCATCTCCCGGTACATTAAAAATTATAAATTAGAAACTAAAAATTGTCCTCACACAGGCAAAGTCACAATAAACCGGCTGCCTTTGCCGAGTTCACTCTCAACGGTAAGTGTGCCACTATGGGCTTCAACAAAGTCGCGCGAGATGGACAATCCCAAACCGCTACCTTGTATCTTGGTGCCAGGCACACGGAAATAGCGTTCAAAGATACTCTCGTGATACCGAGGGTCAATGCCTCGGCCGAAATCCTGAACAAACAACGTGACATGATGTTCATCTGTTTGTTGAGCACCAATGATGACACGTCCGTTTTCAGGAGAGTAACGTATGGCATTGCTGAGCAGGTTGGTCAATACCCAGGCTATCTTCTCACTATCAACATAGAGTCTTGAGATTTTCACTTCTGGATATTCCACCTCTACGTTTATGTGGAACTTATCTGCCTGCACCTGATTGGCTTTGATGGCATAGTCGATCAGTTCAATAGGTCTTGTGACATGCGGTTTCAATTGAAGCACGCCACTTTCGACCTGCGTCATATTGAGCAATTCGCCTGTAATGCTGAGCAGTCGTTCTCCGTTTTCCCTGATGCTTTCCGACAGTTCTTTTTGCTCTGGGTTGAGTGCCCCTAACCTATTGTCAGCAAGCAGTTGCTGGCTCATCAATATTGCAGATATCGGGGTTTTCAGTTCGTGGGAAATGGTAGAGATAAAAGTGGTTTTTGCCACATCAAGCTTGTGAAATTCGGTGATGTTCTTCAGCAAGATTACCGTGCCACTTTCTTTCGCTTTACCTTCATCACTATTCATCCTTACTGGCAGATATTTTACTTGAAAATAACTTTCCTTATTGTCAGCATAGACTTTGATTGGCTCGACCTTTTTCTCCTCTGCATTGTCGTGCACCTTATGTTCGCTCATTCCCACGAGCAAAAGTCGCAGCAAATCGTTGCGCATGGCTATCTCCTGTGCCGACTTTCCTAACACATCAGCACGTTTCAGATTCAGGATATCGAGAGCTTCATTGTTGATATAATAGAGATTGAGATTCTGATCGATACAGACGATAGGTTCATCAATCGAATCGATGATGGTTTCAATATACTGCTTTGACACTCGAAGCTGAGAAAGCGATGAGTTGTGGTAATCTCGGAGACGATGAGCCATGCGGTTGAAGTTCATTGACAACTGTTCCATCGTGCGGCTTCCTGAAAGATGCAGCTCAACGTCGTAATTGTGTTTGGCTATTTCATTGATGCCTTGCGACAACTCCTGAAAGGGCCGTGTGATGGAGTTGGGCAACTTCACCAGCATCCATATGCCGATGGAGATGCTCAACGCTCCAAACAGAAGCAGTAGAGACAAAGCGCGAGTCAGACCATAATCTGCTACGGGCGAGGTAGGCTCAGTGGCCGTTAATATCTGAAGACTGATTACAGAAAGAGCCACCAATCCGATAATCAGCGCGACGAGTACGCCTACCGAAAGTGTAAGTTTTTCTTTGATATTCATATCTATCCATTCTATTTACTGTGAGTTATCTGCCATATATAATAACGTTACTACTGTTGGTTTTATTGTTCAAAGACCATAGTTATATCCATCGTCCTTTCCATGTCGGAGGATAGAAGAGCAGCAGGAAGCCGAAAATCTCAAGTCGGCCAATGAGCATCAATACCGACAGAATCCATTTAGCCAAGTCAGGCATGGCAGCCCATGAGTAAGCGGGACCGTAGTCACCCAAACCAGGACCGACATTGCCCATCGCAGAAACTACCGTGCTCATTGCCTCAGTAAACCCAAGTCCACATGCCATCAGCATAGTCCAGCCAATAAAGGCAACAACTATATATGCCGCAAAGAACACAAGTACAGTCAGCACCAGCTTGTTATCGAACAATTTTCCAGCTCTTACAGGCAATATTGCTCGTGGCTGAAGAATCTGACGCATCTGGTTCCTTATGCACATACCGACTACGGCAATTCTCAATATCTTGATGCCTCCGCTTGTCGAACCTGTGCAGCCTCCCGACAACATCGCAAAAATCAGCAACATCCAAGTGAACGGAGGCCAAAGGTTGAAGTCGTCGGTCGCGAAACCACAGGATGTATGACAGGTTGCGACTTGAAACAAAGCCTTGCGGAAGGCTTCTTCAATTCCATAGCCATTGCTTACTATGAGGGCTATTGTGATGATGAAGGTCAGCAGAAATACAGATGACATGAACCATTTTATCTCATAATTCGACGAAATCTGCCTCCATTGCCCCTTAATAGCCAAGATGTATAGAGAGAAATTGACGGAGGAAAGCAGCATGAACAAAGAAATCACATATTCAATGTATTGCGAATTCCAATAAGATATGCTGTTTTGTTTAGTCGAAAAGCCTCCTGTAGCAGTTGTGGACATAGAATGACACACAGCATCGAACAAGCCCATACCTCCTGCCTCAAGAAGGACGATCTCAAGAGCGGTCAGCGAAATATATACCATCAGGATATACCGTGCCATGTCCCGTATCTTTGGACAAAGTCTGTCATGAGTTACTCCTGTCGCTTCTGACAGATAGAGCATCTGACTGCCATTGCCTAATCCAGGCATCAGCACTATGGTGAAACAGACTATTCCCAAACCACCTATCCATTGCGTCAGACTTCGCCAGAACAATATGCCATGGGGCATGTCCTCTATGTTGTCAAGTATGGTGGCACCTGTAGTCGTAAATCCCGACATTGTCTCAAAGAAAGCATCGGCTACTGATGGAATATATCCGCCTATCAGATAGGGCATCATACCGAAGAAGCTAAAGAACACCCACGACAGAGCCACCACTATATAAGCTTCCGACCGGCTCGGCCCCATCTCTTTCTTCTGCCCATAACCCAACAAAGCGGCTCCGACCGCAAGGTTGATGACAAAAGAAATGCCAAAGGCGATGAGATCGCCCTCATGATACCAAAGCGACACACAGCAGCAAATGAGTAGCAGCACAGACTCAAATAGCTGTAAAAGACCTACTGTATGGGCGATGAACTGAAAGCTGACCTCCTTTGAGTAGTTGCTTTTGTATATATAAGTAAAACAATCCATGTTCTAATACATTATATTACAACATTGATTGCTTTTGCAAAAATAGTGCCATCTGCAAGACTTTCCCCGCAACAGGTTGATAAACAATTCGGGTGAGCCTTTTCTCAATCGCAACGCCTCTCAGCAACCCTTTCATTTTGAAAAGGTGACCTTTTCATTTTGAGAACATGACATATGACAAGGGCTCTTGCATCGTCCACTAATAGCGAAATGCAAGAGCCCATATTTGCAGAGAAGTCGGTTTGTCAGGCAACTCAGTCAACTTCAAATTCGAAAGTCTTGTTGTACTCTCCGAGTATCGACATCTCAACCTCCTTGTCACTCAGATTGATCATCTCCGACCATTGGGTAAAGCCAGTCGAGCCTTCGCTCTTTGGACCTTGATATACCTTACCCAGGATTTCCATTACCTGCTCCTCTGTCAATCGATAGTTTTGTGCCTTCAGACTCTCTTTCAGCACATTGTAACGATCCTTGCCGTGAGTCGATTCGATGCTGCCGTATGGTGTATTCTTCATCGTTGGCGACACATAGAAATTGGTTACATAGCGCAATGTGTCAGCACCTGCCAGGACTTCCATCTTAGACGGATTGACCTGAATGTCCGAATCGACATATTCGACTATGGCATAGTTGCCCTTGGCATCGGCCATGAAGAAATGATAGCTTGCCCTTGGGTCTTTATCCATGCACATGTTATACTCTTTCAGCATGCTGATGGCCTGATCGACTGTCGATGCACGGTCGAGGAGCATACGCATTGCCACTGTCGTGAAAATCTTTTTCTTGCCTGGGTCCTGCTGCAAAGTCGGCTTGCCGTCGAGTTTGAGCACACTGATGGCAAAACCATCTTCGTTGATGCCGTCCATCATCAGATAAGGCATAGCCATTAGCATAGAAAGGTCAGATTTGCCGTCGGTATAGAAACCGCTGGTGTAGTTGATGAACAGTCCATCGACAAACGAAACAGACTTCTTGCCGCCACGAGGTGCAGTACGGACAGCGATGACTGGTATCATCACTCGATTGCCATTGACAATGTGATTAAAGTCGAAGTTCCTGCCCATCAGAAACTCCTTGCCTTGCTTGTCAGGACATGCAAAGGCACTGCAGCCAGCATCGTAGCTCAATGCTGCCTTGCTTCCCAAAGACACGTCGAGCAGTTCCTTCTTGACAAATTCCGTCAGGCTTTCTGCTCCGTCGATGTCGTACTGCAAAGCCAAGTCGAGCTTATAGTCGGCAGTATAGTTCATCTCATAGATTCTGCCTTTGTCAATCTCAAGGTCCGAAAGGGAATAGATCATTTCCAACTTTGCCTCATCCGTAATCAATGCTGCCTTGTTGGTAGTTGGTGTTGGCTTGCGTATTGGATCCAAATCTGAGTCATCGTCATCACATGCCACAAACAGACATACCGACATCATCAAGAATGACAGCAAGACTCTCAACTTTGTTTTTGTCATTTTCTCAGGTTTCATAGTCAGACAGTTTTAAATAGTGAAGATATTGTATTAATTTCTCACAAAATTTCTGACGCAAAGATAAGATTATCATTTCTGATTTTCAATATTTATCCTCATAAAAAATGTAAAAAATTGTTGTATGCAATAGCTATATAAACTATTTTTTATCAATACAGCTACTTTTTTACGCAATG
>SFEH01000013.1 GCA_004557315.1 Bacteroidales bacterium
TGAGATGGGCTTCAAGGTAAAGTGCTTCTGCATCCAGGATTCTCCACGTCGTGCACACTCAATCGCTGCACAGGGTGGTATCAATGCAGCCAAGAACTATCAGAACGATGGTGACTCTGTATATCGTCTCTTCTATGATACAATCAAGGGTGGCGACTATCGTGCTCGTGAGGCTAACGTATATCGTCTTGCTGAGGTTTCAAACAACATCATCGACCAGTGCGTTGCTCAGGGTGTGCCTTTCGCTCGCGAATACGGCGGAACCCTCGCTAACCGTTCTTTCGGTGGCGCTCAGGTTTCTCGTACATTCTATGCTAAGGGACAGACAGGTCAGCAGCTCCTCCTCGGTGCTTATTCTTCTTTGAACCGTCAGATCCAGAAGGGTAATGTGACTATGTACGCACGTCAGGAAATGCTCGACGTTGTCCTCATCAAGGACTCTGAAGGCGTTGAACGTGCTCGTGGTATCATCACTCGCAACCTCGTCACTGGTAAGCTTGAGCGTCACTCTGCTCATGCTGTGATCATCGCTACCGGTGGTTATGGCAATGCTTACTTCCTTTCTACCAACGCAATGTCTTGCAACGGTGGTGCTGCTATCCAGATCTACCACAAGGGCGCAATGTTCGCTAATCCTTGCTATGCTCAGATCCACCCAACTTGTATCCCTGTTCACGGTGACATCCAGTCTAAGCTCACTCTTATGTCTGAGTCTCTCCGCAACGATGGTCGTATCTGGGTTCCAAAGAAGCTAGAGGATGCACAGAAGCTTCAGCGTGGTGAGATCCGTGGTCACCAGATTCCAGAAGAGGACCGTGACTACTATCTCGAGCGTCGTTACCCAGCATTCGGTAATCTCGTTCCTCGTGACGTGGCATCTCGTGCTGCTAAGGAGCGCTGCGACAAGGGCTTCGGCGTAAACAGCACAGGTCTCGCTGTATTCCTCGATTTCTCTGATGCTATCAAGCGTCTCGGCAAGGATGTCGTTGCCGACAAGTATGGTAACCTCTTCCAGATGTACCAGAAGATCACTGACGACAACCCATACGAGACTCCAATGATGATCTACCCTGCTATCCACTACACAATGGGTGGTATTTGGGTTGACTATGAACTCCAGACCTCTGTCAAGGGTCTCTTCTGCGCTGGTGAGGCTAACTTCTCTGACCACGGTGCTAACCGTCTTGGTGCTTCTGCTTTGATGCAGGGTCTTGCTGATGGTTACTTCGTGCTCCCTTACACCATCCAGAACTATCTCGCTGACCAGATCCAGGTTCCTCGTTTCTCAACTGACCTTCCTGAGTTTGCTGAGGCAGAGAAGGATGTTCAGAACAAGATCAACAAGATCATGGCTGTTCAGGGTTCACGCACTGTCGATTCTATCCACAAGGAGCTCGGCCACATCATGTGGGAGCATGTAGGTATGGGTCGTACAAAGGCTGGTCTTGAAGAAGGTCTCAAGAAGCTCAAGGCTATCCGCGAGACATTCTGGAAGGAAGTTTATGTTCCTGGCAAGGCCGACACTCTCAACGTTGAGCTCGACAAGGCTATCCGCCTCCTCGACTTCATCGAGATCGGCGAACTCATGGCACGCGACGCCCTCCATCGTGAGGAGTCTTGTGGTGGTCACTTCCGCGAGGAGCACCAGACTCCAGAAGGCGAAGCAAAGCGCGATGATGCTAACTTCATGTATGTAGGCTGCTGGAAGTATATGGGCGAGGGCAAAGAGCCTGAACTCTACAAGGAGATGCTCAACTACCAGGAGATCAAGGTACAGACTCGTAACTATAAGAACTAATCAGACAATATGGGAAAAGAACAATTCTTGAACGTTAACGTTAAGGTTTGGCGTCAGCGTGGCCCAAAGGAAAAGGGCGAATTCAAGACTTATCGTGTTGAACATGTTTCAACAGAGATGTCATTCTTCGAGATGATGGATACTCTCAATGAGCAGCTTATCAACAAGCATGAGGAGCCTATCGTATTCGATCATGACTGCCGCGAGGGTATTTGCGGTACTTGCTCACTTTATATCAACGGTCGTCCACACGGTATCGACGATGCTATTACTACTTGCCAGCTCCACATGCGTAAGTTCTCTAACGAGGCTACCATCACTGTTGAGCCTTGGCGTTCTGCCGGCTTCCCTATCATCCGTGACTTGATGGTTGACCGCTCTGCATTCGACAAGATCCAGCAGGCTGGTGGTTACACTTCTATCAACTGTGGTGCTGCTCAGGATGCCAACGCTATCCTCATCTCAAAGGTTGATGCCGACGAGGCTATGGACTCTGCTTCTTGTATCGGCTGTGGCGCTTGCGTTGCTGCTTGTAAGAATGGTTCAGCCATGCTCTTCGTTTCAGCTAAGGTTAGCCAGTTCGCCCTCCTCCCTCAGGGCAAGGTTGAGGCTGCTCGTCGTGCAAAGGCAATGGTTGCCAAGATGGACGAACTCGGTTTCGGCAACTGTACAAACACTCGTGCATGCGAAATGGAGTGTCCTAAGAGCGTCAAGATCTCTAACATCGCTCGTCTTAACCGCGAGTTCATCAAGGCTAAGCTCGCTGATTGATGTGATCTCATTATATGTTAAAGGCTCGCTTTTTGGCGAGCCTTTTTTATTCATAATAAATCGTATATTTCAGGATGTCTTCTCTACTGATAACCCTTATTCTGTCACAGCCTTGAACGTATTCAAGTCCCACTTCTCCATAAACTCAAGGAATGGCACTCCGTTCTCGTCAAACTGTATAGGAAGCCAGAGATAACGTGCATCACTTGGATGTTTCGGACGCCATATATCAGCCATAAAGATGAAATTGTCGCCATAAGGAAGGATGAATGTGCTCTGACCGCCAAAAGTGATATCGGCATTTTCACCCCGGCATGGGTTGTCGTATTGTGTCCAAGGTCCCATGATCGATGGTGCAGAGAACATACGAGCTGCATTTGGAGCCCAGCCTGTACAGCCAGAAGTTATCATCCAGTATGTACCGTCTTTAAAGAAGACTGCAGGAGCCTCGTTATGTCCACCAGGTGCCATGCGTATATATTTTCCTGTGTGTGAGAGATAATCATCGCTGAGCTCTGCAATGTTCAGTGTAAGATTCTCTTCCGCCGAATAGATGTGATAGGCTTTTCCGTCTTGATCGACAAAGAGGGTCATGTCACGTGCCATCTGTCCGCCTTCCAGATCTCGTTCGGCTATGATGCCTGCATCCACATCAGCTCGCCATTCAGGTGTCCACCATTCTTCTGCCTGAGGGTTCTTGCTTTCATCGTATGTATAATAGTCAATCTCCGCAAGTCTGGCTTTCGCTTCCTCGTTGTCAAGATCCATGGGAAGAATACCAGGGTTGACTCGTCCCGAACGGATGAAGGTATATGGTCCTGTAGGATTGTCGGCCACTGCCACTCCTGCACGTGCTGCCTCATAACCACGTCCCTTCAGCTCAAGATGGAACCACATCACAAACTTCCCTGTCTTTTCGTTGTAGATCACTTTCGGTCGTTCAAGGATGCAGCCTCGCGTAATATCACTTTCTGGGTCATCAGAAACGGCAAGAGCCACTCCTTCATTGGTCCAATGCACCAGATCCTGCGACGAATAGCAATCAACACCTACCATTGCCGAAGATGTTGTGTCACACTTGTTCTCGCCAAACCAGTAATAAGTGCCGTCATGAAGCAGAACTCCTCCTCCATGAGCATTCACATGCACTCCGTTGTTGTCGGGCCAGATCTGGCAAGGTGCAATCACTAAAGGTTCCTGTTTGGCACAAGAGGCAAGAACAGCCAACGACGCCACAAATAATCCACAGATTTGTTTCATTTTGATATAATTTATAAAGATTAGTATATTAATAATGTGTACAAATATAGTCATTATCTTTAATATTTACTTGAAATATGCAATATATTTATTATTTTCTGGCTAAAAAGACAAAATAAATCAAAAATGCTTATTCCTTTCACAAAAAAATGATTATCTTTGCACGAAACAGAACTCTCCTTCAACAAATAATTACACTATGAAAAAACTATTCATTTCCATTTTGGCAGTATGCAGCATCACAAGTGCTGCAGCGCAAACCTACAAGGAATGGCAAGATCCTAACGTCAATCAGGTAAACCGTGCTCCTATGCATGCGGCTTTCTTTGCCTTCGAATCAATCGAGGCATCAAAGCAGGACAAGCAGTTGTCGGACAACTATCTCGACATCAATGGCACGTGGAAATTCTCTTGGCAGAAAGATGCCGTCAATTATGTAAGCGACTTCTACAAGACAACCTACAACGATGAGGCATGGGGAACAATGCCAGTCCCTGGCATGTGGGAACTCAATGGCTATGGTGATCCTCAATACACTAACATCCCTTACGCTTGGGACCGCCAGTACAAGAACAACCCTCCATACGTGCCTATCAAGGACAACCACGTCGGATACTATCGCCGTCAGATCGAGATTCCGGCAGGCTGGAATGGCCGTCAGGTAATGATCCATATCGGTGCTGCTTCGAGCAACATGTACATATGGGTCAATGGCAAGTATGTTGGCTACAGCGAAGACAATAAACTTGAGGAAGAATTTGACATCACCTCTTTCGTCAAGCCTGGCAAGAATCTCATTGCAATGCAAATATTCCGCTGGTGCGATGGCACATATCTCGAAGATCAGGACTACTTCCGCTATGCAGGCATTGCACGCGACTGCTATCTCTACTCTCGCGGCAAGTCGCACATCGAGGATATCCGTGTCAATACAGACCTCGATGCTCAATACAAGGACGCTACACTCACTGTCGATCTCAAGGCTAAGGGCAGCGGCACCATTGCTCTTGAGCTTCTCGATGCTCAAGGCAATGTAGTTGCTGAGCAGAGCATTGCAGCAAAGGCTACTACAAAGGCTACATTTGCTGTCAGCAACCCAAACAAGTGGACATCTGAAACACCTTACCTCTATACTCTTCGTGCAAGTCTCAAATCTGGCAACAAGACTCTCGAGGTAATTCCTGTAAAGGTTGGTTTCCGCAAGGTAGAAATCAAGAACGCTCAGCTCCTTGTCAATGGACAGCCTGTCCTCATCAAGGGTGCCAACCGTCACGAACTCGACCCTGACGGAGGTTATGTGATGTCACGCGAGCGTATGCTTCAGGACATCAAGCTCTTCAAGCAGTTCAACCTCAATGCAGTCCGCACATGCCACTATCCAGATGATTCTTACTGGTATGAGCTCTGCGACGAATATGGCATCTACGTGACTGCCGAAGCTAACATCGAGAGCCACGGCATGGGCTATGGCGCACAGTCTCTCGCCAAGGATCCTTCTTTTGCTAAGGCACATATAGAGCGCAACGAGCGCAATGTGGCTCGCAACTTCAACCATCCTTCAGTCATCGTATGGTCGCTCGGTAACGAGGGTGGTATGGGTCAGAACTTCAAGGATGCTTACAACTTTGTCAAGAAGATGGATCCTTCTCGCCCAATCCACTACGAACGTGCTACTTCTGAGGAATTCGATCCTGCAGGCGAAGGATGGACCGACATCAATTGTCCAATGTATGCCGACT
Organism: Bacteroidales bacterium; assembly: GCA_004557315.1. Classification (GTDB taxonomy): domain Bacteria; phylum Bacteroidota; class Bacteroidia; order Bacteroidales; family UBA3663; genus Liminaster. The sequence goes on from SFEH01000013.1 coordinate 5,569, forward strand.
ATGAATATACAGAGAGGTATGGCAAGAGCAAGAAGGTGACTCGTCCGCTCATCCAGTGCGAATATGCTCATGCAATGGGTAACTCGCAGGGTGGCTTCAAGGAGTACTGGGATCTGATCCGCAAGTACGATAACGTACAGGGTGGCTACATCTGGGACTTCGTCGATCAGTCGCTCCGATGGACAGGCAAAGACGGAGTTATGATCTATGCTTACGGAGGTGACTTCAACAAGTACGATGCTACCGATGGCAACTTCTGTGACAATGGTCTCGTTAGCCCAGACCGCGTGCCTAACCCTCACATGTATGAGGTAGGCTACTATTACCAGAACATCTGGTCAACTCTCAAGGGCGATGCAGTAGAGGTCTTCAACGAGAACTTCTTTACTGATCTCTCAAACTATGCAATGCACTGGCAGCTTGTCCGCAATGGCGAAGTCATTAAGGCTGGTACAGTCAGCGACATCAAGGCGGGTCCTCAGCAGAAGGCTACAGTCAAGCTCGGAATGGGCACAATCCCAGCCGATGGTGCAGAGTATTTCCTCAACCTCTCATACACTCTCAAGGAAAAGGATGGCATCCTTCCTGCCGGACATGAGGCCGCACATCAACAGCTTGAGGTAAAGAAGGCTACAGCACCTATCTTCGTTGAGAAGCCTAAGAAGGTCAACACTATCCTTCCTGAAATCAACGACGATGATGTCAACCACCTCATCATCAAGGGTATCAACTTCCAGATTGACTTCAATAAGCACAATGGCTTCCTTTGCAACTACGAGGTTGGAGGTCTCCAGATGCTTGCCGAAGATGCTGAGCTTACACCAAACTTCTGGCGTGCGCCAACCGACAATGACTTCGGTGCTAACCTCCAGCGCAAATATGCTGTTTGGAAGAACCCTACCTTCAAGCTCGAATCATTGAAGAACGAGCAGAAGGACAATGCTACAGTGATCTCTGCTGAATACACAATGCCACAAGTCGCAGCCAAGCTTGCCATGACCTACGTCATCAGCAACGACGGTGCAATCAAGGTAACAGAGAAGATGACTGTCGATCAGGCAAAGGCAAAGGCTTATCGCGAAAGCAACCCTTATGGCTACGAGAAGCGTGATGCTCCAGTGGTTGAGGGCGAAGTGCGCACACAGGAATCTGATATGTTCCGCTTCGGTATGCAGCTGCCAATGGCTAAGTGCTTCGAGAACCTTGAGTACTACGGACGCGGTCCAGTCGAGACATACAACGACCGAAAGGATTCAGAGCATATCGGCATCTACAACAGCACAGTGACCGATGAGTTCTACAACTATATCCGTCCACAGGAAACAGGCAACCACGTCGATCTCCGCTGGTACAAGATCATGAACGCAGGTGGTCATGGTCTCACAGTGGTAGCAGAAAAGCCTTTCAATGCCTCTGCCCTCCACTACACTATCGAGTCGCTCGACGAAGGCATGCAGAAGCAAAACTGGCATTCTCAGGAAATTCCTCAGGCCGACCTCACTAACGTATGCATCGACCTTGTTCAGTGCGGTCTCGGATGTATCAACAGCTGGGGTGCAATTCCACGTGACGAATATCTCGTGAAATATCAGGATTATGAGTTCACATTCACTCTCTTCCCTATGTAATTTGCATTAACTTTCGCAAACTAATAAACGGAAGTCAATGGGAGGCTATTCTCCCGTTAACTTCCGTTATCTACATAATAATATAGCAATGAAACAACTTTTTCTCCTCGATGCTTACGCATTGATCTATCGTGCCTATTACGGATTCATCAATAAGCCTCTTGTCAACAGCAAAGGGCTGAACACAGGTCCTATCTACGGTTTCCTGAAGACTCTGCAAGATGTGCTCAGTACCGATCTCACAGTCGATGGCAATCGCATTCAACCCACTCACCTCGCAGTATGCTTCGACCCTAAGGGCGGCACTTTCCGTCATCGTGAGTTTCCCACATATAAGGCGCAGCGTGAGGCTCAGCCTGAAGCAATCACCGAGGCTGTTCCTTACATCAAGCGTCTCATCGAAGCATACAACATTCCGATCATAGAGGTCACTGACTATGAGGCTGACGATGTGATCGGAACTCTGGCTCTACAGGCCGATGCAACAGGAGAATTTGAGACTTTCATGCTTACACCCGACAAAGACTATGCCCAGTTGGTGAGCGAACACTGCCGTATATTCAAGCCAAAGTCGTTCGGCCCTGGATACGAGATTCTTGGAGTGCCTGAGGTCTTGGCAAAATATGGCCTTAAGCGAACCGAGCAGGTCATCGACTATCTCGGACTAATGGGCGACTCTGCCGACAATATCCCAGGCTGCCCAGGTGTTGGTCCGAAGACCGCACAGAAACTCATCGAGGACTTTGACAGTATCGAAGGCATCATTGCCAATGTCAGCAACCTCAAAGGCGCATTGCAGAAGAAAGTGTCGGACAACATCCAGCAGATCAAGGATTCCAAATATCTCGCTACAATCTGCCGCTCCGTACCTTGCACTCTCGATGAAGAGGCTCTGCGCATCGTCGAACCAAACTATAGCGACTTGCTTGCCCTATTCGAAGAGGTGGAGTTCCGCAAAGAACTGAAAACATTGAGAGACAAGATTGGCTCTCCTAATGCTGGTGCTGACAATAAAGGCAAAGAATCTGCTTCGAGTCCTGCCAATTCTCCTGTTAAGTCTGCGCCTGTCGAGACAAGCATTCCTGAAACAGAGACACCCCTGACCGACATATCATCGGTAAAGACCAACTACAAGCTTTGCGACACTACTGAGAAGATTCAGGATCTCATATCTCAGCTTTTCTGGGTTCCTTACTTCGCTTTCGACACCGAAACAACATCTGTCAATGTGATGGGTGCTGAACTGGTGGGCATAAGCTTCGCCATCGACAATCACGAAGCATGGTATGTCCCAATCCCTGCCGATCAGGTCAAGGCTCGTGAGATAGTCGAGATGCTGCGTCCGATACTCGAAAATGAGGCAGTCGAAAAGATTGCGCAGAATGCCAAGTTCGACTATTCGATGCTGAAACGCTATGATGTCGAGGTTTCCGACCCTCTCTTCGACACCATGATTGCCCATTACCTGCTTCAGCCAGAGATGCAGCACAATATGGACTATCTGTCGGAAGTCTATCTAAAATATCGCCCTATCCCAACGTCCGACCTCATCAACACAAAAGCAAAAAAGTCGAGCGAATCTCTATTTGATTTCGATGAAGAGGAGAAACCGCAGACAATGCGCGAGGTGCCCGTCGATAAGGTGATGCAATACTGCTGCGAGGATTCGGATGTCACACTTCAGCTATACAAGGTCTTCAAGAACGAGCTGAAGAAAGAAAAACTTGAAAAACTCTTCTATGAGATTGAGATGCCTCTGGTCAAGGTGCTTGCTGACATGGAACTGACTGGCGTGCGCATCGATGTCGCTGCTCTCAAGGAGTCGGAAGGCATATTGAATCAGGAACTGAAGAACATCGAAGCACGCATCACCGAGCTGGCAGGTCATCCGTTCAACCCTCTGTCTCCAAAGGCTGTCGGCACTGTACTGTTCGACGAGATGAAGCTCGACCCAAAGGCCAAGAAGACCAAGAGCGGACAATACACCACAAGTGAGGAAGTGCTGCAGAAGCTTCGCGACAAGTCGCCAATCATCGACGAGATACTCAACTACCGAGGTGTCAAGAAGTTGCTCTCAACCTATATCGAGGCTCTGCCACAGGAGATCAACCATCGCACAGGCCGCATACATGCTCAGTTCAATCAGACCGTCACCGCAACAGGACGACTGTCATCGAGCAACCCTAACCTCCAGAACATCCCTATACGCGATGAGCTGGGACGTGAGTTGCGCAAGGCATTCATCCCTGATGAAGGAGAGGTGTTCTTCAGTGCCGACTATAGCCAGATTGAGCTGCGACTCATGGCTCATCTCAGCCAGGATCCTAATATGACCGAGGCTTTCCTTTCGGGCGAAGACATCCACACGGCAACAGCTGCAAAGATCTATCACCTTCCTGTAGGCGAAGTGACCAAGCTTCAGCGCACAAAGGCAAAGACTGCCAACTTTGGCATCATCTACGGTATCAGCGTATTCGGCCTTGCCAGTCGCCTCAACATACCTCGCAGTGAAGCCAAGCAACTCATCGATGGCTACTTCGTCACCTATCCGAAGGTACAGGAATATATGAACAAGAGCATAGAAGTAGCACGAGAGAAAGGCTATGTCGAAACCCTTTTCGGCAGGAAACGTGTTCTTACCGACATCTCATCGGCCAATGCAACCGTCAGGGGCTATGCCGAACGCAATGCCATCAACGCTCCCATTCAGGGCACGGCTGCCGACATTATCAAGATTGCCATGGTACGCATTGCCCGACGCATACGAAAAGAGAAGCTCAATGCCAAGCTCCTTATTCAGGTTCATGACGAATTGAACTTCTCTGTACCACAGAATGAATTAGAAAAACTGCAAGCGTTAGTGCTCGAAGAGATGGCTGGAGCCGTGAAGCTCAGAGTGCCTCTCATTGCCGATTGCGGCAGTGGCAGCAACTGGCTTGAAGCTCATTGATGACATCCAGACTGATTATCTCCAGCTGTCGAGCATTTCGCCTGAAGGACAACCATAGACTCCGAGACCGAGGAGAACCTTCTTGAGGTCTTCAAGCTTATGCTGCGAAGGCTCGACATCGGCTGGATAAGGCATCTTTGAGAATGTCTGGAAATAGTCGAGACATCCGTCCTTCCACCAGATCGCATCCTTGAGCTGGATCTCGAGTTTCTTGGTGATAGCAGCATGTATTTCAGAATCGACAGTTCCAGTTACCGACTGCCATTGCTTCTGCATCTGGCGCACCTCATTCACGCCATTCTGATAGTGATGGCAAAGTCGGCTCCACATTGTCTCACCGCCTATCTTGTGATTCCATGCCACATGGTGGAACCAGAGCAGGAACTCTTCAGGACATGTCTCAATGTTATTCACTTTCTCGGCAAACTCTGCAGGATACTGCGAAACGGCATTGGTTCCTTTTGTCGTGCGATCGAAGCCCAAGCCTTTGGCATCTGCCTTGTGATAGTAAGGTGGCTGCCAGTCAAGGCGTGTGTTCTTGTGAGTGATCCAAGGACCAGGTCCGTAGTGGTGATTGTCGGCAAACTGATGGTGCAAGCCCATAGGCATCATGTAATCGACCACAGCCTCACGACTGCGCATCAGCATATCGACAATGGTCTGCTGTGCCTCAGCCGTCTTTGGCTGAAGGGTCTGCTTCACCCATTCACAGGCAATAGTCTCTGCCGAAACAGAAGGATCCCATGACTGACGACCGAAGGCATACCAATTAGACTGTGCCATGACATTTCCACACCAGTTGACATCTCGTCCGATATTGGCTACAGCCGAAGCAGCGACGAGAGTCGATGGCTTGACATAGCTGTAGAACTCTTCCCACATGGTGCCGAGATAGGCGATGTGGTTCGAATGACCGAGATACTCCTGTGTTGCCTGGAACTCTACCATCTCTTTTGTCTTGTCAAGTGCGCCGAAGAGTGGCGTGAACGGCTCGCGTGGCTGGAAATCGACAGGTCCATTCTTGATCTGAATGTTCACATTATCGTCAAACTCTCCATCAAGCGGCTTGAACTCCTGATATGCCTGCTTTGCGCGGTCAGGGTCGTTGGCTGCATAGACAAACGAACGCCACATGACAATGCCTCCGTGAGGCTTAAGAGCGCGCGCCAGCATGTTGGCACCTTCCGAGTGCGAACGTCCATAATCGTTAGGGCCAGGCTGTCCCTCGCTGTTGGCTTTTACAAGGAAACCTCCGAAGTCAGGCACGAGCGAATAGATTTCGTTGCACTTATTCTTCCACCAGTCCTGAACTCGTGGGTCGAGCGGATCAGCAGTATCGAGAAGCGTAGGGTCGGTCGAAGCCACACCATTGCGAACGTGCGCCTTCGCCATTGGTGAAGCAAAGTTGACCGAAAGATAGACTCTCACACCGTATGGACGCATGATATCAGCAAAAGCCTTGACTTTCTCAAGATAGTCTCTGTCGAGCATACGTACCGAAGCATTCACATTATTGAGCACGGCAGCATTGATACCTACCGAAGCATTGGCACGAGCATACTCCTGTATGAGCTTTGGCTGCTGAGGCGTAGGTGCCCAGAAGATACTTGGACCAGCATAACCTCTCTCCACCGTTCCGTCGAGGTTGTCCCAATGATTGAGAATACGCACATCGAAAGCCGGGCTCTCGGTCAATGCCGTGTCCTTGACATTGGCTCCAATAGCCTGAAGACGCAAGAGATGGTATGCGCCATAGAGCAGACCTACATCGCTCTTTGACTTGATAGTTGGCTTGCCATCCTCAATCTCGATTGAGAAAGCCTCACGCGATTCAGCCTCACCGCCTATAGTCAGTGTCACCTTCTTGCCAAGCCAAGCGTCTTGCAGTTCCTGCTTGGCGATCTCAATAGTAGGAGTCATGCTACCCTTAACCGTGACCGATGTTTCTTGCGACGATGGCATCTTCAGCCACAGGTCATGTCCGTTTTCGGCAACCATCGTTCCTGCCGAAACCAACATCATAGAAGTCAAAAGAAATTTCTTCATTTGATAAAAGATTTTTATAGTAATGGGATTATTATTCAATAGTAGGGCAAAGATAGCCAAAATCCGACAAAACACAAAATAATGCATGGTAAATAAACCGCCTTTCCCTACCTTTGTGACATTGCAATAAAAAAAAGATACAATACGGAAAAAGACTTGCAGAAAAACGGTTCATTATCCATCTTCATGCATCATGACCTATGGTCATTTACTCCTGACAAACTGGCCTTCGGGCATTTCAGGATAACAGCGTCCTTCCGACTGTTCTTCCATCTGCTCGACTTGTTCCCTACGAAATTTCTCAAAATCTGTTTCCATAATAAAACTATAGTTTGCACAAAGATACAGAAAAGTTAAATACATTGGCTGAAAAAACGAAAATTTCTCTTGCTTTTTGTTTTTTGACAATAATGAGGTAACTTTGCGGAGTCAAATTGACAACAACTACTCTCTGTTACACAATAAAAAAATGATAATATGATCAGGCAGTGTTTAATCATCTTCGGATGCTTAGCCGTGGGCGAACTGATAGTATGGCTCACAGGCATCACTATTCCAAGCAGCATCATCGGAATGCTACTGCTCACAGCTTGTCTCCAGATGAAGCTCATCAAGATTGAGTGGGTCAAGGAGATGGCTGATTTCCTCATTTCCAACCTCGGTTTCTTCTTCGTTCCGCCAGGAGTTGCCCTCATGCTCTATTTCGATGTGATCAAGGCTGAATTGCTTCCTATCACAGTATCGGTAGTCGTAAGCACCATCCTCGTACTTGTCGTCACTGGCTGGACTCATCAAATATTCAAGAAAAATGGAAATCATAAGCAATAACATAGTTCTTTTAGCACTGACCTTCGGCGTTTATTTCGCTGCCCGTCAGTTGCAGAAATGGACAGGATGGATTGTGCTCAACCCAATCCTTGTCACCATCGCAGTTCTCATCACGTTCCTGAAACTCACTGGCATCAGCTACGAGACATACCAAGTAGCAGGCAGTCAGATCGACTTCTGGCTCAAACCTGCCATCGTGGCTCTTGGCGTGCCTCTCTACCTCAACCTCGAACAGATCAGGCGTCAGTTCATGCCTATCTTCCTGTCCCAGCTTGTGGGCTGTGTCGTAGGTATTGTGAGCGTAGTTGCCATCGCCCAGCTGATGGGTGCTTCGCGCGAAGTAGTGATCTCGCTTGCTCCAAAGTCGGTCACCACTCCTATCGCCATGGAAGTGAGCAGCACCTTGGGCGGCATTCCTTCGCTCACCACGGCATTCGTTGTGACTGTCGGCTTGTTTGGTGCTGTCTTCGGGTTTAAGGTCTTGGAGATATGGCATGTCCGAAACCCTTACTCCCAAGGACTCAGCATGGGAACGGCGTCTCATGCAGTAGGCACATCGCGTGCCATGGAGAAAGGCGAGACATACGGAGCATACGCCTCTTTAGGGCTTATCCTAAATGGCGTGCTCACAGCCTTGCTCACCCCATTCATCCTGTCGCTGATGATGTGATTGGCTAATGCAAAAAGCCACAGGATAAACTAATAAGGGGAAATCAAGTAAAGATAAAAGCTAATAAGGATAAATCACAAATAATGATAAAACTACGGGAGATAGCGGCTCAAACCTCTATCTCCCGTAATATTTTTATGTCATTATCGCTGATTAGCGAGCAGAGACGTACTTGTGGAGTGTAGCGCGAACAGCACCCTTGCCTGCAAAGAGTTCCTTGACCATACCCTCAATCTTATCGCCAAGTCCTGCCTCATAGAGGTCGAGACCGAAGATGTCAGCACGGCTGTAGAGCGACTTCAGGCAGCTGTAGTCCTGCTCTGGCTTGCCAAGTTCGAGAGGAGCAACGATAGCCTGGAGCTCTTCGAGCTTCGGATCTGACGAAGGAGTGAATGGCTCGCCATTGTCGTCGAGTGCCTTGAGGAATCGGGCATAACCTGCCAGCACGAGAGGTATGAGCACGAGGTTCTTCATGTCGAGTCCACGAGCCACATACTTCTTGATGGTCTCGCCGAAGCGGATAGGGAGCTTCTGTGACGTATCGGTCGAGATGCGCTGTGGTGCATCTGGCATGAATGGGTTAGGGAGTCGCTTGTTGATGACGTCGCCAATAAACTCGTATGGGTTAAGGATGCCTGGGTCGGTCACTACTGGCATTGCCTCGATATAACCGATCTTCTGGATGAAGCTGCGGAGATCCTCATCTGCCATCTCAGCCGAGATGAGTGTATAGCCGAGCATCACGCCATAGATTGACATGGCTGTGTGGAGAGGGTTCAGGCAGGTAGTCACCTTCATTGTCTCTACCTTATCCACTGTCTCGCGTGTGGTATAGAGTGCGCCTCCCAGGTCGAGTGGTGGACGACCATTGGTGTAGTTGTCTTCAATCACGAGATACTGCACTTCCTCGGCATTGACAAACGGAGCTGTGAAGGTGTGCTTCTCTGTCTCGATATAGTCGTTGTCTTCAAAGCCATCGGCAGCAAGCAGTTCCTTCACCTTTGAGTGTGGACGAGGTGTGATCTTGTCGATCATCGACCATGGGAAAGTTACCTTTGTCTCATCCTGAAGGTAAGCGAGGAAGCCCTGTTCTGCCAAGCCATCTGCCACCCATTTCTCTGCGTATGCCATCACTCCAGCCTTCACCTTGTCGCCATTGTGGCTGCAGTTGTCCATACTCTGGACTGTGAGAGGCAACTGTCCTGCCTTATATCGCTCAAGGAGCAATGCGCACACCTTGCCCATCGCAAAGACAGGTGTGAGTCCGCGAGCGAGGTCTGCATCGTTATAGCTGTAGCCCTTCTCGGTGATGGTGAACGAAATCATCTGGAGCGAAGGGTTCTGGAAGATCTCGACGAGTCGTTTCCAGTCGTCAAACTGATAGTCGGCCTTGAGGCTCTCGGTCACCGATGCGATAACCTTCTTCTCGATAGTGCCTGTTGACTGAAGGCTCACAAGGAGCGAGAGATTGTCGTATGGACGATAAGCCTTATCTACTACCTCGAAGTCAAAAGTCTCGGCTACGATCACGCCACGGTCATACTTGCCTGTGTTGAGCGCATCGTTGAGCATGGCTGCCGGGAATGCGCGGAAGATGTTTCCTCCTCCGAAATGAACCCATGTTGGCTCGTCGTGAGTCTTCTTGGCAACTGCCTCAATATCAAATTTTGGAAGTTCATAGCCCTTTGCTTCCCATTCAGCGGCATTGAAGCCGCCCTTGCGGATATCTGTAAGTTTCATCGATTATATTGTTTATTGTTATCTTTTCTGTCTTGTCTGTTATTTGCTCTTGGTCTGGAATGGAGGTGCGGGCAGTCCAGTCACGCCAAACAGCGAGATCTCTGGGTCATCGTCCCATGCATAGCGCACTACCTTAGGATCGGCAACTTCCTTGCTCGATACCACCACCTTATTGCCGTCGATATGTGCTTCTGCCCAATGGAACTTGCCATCGGCTCCTGCTATCTTGAAGCCCTTGAGTCCTCCTGCTGGTTCTGGAGCAAGATTGTCGGTACCTGCCTTGAACGAGATGATAGCCTTGCCGCCTTCGAATGTCACGCTCTCATAGGTCGGACCTGCAAAATTAGGTGACTTGTCGCCAAGATAGAGTCGGCGCATCTGCAGGGCACAGCGCTGAGCCACTTCTTTCTTGCGCCATGGGTGTATGTCGTGCCACTCTCCCACGTCGATGGTTGTGGCAAGTCCGCAGTCTGGAATCACATTCTCGGCATTGCGCTGTATGTTGCGGATAACTGTCCATCCGCTGTTATAGTTAGGGTCGTCATGTCGTTGCATATAGTTGGCGAGCTGCACCACGACCAAAGGGATATTGCCGAAGCACGAACGCCAGTCTTCTGCAAGACCTTTCAGCAAGGCAGCATATTCATGAGCCGTGCGTATATCGGCATTACTCTCTCCCTGATTCCAGATGGCACCTGCTATGCTGTAGTTCCTGATAGGGTTGATGTCGAGGTTATAGAGCACCGAGGCGTTCTGGTTGTCGAGTGCAGGCTTGCCTCCTGTCAGGTCGCCTCGCTTCATCTTGTAGTCGCCTTCGAGCTCTATCCATGGGTCGGTCAGTGGCAGTGCTGGGCTCTCTGGCTTCGATGGGAAGAAGAGCTTATATGGCTTGCCGCCTTGGAACTTCACCGGGTCGCCATTGGTGCGCAGACGGATGGCAAGGACGTTCTTGCCTGGCTTCAGCACGCCTGGCATGATTTTGTACTTGCGAGGAGGATACTGATATCCTGTCTCTCCTACTTTCTGTCCGTTGACGAATGTCTCATCCGAGTCGATCAACATTCCGAGTCGAAGCAATGCCTGACGGCCTACGAGCGAATCTGGCACAACAAACTCCTTGCGGAACCACAGGTGTCCCACCCAAGGCTGACCGTAGATGTCTCCGATGTTCATGTCATACTGATTGACTGTCTCCCAGTCTGAATCGTCATAGTCGAATGCCATCCAGTTCTCCTTCATGCCGGGGTCATCGCCGGCGCCACGGAACTGCATGCGCAGTGCCACATAGTCTTTCTGGTTGACATAGCGTGGTGCTACCTCGAGCATCTTCTCGCGGCTGAGCCATGCCACGATGTTCGAACCGCCCATCGAAGCATTGATGAAGCCCTGTGGCACACCAGTCTTTTCGTACATATCCTTGCAGAAGAAATAGCCGATAGCCGACCAATGTCCGACCTTTTCAGGCGAGAGCGACTCCCATCCATACTGATGGGCATTGACCTCTGTCTGAGGCTCGGCTGCCTTCAGCGTGATGTTGCGGTCGAACTGAATGAGATGAATCTTCGGATTAACATCAGTCATCACCTCATCAGCATAGATCTCCGACACACGGTCGATATGCACGTCCATATTCGACTGTCCACTACCCAACCACACGTCGCCCACATAGATATCCTCGAGCACAATATCGTTGACCGTCATCATATAAGGTCCGCCATGTTTCTTGGTAGGAATAGCCACCATCCAGTTGCCTTCGTCGTCGGCAATGGTCTTATACTTCTTTTTCAGGAATGTAACAGTCACAGACTCACCCGCATCGGCTGTTCCCCAAATGCGTGCAGTATCGTTGCGCTGAATCACCATTCCGCTCGAAATGATTTTAGGCAGTTTGACCTCAGCCTTGACCGAATCAGCAGATATAGCCAGCACTCCTGCAAAAGCCAGAAGAGATGTAAATAGTTTTTTCATGCTACCAATGTTTAATAATGTATCCGCAAATATAAGCAATTATTCTTATCAACAAAAAAAATAGTTTCCCTTTTTGAGAGAAACTATCAATTATGGATTAGAATATAAAAAAAATGAACTATTTCAGGCTTAGAAACCAGACCAGAACTGACGCCAGTAGGTACGATAGAGCTCATCCCACTTCAGTATTGTGGCTCCAACGAAATCGGCTGTATAGTTGGTGAGAAATGTTTCTGCCTCTTCGTTGCCGTCCTTTTCGAGTATCAACTTGTAAGTCTCTTCGACAAATGGCAGTTCGCGCAAACCCTTCTTCATGAAGTAGTCGCGTGCAGGCTCGATGGTCTTGCGACAAGTGCCCCAGCGCACTGTGGCGAGCTTGTTGGTCTGTCGGTAATGCCATAGTGCCGAGTCGTCGCGATAGCGGTGGTTGCCGCACACCTTCAGCACACCAGGAAGGCTGGCTGTGCCGCAGAAGATCGGGAAACGTGGCGACTCACCTGGGTTGTCGAGGCTCATCCATACCACACCTCCCACAGCATCCGGAAGCCAGTCGCGGAGCTGGATGATGGTCGAGTAGGCGCATTGAGGCACTGCCACCGTGCGTGTCCACTTCATCTTTTCGTCGCCCAGTGCAGCATAGAGCGCTATCTCGTCCGAACGCATCCACGGATTGGCCACTGGCGAGACGATAGTGTCCATCTCACCTGTCTTGCGGTTGCGCTGTGCCACCTTGAGACGTCCACTGAGATCCTTCTCCGTACCTTCGTAGTATGAGCCGAGCAGGCGTGCCACCTCCTCTACCGTGACGAGTTTCTCTGGCTTGACGCCAAGTGGCATCTCCTCCATGTCTTCGGTCAGTCCAAGGCTTGGCGCGAGCGATGTGTAGATGAAGAACTCGCGCGTGCTATAGTTCTTCCAGTCACCGCTGTAGTTCGGTCCACCGTATGCCTTCCAGAACTTGAATGGCTCCTTGCCGTCCCACAATCCGAGTTTCTTGGCAACATCAAACACGTTGTCCGATGCCATATAGTTGTTCTTGTCCTTCAGGTTGAGTGTCGAGATGCGTGTAATATTGGCAGAAACTGCCACCTCATCGTCCTGGATTCGCTGAGCAGCCCATACTCCTCCTATCTTGTCAGGTCCTTCACCGAAGATCTCGAATATCCACACCTCCTTGGTATCGGCAATGGTGAGACATTCGCCACTGTCACCATATCCATACTGCTTCACAAGTTCGCCCATGAGCTTGATAGCCTCGCGTGCAGTGGTGCATCGTTCGAGAGCCACGCGCTGCAGTTCTTCGATCATGAACATTCCATTCTTGTTGCGCAGGGTGTCGCGTCCGGAGATAGTGGTCTCGCCCATGCCGAGCTGTTTCTCGTTGAGGCAAGGGTAGGAAGTGTCGAGCAGGCGGTAAGTATGGCTCACCTGAGGTATCTGGCCCTTCACCACGACCTTCGACATGTCCTCGACCCATTCGGTATGCATGCGTCCGTCGTAGATGTTCTCCATCTCGCCCTCCTTGTAGTCGGCAGCAGGGCGCACAGTCATCCATGTGCGATACCAGCTGTCGCAGGTGTGGCTCGTGATGACCGAACCGTCGGCCGAAGCTTTCTTGCCTACCATGATACTGGTGCATGACAACGGATCACGCTGAGTGCGATCGGCCTCGTCTGTGTAATAGTCCTGTGCATTAGCTGTGGCAAAGCATGAGCAGCCTAAGGCAAGGACTAAAAGAAATTTTGTCAGTTTGTTCATTGTATTACGTTTTTTGAATTGTGTCGCAACGTTGTCAATAAGTATCTCCTCATTATTCATATATAGTAAGACTCATGCCCCGACAAGAGAGCATGAGTCGCACCATTGCAAATTGAAGCAATTCCTAAATTCCTGAGCCTTCAGGTACTGGGCCACCAAGCTTGGTAATATCGACGAGTTCCATGCGGAAATAGAGATTTGAATATGGGTCGATGGTCGAATTTCCTGCCTGACCATAGGCGAGGTACCAAGGAATAGCCACGAGCCAGTTGTCTCCAATGTGCATGTGCTGAAGTATTTCTGCCCAGCCCACTATTACGCTTGCACATGTGAAGTCCTCGAAGAAGGTGACCTGCTGAGACTCCAATGTGTCGGCTTTATTCTCACTATCGAAGAAGATCTTGTCCATTATCTCCGGATTGTTGAACGAAGCCTCGTCGGCAGGGAGTTTCGACATTACCGACTTCGGGTCGTACAACGTATAGTGCATCTTCAGCGTGCTTGTATAATAAGGTGTGTACCACTTGTTGATGGCTCGCAGGCTATCTTCATTGGCAGGGGTAATCACACGATACAGGCATCGGAAAGAGAGGGGTTCGGCCTGCGAGACAATAGTATCTGTAAAATAGGCGTTCTGACCCAGTCTCTTCTGATAGTCATGCATTCGCAACATCACATCGTTGTTCTGGTTCTTCCACTCGTAGTAGTCAGAATAATCGACGGTGTCGTCCTCGTTGCATGCGATGAAGCCTAAGATCACCACAAACAAGGATAAAAGGGAAAGAAGACTCTTCTTCATTTATTATTGTTTCAAGTTATTAATCGTTCTCAATCTTGCGAAGCAATGATGAGATGTTCACGCTGTCACCGATAATCTTGTGAAGGTCGGCAATGGCAACACGCTCCTGTTCCATAGTGTCGCGGAAGCGGAGTGTCACTGTATTGTCTTCGAGAGTCTGGTGATCGACTGTCACGCAGTAAGGTGTACCGATGGCATCCTGACGGCGGTAGCGCTTACCGATCGAGTCTTTTGCCTCAATCTGGCAGTTGTAGTCGTAGCGGAGCTCCTTAAGGATCTCTTCAGCCTTCTCTGGCAGACCATCCTTGTTGACAAGCGGAAGGATAGCGACCTTGATTGGTGCAAGTGCAGGTGGCAGACACAATACCACACGTGTCTCGCCCTTTTCGTTGACCACTTCTTCCTTGTAAGATGCAGCCATGACGCTGAGGAACATACGATCGACACCGATTGAAGTCTCAATGACGTATGGTACATAGCTTTCGTTGGTTTCCGGATCGAAGTACTCGATCTTCTTGCCCGAGAACTTAGCGTGCTGGCTAAGGTCGAAGTTGGTTCGCGAGTGGATACCCTCAACCTCCTTGAAGCCGAATGGCATGTTGAACTCAATGTCGGTAGCTGCATTGGCATAGTGAGCGAGCTTGTCGTGATCGTGGAAACGATACATGTTGTCACCAAAGCCAAGAGCCTTGTGCCAAGCCAAGCGTGTCTGCTTCCACTTTGCAAACCAGTCGAGTTCTGTGCCAGGCTTGATGAAGAACTGCATCTCCATCTGCTCGAACTCGCGCATACGGAAGATGAACTGACGAGCCACAATCTCGTTACGGAATGCCTTACCAATCTGTGCGATACCGAATGGCAGCTTCATACGGCCAGTCTTCTGCACGTTGAGGTAGTTGACAAAGATACCCTGTGCTGTCTCTGGACGGAGATAAATCTTCATTGCGCCGTCAGCAGTCGAACCCATCTCTGTTGAGAACATGAGGTTAAACTGACGCACATCAGTCCAATTGCGAGTACCGCTGATTGGGTCAACAATCTCTTCGTCAATGATGATCTGTTTCAATCCGTCGAGGTCAATGCCTTCTGGAGCGTTCATCACCTCCTGGAAACGGTGGTGAAGAGCATCACGCTTCTCGATAAGTTCGAGCACCTTTGGAGAAGTAGCACGATACTGCTCCTCGTTGAACGAATCCTTGAAACGCTTGCGAGCCTTCTCAACCTCCTTCTCCACCTTCTCGTCATACTTGGCGATCTGGTCTTCGATGAGTACGTCAGCACGATAGCGCTTCTTTGAGTCTTTGTTGTCAATCAATGGGTCATTGAATGCATCAACGTGACCTGAAGCCTTCCAAGTAGTAGGGTGCATGAAGATTGCAGCATCGATACCAACGATATTCTCGTGGAGCTTGGTCATTGCAGCCCACCAGTACTGCTTGATATTATTCTTCAACTCGACACCGTTCTGACCATAGTCATAGACTGCGCCAAGACCATCATAAATTTCGCTTGAAGGGAAAACAAAGCCGTATTCCTTACAGTGAGAAACGAGCTTCTTAAATACATCTTCCTGAGTTGCCATAACTGTTATTATAATTTTTATTATAAATTCGAGGTGCAAAGATAACATATTTCTTTGAAAATAAGGTCATTTTTCGCATTTATTATGTTTTTTACACTTTTATTTCGTGAAATTTGATAACTTTGCTGTATGATATTCGAGACATTAAGGCAATTTGACGACATTCACACTCATGTCATGGGCAACCCTCGTGCCGTCTGCTCGCTCCCTCCCGAGGAGGCGATCATCCTCTCGCGCACCTGCCAGAATCAGTCCTTTTCCATCATGCTCCATCCATGGCACATCTGCCAGCACCCCCGTCATGACCTATTCAGCCAGTTTGCCGAAGCCGTCAGCGCCTGCTCATCCGACGAGCGCTTTGTAGCCATCGGCGAATGTGGCCTTGACAGCGAGTGCGACACACCTCTCTCCGACCAGATAGTCTGTTTCGAGCAAGCCCTGCTCATTGCCCGTCAATACCGCAAGCCCGTCATTCTCCATATCGTCAGGATGTGGGACCAGCTGCTGCTCTCCACACGGCGTGTTTTCGGCCAAGGAGGAGCAGCCACTGCCGATGCCGAGGGTTGCCGTCTCATCGTCCACGGCTACAGAAAGAACCTCGCCTTGGCACAGCAGCTTGTCGCTCAAGGCTATTATCTCTCACTTGGCAGCAAGTTCAATCCAGCAGTCCTGACAGGCATTGCCCCCGAGAAAATCTACCGCGAAACCGACGAAACTGCCAAGTGAAGCCATCTTTCGGACAAAAAAGAGCGAAAAACAGTGAATTCAACAAAGAATTTTGGCAAAAAACTTGCTGACAACCAATATTTCCACTAACTTTGCACCCGCTTTTGGCCAAACTTTCGGCTTTGCAGGCTCAATGCTGCAACGCTGGGCGAAAGCACCAAACGATGAGGTCGCCTCTAATAGGGAACGCTACCTATGAATGCGACATCGTCATTTTTTTAACTTCAAACTATCACATTTTAAACAAATTTGTTATTATGGCAGATTTAATGAAGATCGCAGAAGAGGCATTTGCAACTGGCAAGGAGCTTCCTGCATTCCAGAGCGGTGATACAATCACAGTTTCTTACAAGATCAAGGAAGGAAACAAGGAGCGTATCCAGCAGTACCGAGGCGTAGTTATCCGTATTTCGGGTCACGGTACAAAGAAGCGTTTCACTGTACGCAAGATGTCTGACGGCGTAGGTGTAGAGCGTATTTTCCCTATCGAGTCTCCATTCATTGAGAAGATCGAGGTCAACAAGTTCGGTAAGGTTCGCCGCGCTAAGCTTTATTACCTCCGTAACCTCACTGGTAAGGCAGCTCGTATTCGCGACCGTAAGGTTAAGGCGTAATTCCGCTGAGAATTTACAACCAAACATTACATCGGTAGTACTTCATCATGAAGTGCTGCCGTTTTTTGTTATATTTACTTTGCAAAATAAAATAATTTGCATATATTTGCCCAGCCAATTCATTGCTAACAGCTAATTGAATCTACTATGGAAAAGAAACAATTGAACATATTTCAAATCATCGTCCGCATCATCTTCCTGATTGCGGCAGTCGGCATCGTCACCTATTTCTTTCCCCATAGCGAGACGTTCCACTACGAGTACGAGCTCGGCAAGCCTTGGCGATACGGCCGACTGACTGCCCCCTACGACTACCCTATCTACCGCAACGACTCGGTGATACATAAGATGGAAGACAGCCTGCGCATGCAGCTCACACCGCGTTATGTGATGAACGCCGAGGTCAATGCCACGATGCTTGACAACATGCGCAGGAAGGTTCAGCCCTATCTCCCTGCCGATGCCTATAGCCACCTGCGCAGGCTGATGGAGAACTACTATGCCACAGGCATCCTCAACGAGGCTGAAAAAGACAAGCTGCAGAGTTCAGGCAAGACCGAGGCTCACGTCCGCATCGACAATCACTCCAAAGCCTATCCCGCATCACAGATCAAGAGCGAGAAGGAGATTTACACCGAGATAGTCGGCGACTCGGTCTATGGACCGCTATTCCAGCGCGCCAAGATACGCGATCTCATTGGGGTCAACCTCTCGCCCGACACCACGGCGATGAACCATGAGTTTGCAAGGCTGCGCCAGGAAGTCTCTGCCATCACGGGCGTGGTGCTTGCCGACAGCCGCATCGTCGATCAGGGCGAGATCATCACCCAGGATATCTACGACAAGATACATTCCTACAGCATCGAACACGAGATGCGACGCGAGACATCGAGCGACGAGACGCTGATGCTCATCGGTCAGATACTGCTCATCGCCCTCATGCTGTCGAGCATCATGGGCTTCCTCTATCTCTATCGCCCATGGATCTATGTGCGCCAGACCGAGACACTTGTGGCAATAGGCAGTGTGACCTTCATGACCGTGCTCACCGCCATCACGTCCAACAACATCATCAACGGAGCCTACCTCGTCCCTATCGGCATCGTCACCATCGTGCTTGCCACCTTCCTTGGCTCACGCACAGCCTATTACTGCCACATCATCATGGCGCTGCTCTGTTCGTTCATGGCTCCTTCCCACTTCGAGTACCTCATCATACAGACTCTTGTGGGCATCGTCATCATCTTCAACCTCAAGAACGGACTCGAAGACCGCAACCAGCTGCTGCGCGTCAGCATCCTCACAGGCATCTCCTACTGTGCGCTCTATGCTGCATATCTCCTTGCCAACGAAGGCACATTGGTCAATATATCGGTCAAGACCATCGGCTTCCTGTGCTGCAATGCCTTGCTGCTCCTCATGTCGTATGTCATCATCTACGCCTTCGAGAAGATGTTCCATTTCATGAGCGGCGTGACCCTGGTCGAACTCTGCAACCTTAATGTCGGACTGCTCGACCGCCTGTCGAAAGAGGCGCCTGGAACCTTCGAGCACTCATTGCACGTGAGCAACCTCTCTGCCAATGCAGCCAAAGCCATCAAGGCCAATGCCCAGCTCGTGCGCACAGGTGCTCTGTATCACGACATCGGCAAGCTGTGGAACCCAATCTACTATACCGAAAATCAGAAGGGCGTCAACCCTCACGACAAGTTCACCATCGAACAGAGTGTCGAGATCATCAAGCGTCATGTGACCGAAGGACTCGCCATGGCAAAGAAGGCCAAGCTGCCAGTCGAGATCCAGGAGTTCATCGAGTGCCACCACGGCAGAAGCGTGATCAAGTATTTCTACAATACATGGTGCAACCAGCATCCCGACGAAGAACCCGATGAGGAACTGTTTACCTATCAGGGCGAAGACCCAAAGACCAAGGAACAGGCCATACTGATGATGGGCGACTCGGTCGAGGCAGCCAGCAAGAGCCTGAAAGAGCCTACCGAAGAGTCAATCACCAACCTCGTGAACAAGATCATCGACAATATAGTATCGAGCGGACGACTCAACAACTCCAAGATCACCCTCCGCGAGATCAAGATAGTCAAGCTCTCGTTCATCAAGGACCTCATGGGAATCTACCACACCCGCATAGCTTATCCAGAACTAAAAAAACAATAACATCAGAACTATGAAGAATTCATTAGCCTTAATCTGTATCTTCAGCTGCAGCCTCGGTCTTTTCGCACAGGCACAGCAGCTGCGTCCTGCCGACAAGGTCAACCCTTTCATCGGCACCACCAACTACGGCACATGCAACCCAGGTGCCATCTGTCCCAATGGCATGATGTCGGTCATCCCATTCAACGTAATGGGCTCCGACCTCAACCGCTACGACAAGGACAACCGCTGGTGGAGCACGCCTTACGACTACACCAACAGCTACCTCACTGGCTTTGCCCACTGCGCATTGAGCGGTGTGGGCTGTCCTGACCTTGGCTCGCTTCTGGTCATGCCTACTACAGGCAAGCTCGATGTCGATTATCACAACTATGGATCGACCTACAGCAACGAAGTGGCTCACCCTGGCTACTACTCTTGCCAGCTCGAGAAGTATGGCATCAAGGCCGAAGTCACTGCCACCCCACGCACCAGCGTCGAACGCTACACCTTCCCTGAAGGCGAGTCGCACATCCTCATCAATCTTGGCGAAGGACTCACCAACGAGAGCGGAGCTTCAGTCAGGATGGTCAACGAATGTGAGATTGAGGGTACCAAACTGCTCGGCACCTTCTGCTATTTCCCTCAGAGTGTTTTCCCCATCTATTTCGTGATGCGAATCAACAAGCAGCCTAAAGCTTCAGGCTACTGGAAGAAACAACGTCCGATGACTGCCGAAGCAGCTTGGGATGATACCGCAGGCAAGTACAAGCTCTATACCCAGTACCGCCGCGACATCAGCGGCGATGACATCGGATGCTGGTTCGACTTCGACACACAGGAGGGCGAAGCCATAGAGGTGCGCCTCGGCGTGTCATACGTCAGCATCGAGAATGCACGCAAGAACCTTGAGGCCGAGACCAATACCTTCGAGACAGTATGCCAGAATGCCAATGAGGCATGGAATAAGGCATTGAGTGTCATAGAAGTTGAAGGCGGAACTGCCGACCAGCAGACGGTATTTTATACAGCTCTCTATCACATGCTTATCCATCCAAACATCCTGCAGGATGCCAATGGTGAATATCCTATCATGGAGAGCCCAGAGAACGGACACACCACAGCCGACCGCTATACCGTATTCTCGCTCTGGGACACATACCGCAACTTGCATCAGATGATGACCCTGCTCTATCCTGATCGCCAGCTCGACATGGTGCGCACCATGGTCGATATGTACAAGGAGAACGGCTGGCTGCCTAAATGGGAGCTCTTCGGCCGTGAGACAATGGAGATGGAAGGCGACCCTGCCATACCTGTAATCGTCGATACATGGATGAAGGGCTTGCGCGACTTCGATGTCGATGCAGCCTACGAGGCTATGATCAAGTCAGCTACCACCCGCGGTGAGAGCAACATCATGCGACCAGATATCAACGGCTACCTCGACCTCGGATACTGTCCGATGGAGAGCCAGTACGACAACTCTGTGTCACATGCCCTCGAGTACTATATTGCCGACTATGCTTTGTCACGTTTCGCCAAGGCACTCGGGCACGATGCCGATGCCGACCGCTTCTACAAGCAGTCATTGGGCTACAAGCACTATTACCGTCCTGACTTCGGCTTCCTCTGCCCTATCACCAAGGAAGGCAAGTTCTACGATCCGTTCAATCCTAAGGAAGGAGAGAACTTCGAGCCATCGCCTGGTTTCCACGAGGGCAATGCCTACAACTACACCTTCGCCGTTCCTCACGATGTCGATGGATTAGCTCAGCTGATGGGCGGACCAAAAGCCTATATCGATCGCCTTCAGTCGGTCTTCGACAACAAGTACTACGACCCTGCCAACGAACCCGACATCGTCTATCCATACCTGTTCAGTCGATTCAAGGGCGAGGAATGGCGTACACAGACCATCGTCCGCGACCTGCTCGACAAATACTACACCAACGCACCTAATGGTATCCCTGGCAACGACGACACTGGCACCATGTCATGCTGGGCTGTATTCTCAATGATGGGCTTCTATCCCGACTGCCCAAGTGAGCCATTCTATACCCTCACATCTCCAGTCTTCAAGCGCATCACCATCCATCTTGACCCTAAATACTACAGCAATGACAAGCTCGTGATTGAGGCCAAAGGCAAAGGCAAGCTAATCAGCTCAGTCAAGGTCGGCTCCAATAAGCTGCAGTCGATGAGAGTCTCACACCAGGACCTCGTCAATAGCGGCAAGATAGTGTTCAATCTGAAATAAGCAAGGCACTCCCACCGAAGAGCCCTGTACCATAAGTCCAGGGCTCTTGGGTTATACAAGATTAATCAATTTCAAAAGTATTCTTTGACTACATAAGGCAAAGTCATTGACTAGCAGAAATAAAACTGTAGGCAATGATGTGCCAAAGCTTATTTTACTCGCCATACGTCAAGCGTAATAGTTCCTGGTGCTCCGAACGAAGGAGCACAGACATATATGGCATTGTTGAGCCAGAAATACTTGCTGTCCTGTGGTGCCTCAAACTTTGGTGCTGCCTTAAAATAGAATGAGTCATTACCCGAAGCATCCTTTCCAGAATATACTATGCCTTGGTTGCGCACATGGATATAAACACCGTCATCGGTCATAATTGAGTATATGGCCTCAAGTGTGGTGCGGGTTCCATCGGAACTGATGAGTTGGTAGTCTGCTCCGCCATTGATGATAGTGCCTTTAATGAGCGGTCCTGCAAACGTGCCACCAGTAATAGGGATAACGTGACGTTTGCCACTCTGTGTCTCACCCACAGTATAGGCTTCGCCAAGAGTGACATTAAGTTGCATGACAAACTCTAATTCAGGAGTTGCTGCCTTTGGGGAAACGTTCTGTGCATTAATTGATAATGTACAAAATGCAAGGACTATGGATGATATCAATGATCTCAACATAATTGAAACGGAAAATTAAAGCAGTTCATGTATATGCCCGAAATGGAGGTAGAACAAAAGGTAAATAACAAAGCAAATGTTCTTCTCTTCCTTGTATAGATAAATTATTTAAGAGTCAATCTCAACACCTTTATTGGTTTGTCGGCACCTTGATAAAGTTTATTGTCAAAGGCTGTTTCGCCAGTTGGTTTGAATCCGCATTTCTCCATCACTCGTCCCGAAGCAGGATTGTCGATGAAATGTCCGCTGATGAGCGACTTGATGTCGGTTGTATTGCGGATATGCGTTATCATCAGTCGAAGAGCCTCGGTGCATATGCCTTTGCCCCAATACGGTTTGCCCACCCAATAGCCCACTGTGGGTTCTCCTTCCCAGGCAGGGAGAGAGCAGTCGCACGACGGACCGTAGCCCATAGCTCCTATTGCCTCGCCAGTCTCATTCCATACGATAGCCCATGTGGTGGGATTGCCAAACACGGTGCGAATTATCTCCAGACTCTCCTCTTCAGAAAGATGCGGAGGCCAGCCTGCCCGCGGTCCAACTTCTGGGTCGCTTGCATACTTATACAAAGCCTTGGCATCGGTGTCAAGCCAAGGGCGAAGGGTTATTCTTTCTGTCTTCATCATTCAATATTATTATTGCGACTGCAAAGGTAGTATAAATATGATAATATGCCAAATAATTGGGACAGAAAGCAAGGATATGTGACGAATGGCATGACACAACATGATAAATATAAGTGAAATAATTCAAAAAAGAGAAGATATTCGCATTAGTTTTATTGATTCTCATTTTTTATTTGTATCTTTGCCACCGAATTGCAGGCTTACCTCTCCTGCAACAGTCGCAAACCTATGGGTATGTACATCAATAAAGGCAATAGATACCACTCGTCAATGCAATGCTCAATTCGGAGAACCGATATAGCTGCGTTACGCGCTGCCGCCGCTTCGGCAAGTCGATGGCGGCAAAGATGCTATGTGCCTATTACGACAGGTCGTGCGACTCACGGGAGCTGTTTCGTGGATTGGAAGCGGAAAAGGACGCATCGTTCGGAACTTATCTGAACAAGTACTATGTCATCAGCATAGATATGACCGACTTCACTACAAGATACAGAGGTGAGAGG
>SFEH01000014.1 GCA_004557315.1 Bacteroidales bacterium
GAAAGAGACGTATGGTATTTAATAATTAATGTTTACTGAACAATGCGCATACTTTGGGCCGACGACGAAATTGAGCTTTTGAAGCCACACATCCTTTTTCTCAAAAACAAAGGATATGAAGTAACCACTACGACCAATGGGCAGGATGCCATCGACCTTGTCAGGAGCGAGACATTCGACCTTATCTTCCTTGACGAGAACATGCCAGGGCTGTCTGGTCTTGAGACTCTCTCGACTCTCAAGGAGATAGCGCCAGCCGTACCTATTGTCATGATTACCAAGAGCGAAGAAGAGAATATCATGGATCAGGCGATAGGCGGCAAGATTGCCGACTATCTTATCAAGCCCGTACTGCCTAACCAGATGTTGCTGAGCATCAAGAAGACCCTCCATGCACGCGAACTCACACAACAGCAACAGACCAGCGTCTATCAACAGGAGTTCGGTCGCCTGTCAAAGTCGATCGACAGTGCAGCCACCTTTGCCGACTGGGTCGAGGTGTATAAGAGACTTGTACACTGGGAGCTCGAGCTTGCCGAAAGCAACGATGCGAGCCTCAGCTCTATGTTACTGATGCAGAAGCAGGATGCCAACTCTGCCTTTGCCAAGTTCGTCCGTCGCAAATACAAAGACTGGGTTCAGCAAATACTCCACCTTGAGAAGCGCGATGGGCGTCCGCTGATGAGTCCTGAACTGTTCAAGACCATGGTCTTCCCTCGACTGGACAAGGGAGAGAAGCTTTTCTTCATTGTCATCGACAACTTCCGTCTCGATCAGTGGCGTGCCATACAACCCATCCTCTCGCAGTACTTCACATGTCATGAAGACATCTATTGCTCCATCCTTCCCACAGCAACGCAATATGCGCGCAACGCTATCTTCTCCGGGCTCATGCCCGACAGCATTGCACGCATGTTCCCCGACCTGTGGGTCGATGAAGATGCCGAGGAGAGCAAAAACATAAACGAAGAACCTCTAATTCAGTCGCAGCTCGATCGTTTCCGCAAGCGATACCCCTTCTCATACCACAAAATCTATGAAAAGAGTTACGGAGAACGTCTTGTAGCTCAACTCAACAGCTTGAAACATAATCCTTTGAACGTCATAGTACTCGATTTCATTGACATGCTATCACATGCACGAACGGAGTCAAAAACTATACGCGAACTCGCTAACGACGAGGCTGCATACCGTGCCATCACGCGCACTTGGCTTGAGCACAGCTCCACCATCGACCTCTTCCGCACAATCGCAGAAATGGGTTACAAAGTCATACTCACCACCGACCACGGCACCATACGTGTCGATAACCCTGTCAGGATCATCGGTGACAGGAATGTCAATACCAACCTGCGCTACAAGCTCGGCAAGAACCTTAAGTGGCAGTCAAAGTCTGTATTAGAGATCAATCGCCCCTCAGACTTCGGGCTCCCGTCGGTCAATCTCTCGACCAGCTATGTCTTCACTACTGGTCGCGATTTCTTCGCCTACCCCAACAACTACAACCACTACGCCACCTACTACAGCGACACCTTCCAGCACGGAGGTATATCGCTCGAAGAGATGCTGATTCCACTCATCACATTGACACCGAAGAACCTGTGACAAAAAAATAAGTGCCTGACTCACATAATATGGGTCAGGCACTTATCAAAATCCTTTTCTTGGTCTTATACCTCATCAGTAGCATAAAGCGAACGGAATATTGGGAGCTGGTAGTCGAAAATCTCTTCGTCCTTGAAGAAACGCTTGAGTTCGACTGCTGCTGTCTCCGGTCCGTCGCTGGCATGAACGATATTCTGCTGACCCGACATGCTGTAGTCACCACGGATAGTACCAGGAAGTGCCTTGCGTCCGTTGGTTGGACCTGCCATCTGACGCACTACGTCAATTGCATCGACGCCCTCTATTGCGAGAGCAATGACTGGAGTAGCCATCATCGACTCCTTCAAACCAGGAAAGAATGGTCGATCAACGAGATGAGCATAGTGCTCTGCAAGGATAGCATCATCGAGCTGCATCATCTTGAGACCAGCAATACGAAGACCCTTACGTTCAAAAATACTGATAATTTCACCAATCAATGAGCGCTGAACCGTACATGGCTTCAGCAAAACAAGTGTTTTCTGCAACATAGTATTTCAATTCTAATTTTGTTAAATGTCTGTTGCAAATATAAATGCTTTTTTTCATTGTACAAAATTTCAGCCAAATATATTACTATATATTTTGCATTTTTGATGGGAAATGAATAACTTTGCGCCCAATATCAACAAAAAGAAACGCAAATAAGCGCATAAAACAATATTTAAGGTATGCAACAGAACGTACGAAACATCGCTATCATAGCTCACGTTGACCATGGTAAGACTACCCTTGTTGACAAGATGCTCTATGCAGGTAATCTGTTTCGAGAGAACCAGACTACAACCGATCTCATGCTCGATAACAATGAACTCGAGCGCGAGCGAGGTATCACTATACTCTCAAAGAATGTATCAATAAACTATAAGGGTACTAAAATCAACATAATCGATACTCCTGGTCACTCTGACTTCGGTGGCGAGGTTGAGCGCGTGCTTAACATGGCTGATGGCTGTATCCTCCTCGTCGATGCTTTCGAGGGTCCTATGCCTCAGACTCGTTTCGTACTTCAAAAGGCTATCCAGATTGGACTGAAGCCTATCGTCGTGGTCAACAAGGTGGACAAGCCTAACTGCACTCCCGACATCGCACAGGACAAGGTATTCGACCTCATGTTCAACCTTGGCGCTTCGGAAGACCAGCTTGACTTTGTCACTATCTTCGGTTCTGCCAAGCAGGGCTGGATGAGCGATGACTGGAAAAAGCCTACCGACAATGTGCTGCCTTTGCTCGATGCCATCATCGACAATATCCCTGCACCAGAGATCATCGAGGGTCCTACTCAGATGCTCATCACTTCGCTTGAATACAGCTCGTTCGTCGGACGAATTGCTGTGGGTCGAGTACACCGTGGCGTAATCAAGGCTGGTCAGGACGTTCTGCTCATGCACCATACCGATGCTGGCATTGAAAGCAAGAAGGTGCGCGTCAAGGAGCTGTTCACCTTCGAAGGCATGGGCAAGAAGAAGGTCGAGGAAGTGGCTTCGGGCGACATCTGCGCTATGACCGGCATCGAGGGCTTCGAGATTGGCGACACCATCTCTGACATCGATGCTGCCGAGGCAATGCCTCGCATCACCATCGACGAACCTACAATGTCGATGCTCTTCGCCATCAACGACTCTCCTTTCTTCGGCAAGGACGGTAAGTATGTGACTTCACGCCAGATTCACGACCGTCTCATGAAGGAACTTGAAAAGGATGTGGCTCTCCGTGTCGTAAAAGACGAGACATCGGATGGCAAATGGATAGTGTTCGGACGTGGAGTGCTCCATCTCTCCATCCTCATTGAAACCATGCGCCGCGAGGGTTACGAGCTGCAGGTGGGTCAACCACAGGTCATCGTCAAGGAGATCAACGGCCAGAAATGTGAGCCTATCGAACAGCTGACTATCAACTGTCCGGAAGACTGCAGTTCGAAGATGATCGATATGGTGACTCGCCGCAAAGGTGAGATGGTGGCTATGGATACTCAGGGCGACCGTCAGCACCTCGAATTCAAGATTCCGTCACGAGGTATCATCGGCCTGCGTACCAACGTACTCACAGCCAGTGCAGGTGAAGCTATCATGGCTCACCAGTTCCTCGACTACGAGCCTTGGAAGGGCGACATCGTGCGCCGCAGCAACGGCTCAATGATTGCAATGGTGGGAGGAACTGCCTTTGCCTATGCTCTCGACAAGCTTCAGGATCGCGGAAAGTTCTTCATCTTCCCACAGGATGAGGTCTATGGCGGACAAGTAGTGGGCGAACATGCCAAAGAGAAAGACCTCACTGTCAATGTGACAAAAGCCAAGCAGCTCACCAATATGCGTTCAAAGTCATCGGACGAAAAGGCTGCACTCATTCCTCCAAAGGTATTCTCGCTTGAAGAAGCACTCGAATATATCAAGGCTGACGAGTATGTCGAGGTAACTCCTCATAACCTGCGTATGCGCAAGATTGTGCTCGACGAACTGGAGCGCAAGCGTCTGAAACGTGCTGCGGGTATCGTGGACGAAGACGAAGATTGATCTTATTATCGGTTGCCAATCTATATTTGGCAATCGATTAGTTGATTACTTATTACTGATTGCTATAACATTGAAAAAGATTGACTGGTATATAATCAAGAAGTTTCTGGGCACGTATTTCTTTACGATTGTCCTGATTCTCAGCATTGCCATCGTGCTCGATTTCCAGCAGAAGACTGACAAGTTTACTGCCAATGAGGCTCCGACGTGGGAGATTATCAAGTACTACTTGAACTATATTCCTTATTTTGCCAATCTTTTCAGTGCGCTGTTTGTCTTCGTGGCTTGCATCTTCTTCACAAGCAAGCTGGCTGGTAACAGCGAGATCATTGCAATGCTGGCAAGTGGTGTGAGCTTCAACCGTCTGCTCCGTCCATATATGATTTCTGCAGCCTTCCTCGGTCTGCTCAATTTTAGTCTGACGAGCTTTGTCATCCCCGATGCCAACATCAAGCGATACGAGTTCCTCAACACCTACTGGAAGGACAAGAAGGTCAAGGTGACACGCAACAATCAGTTCATGGTCGAGCCAGATGTCGTGGCTTACATCTATCACTACGAGACTGAAAGAGCCATCGGAACGCGTTTTGCTCTCGAAAGATTCGAAGACAAGAAACTCGTGTCGCGCCTCACGGCACCCCGAGCCGAATACAAGGGCGATGGCATCTGGCACATGAACACATACAACCTGCGCACCATCACTGAGAAGGGAGAGACACTCGAATCAGGTACCGACCTCGATACGCTCATCAACATCACGCCTCAGGACATTGTGATTGAGAAGAACGAGTTCGAGACGATGACCACTCCACAGCTCAACGAATACATCGACCGCCAGAAAAAACGCGGAGTAGGAAACATTCAGGATTTCGAAATCGAGTTCCACAAGCGCTTTGCTGCATTGGCAACGAGCTTCATTCTGACGCTCATTGGCGTATCATTGTCGTCGAAGAAGATAAGAGGAGGCATGGGCATCAATCTCGGCATTGGTCTCGTCTTGGCTTTCGCCTATATCCTCTTCCAGACCGTCTCCTCATCGTATGCCGTGAGTGGTGAAATGCCTGTCTTCGCCGCCGTTTGGCTCCCGAACCTGATTTTCACGGTTATTGCTATATACCTATATATATATAAAGCTCCGCGTTAACGGAGCTTTTTTTGTACAAACAGGTTCCGCCTGTTTGCCCTCGACCTGCCTCATCAATGACAGCCTGCCAGCCAGTCATCGATAAGCCGGCGTGCTATCGACATCTTGTCGGGTATCTGCGGCAGATTGTCACGGCGGAAGAAGCGGGCTTCAGATAGTTCAGAATCGTCGAGTCGTATCTCCCCTCCAGCATATTCGGCAGTGAAGCCTATCATTACTCCACTTGGATAAGGCCAAGGCTGATTGCCGAAATATCGCACATTGCGAATATCAATGCCGACCTCTTCACGCACCTCACGGCGTGCACAGTCTTCGAGAGTCTCACCTCCTTCAAGGAAGCCTGCGACAAGCCCGAACATATGAGCACGGCGGAAGTTTCTAGCATGGACAAGAAGGATCTCGTCGTCATAGGCAAGCGAAGGGTCTGACTTGCGAGTGATGCGCACTATGGCAGCAGGTGCAAGATGTGGGAAATGCTCTGCACCACAGTTAGGACACTGTTTTCCCATATCCATGTGACGGGTCAGACGTGTGCCGCATACTGGACAATACTGAGTGGTGCGCTCCCAATAGACCCAAACCGATGCCCGGCAAGCATTGAGATAGTCGTCGGCAGAAAGCAAGCCGAAAGAACTGCGAAGAGTAACGAGCTCGAGACCTGAACCAAACGACGCGGCATCGACCGACTCATAGCCGAAAGCCATCGCTTCCTCTTCCACTTTGTCGGTCATGTCGAAAACAAGATGGCCACTTGGGATGGCACCTATTTGTTCTGGTACCGAATATGTGTCGCCATTTTTCTCCAGAAGGATGTTGTTATCCTTGTCAATGATGAAGTATTTCATAACTTATGACTGTAATGATGATGTTTCGACCACAAAGTTAACAAAAAATCGAGACTATTTTCCCCTTTCATTTTGCCATTTGAACAAAAAACACTACTTTTGTGTGCTGTTATAATGCAGACAAAACAAATAACAAACAACTTTAACAAATAACAATATGCAAATCATCAAGACAACAAATGCGCCTGCAGCCATCGGCACATACAGTCAGGCTGTGAAAGTCAACGGTTTTCTTTACGCAAGCGGACAGCTCGGCATCGACCCTGCAACTGGTGAGCTTCAGCCAGACTTCAAGTCACAGGCCATTCAGGTAATGAAAAACGTGAAGGGTATCCTCGAAGAAGCAGGCCTGTCATTTGCCAATGTAGTGAAGACAACTGTCTTCCTGAGCGACATCAGCAACTTCGCCACTCTCAATGAAGTATATGCCCAGTATTTCAGCGAGCCTTATCCTGCTCGTTCAGCTGTGGCTGTCAAGGATCTTCCAAAGGGAGGCCTGGTAGAAATGGAGATCATCGCTGTCGAAGGCTAATCACCCTGCGTCAGTAGTTCAAAACCATCATTGTCATATTTTTGCCTTGCCACTATACGCTGAATGCATACTGCCTGTGCCACTGGCACAGACCTTCACCTATCGCCTGACAGAACAGCAAGCTGCCAGTGCCAGTATCGGCATGCGCGTCATAGTGCCTTTTGGCAAGCAACATCATTACACCGGCATCATCGTGAGCATCACTCCTCATGCCCCTGAAGGCATTGAGATAAAAGACGTGACAGAGCTTCCCGATGGTGCCGCAGTCATCCGTCATCCGCAATACGCCCTCTGGCAATGGATTGCCGAATACTACATGTGCCCTATTGGAGACGTGATGAAAGCAGCATTGCCTGCCAAACTGAAACCCGAGAGTGGTAAGGCAGGAATAATAAGGGAGGATTTCAAACCAAAGACACGCACTTATGTCAAGATTCTCATTCCGCCATTGGGCACAGATGTCAGTGTGGAAAGAAATTCCATGCTGGCTGAAGCCTTCGACAAGCTGAAACGCTCGCAACGGCAGCAGGAACTCTTCATGAAATTGCTCGATATGAGCCACTGCCTGCAGAAGGCCGATGCCGATCTTGTACCGCAAGATGAGCTGTTCAAAGCAACAGGCTACGATTCGACCGTGCTTCGCGAACTTATCAAGAAAAAACTGTGCGAACAGCAGGAAGTGGTGGTAAGCCGATTGGATACGGATGACGACTACCGCAATTTCTCTACCGAACAGCCATTTCCTCTCACCGAGATTCAGAATGTCGCATTCAGGAATATCTGCTCTTCGTTCAAGGATAAGTCTGTGACTCTGCTTCATGGCGTGACGTCAAGCGGAAAGACTGAAATATACATTCACCTGATGCGGGAGGTGATAGCACAGAAACGACAGGGGCTGATGATGGTGCCAGAGATTGCTCTCACCACCCAACTATGCATACGACTGCGCCGCGTGTTCGGCAAGCGAATGCTGGTCTATCATTCAAAACTCAACGACGACGAAAGGGCAGAGATATGGAACAGGATGCTGACCGACGATTCGGTCGATCTCATACTTGGAGTCCGTTCGTCGGTTTTCCTGCCATTCTCTCAACTTGGACTCATCATTGTCGATGAAGAACATGAACCGTCATACAAGCAGCAGGATCCTGCTCCGAGATACAACGGACGAGAGGTGGCTATTATGCTGGCTTCGCGTCATAGTGCCAAGGTACTGTTGGGCAGTGCCACACCAAGTCTCGAAAGCTACTATCTTGCCCAGCAGGGTCGTTTCGGCTATGTCAGACTCAAAGAACGACATGCAGGTGTATCGCTGCCGAAGATGTCACTCATCTCGATGCGTGAGGCAAGGAAGAACCAGGCGATGAACGGGCCGTTCACCCCTGCTCTGATAAAGTCGGTCAACCACACTTTGCTCGAAGGACATCAGGCCATACTATTCCAGAACCGACGAGGCTTCTCGCCTACTGTCGAATGTACCGTATGCGGATGGACACCAAAATGCCCACGCTGCGACGTGTCGCTCACCTTCCACAAGCGAACCAGCCGCCTATCGTGCCACTACTGCGGATACAGCCAGTCGTGGCCTTCGGCTTGCCCGCAATGCCAGCATTCCTCATTCGCACAACAAGGCTATGGCACCGAGCGCATTGAGGAGACCATCTCACGGCTTATGCCTTTGGCAAAGCCTGTCAGGATGGATACCGATACGACAGGTTCGAAGTCAAGCTATGAGAAGATAATACGCGACTTCGACTCAAAGAAAAGCAATGTGCTGATAGGTACGCAGATGGTGAGCAAAGGTCTCGACTTCGGAGGCGTAGATACGGTGGGTATCATGAATGCTGACTCGCTGATGAACTTCCCCGATTTCAGGTCACACGAACGCGCTTTCCAGCTTATAGAACAGGTGGCAGGCCGTGCCGGACGACGTGCAGGGCAGGAAGGCGAGGTGCTGATTCAGTGCAATGAGCCGCGCCATCCTCTGCTCCAGCAGGTGATAGCCCACGACTATGAGGCTATGGCAGAGATGCAACTCGCCGACCGTAAGAAATACTTCTATCCTCCATTCTCGCGCTTGATAATGATATACATGAAAGGGAGATACGAAGACCGGCTCGATGCTCTCGCTGCCCGATATGCCACCGTGCTGCGAAAAGCCTTTGGCGACAGGATTCTCGGACCTGAAGCTCCAGGCATTGCCCGTATCAAAAATTTGTATATTCGTCAGATAATGCTGAAGATTGAGCGTGAAGCCTCGACACAGATGGTGAGGCAATACCTCAACACAATCCAGAATACTATGATGCAGGACGACCAAGAGTTCTCAAAGATAGTATTCTATTATGACGTCGATCCAATGTAATTGCAGTTGTTTTATTACTGATTATTGACTATGGAACCTATTGCGCACATACGAACCGATTTCGGCACGAAGTTTGGAGTTCCTCGCCAGAGCGGCATTGTCAGCAAGCTGGTGGGGAGAATTGTCATGGAGCCAGAGTATCGCGTGCGTGAAGCATTTAGGGGTCTGGAAGAGTTCAGTCATCTGTGGCTTATATGGCACTTCTCCGAGATAAAGAAAGAGGAATGGTCGCCAACGGTGAGGCCTCCCAAGCTCGGTGGCAACAAGCGAGTAGGCGTATTTGCCACGCGCTCACCCTTCCGTCCCAACAGCATAGGCTTGTCGTCGGTCAAGCTGAAGAAGATCGACTTTGAAGCAGCTGACGGGCCAGTCCTTTGGGTAGAAGGAGCCGACCTTATGGACAACACACCAATCTTCGACATCAAGCCCTATCTACCTTTCACCGACAGTCATCCCGAGGCAAAAGGAGGGTTTACCGACGAAGTGTTGCGAACAGAAGAAAAACTCGAGATAGTGAATCCCGAGGCTATCGGCAGACTCATGCCCAACGACAAGGCCGAAGCACTGATTGAGGTATTGAAAAACGATCCTCGCCCCCAATATCATGAGGACAAGGATCGTATTTATGGAATAGATTTCTGCGGTAATGACATTCGCTTCAGAGTAGAAGGTAATCAACTCACCATCATAGTTTAGGAAAATCACCCATTGGTGTTTATTCTTTTCAGTTTCTGCTTGTCAAGAATCTTGATACGTCGTCCGTCGAGTTCAACAATGCTCTCTTCGGCAAATGCCGCAAGAGTACGTATTGCGTTGCTGGTATTCATGTTCGACAGAGATGCCAGCTCATCGCGCGAGAGCTGCACATTGAGCGTGCGGTCATCGCCCTCGAAGCCATACTTGTCAGCGAGAAAAACGAGACTGTCGGCTATGCGTCCGCGGATATGCTTCTGTGTCAGATTGACCTGACGCTGCTCACTGTGACCGAGGTCGATTGCCAATGCGCGCACGAAATACATTGCCAGCTCGGCATTGCGACGACAGATACTCTCGATGACATTCATCGGCACACAAGCCACATGGGTCTGCTCCATGGCAATAGCCACACTTGAATGTACTTCTCCAGCAAAATAGCTTCTATAACCGAAGAACTCACAAGGGCGGAACATCCGCACTATCTGCACTCGTCCGCCTACGCCGAACTTTTCGAGCTTGACACGTCCACGGAGCACCACTATCAGATAGGACGATTCGTCATTGACATTGTAAATAAATTCGCCACGACGAAAACTCTGATAGATAGCACCTCGCAGGAGCTCGTTCTGTTCCTGATCGTCAAGCAGGCCCCAAATTTCCTGAAGACCCTTCCTAAGGTCAACTTCTACCCTTACCATTTCCTAAATAACGTAATATTTCTTAATTAAACAAAAAGTTACCAAACGTAATTGAAACCGAATGCCAGCATCTCCTTCATCTGTATCTTGTCGTCAAGACTGTCGTCGAAACGAGGATAGAGATAGAGTGTGCATGTGAATCGTCGGCTTACAGCAAAACTGAACGTATTCTCAAACTCTGCCTGAATATTCTTGTAGCTCGTGAAATAGTAGAGACGCGAAGTCCATGCCACATCCTTCGAGATACTCCAAGTCAGTGCAGATGTAACCGTAGAACCAAACTGGTGCAATGACTTCTTGCCTTCGTCGATACCAAATGAAGTTGGATCAACTCTGTCCGATGCTACATATTTTAAATTATATGCGACAGGTGCAAGCAACAATGAGTACTTGACCTTTCCATCTTTGTTGTACTTGTATTCCAAACCGACACTGACATTGGCCTCAAGCGGAGCAAGGAAGGTCGATTTGGTGACATTGCTATTGGCATTATGGAAGTCGAAGACTGGAGTCTTGGCATACAGCGAGGTTGAATAATACCAGCGCTTCCATGCCTGATAGCCATATTTGACATTGACCGAGAAGATGTTGTCGTTGACTCGCAATGCATTGACTGTATCAGTCTTTGTATAAAGGGCACTGAGACGAAGCTCGAGCAATATGTCGAACGAGGTCTTCTTGTTCTCATCATACGTGGTCAGTTCAAGCTTCTGTACAGTAGCCACTGTCATGTTGTTGTCACCGCCACGATACCAGTTGTCGGTGAGAGCGGTCTGCGACATCTGTATGTTGCTCGATCCTCTCTTGTGCCATACATCGGTCTTGATGTTCGACTGTATACCCTCTATCTGACCAAGCGACTTGGCTCCCTCTGTAACGGCGAGGCTCTTGCCTTCAAGACTCTTCTCTGTCGATACCATCTCGCGGTCAAGTGTAGGAGGAAGAATCATGCTACCTCGTGTATAGGTATAACGCGAAGGATGCCCCTTGACATATTGATATGTGGCATTCTCCCTGACAATGCTTGCCTCATCCATCATTGTATAGGAAGCATTGGCTGGAGCAACATAATCCCATCGCTCAGCAGAGTAGTCGTTGGCTTTATCGATAATGGTCGGAACAGAATCATGAGGCACCTTGCCAGTATTGAACACTGGCATTCGATAATCAGTCTGGCCAAGAAAGACAGTTTCGTCAAAAGGCATCATCTTCGCTAAAGTCTTGAGCGAGTCGGCAGCCAACTTGACTGGGCTATAGCTGAATGGTCGCTTCGACTTGTCAAGCAGCGTATCAGCCATCGCCTTCTCATAAGCCTCATCAGTCAGAACCTTGAAAGGATATGCCTTGCGCCATGAACGAAGCAAGGCAAGGTCGGCATATTCGGTCGAGATCTCGGCTGAATCGGCTTCAAGAGCGGTTATCGTATCATTATTGGCAACATACAGCGTATCCTGACCAAAAGCAGGACACACCAAAGATAAGAATATGATGAAAATACAAAAACGCATTATCGAGTGTTGATGTTTATTACTAAATAATAGCTTAAAGAACCACTGATGCTGGTATCTTGCGGCAGTTATAGTTGCTTGCCATGATCTGGCCATAAGCTCCAGCACTACGCAAGGCGACAAGATCTCCACGCTTGGTGACTGGGAGAACCTCATCAGTGCCAAAGCAGTCGCTTGACTCACAGATTGGACCAACCACATCGTAAGTCTCAGTCTCAGCCGATGTTGAGGTGATGTTCTCAATCTTATGATGTGCCTGATAGAGAGCCGGACGAATCAGATCGCTCATACCAGCATCAAGGATGACAAACTGCTTGTTCAAGCCCTTCTTGACATAAAGCACACGCGAGATGAGCGAACCACACTGGCACACCACCGCACGACCTAATTCAAAATGGAGTTCTTGGCCAGGGCGAAGCTTGAAATACTTGTTATATGTCGCAAAGAATGTTGCGAAATCTGGGATGGGATTCTCATCTGGGTTGACATAATCGACACCTAGACCACCGCCGACATTGATTGTCTTGAATGTTACACCACGAGCCTCAAACCTGTCTTGAAGATCGTTGATGCGTGAGCAGAGCATCTCAAACGGCTCAAACTCAAGCAACTGACTGCCGATATGAAAATGAAGGCCAATGAGATTGATGTTTCTCAACTCAAGAGCTTTGTCCACCACTTCGTCAAGCATCTCCATCGATATGCCGAACTTATTCTCACTCAAGCCTGTGGTGATGTACTTATGGGTGTGGGCATCGACATTTGGATTGACGCGCAATGCCACATTTGCCATCTTGCCCTTGACACCTGCCAAAGCATCGATAACCTCAAGTTCTGGCTCCGACTCGACATTGAAGCATGCGATATTGGCATCGAGAGCCAGATTGATCTCCCAATCAGCTTTGCCAACACCTGCAAACACAATCTTCGATGGGGCAAAACCCGACATCAGACAACGCTCCACTTCTCCGCCACTCACACAGTCGCAACCCAGTCCACTTGCATTGACAATGCCGAGCAAAGCAGGATCGACATTGGCCTTTACTGCATAATGCACCTTATATCCTTCATACTTGCCTGCCTCTGCATTGATAGCATCAAGAGTCTGCTGGAGGAGAGCCTTATCGTAGTAGTAGAACGGAGTCTGGATCGAGTTGAGTTTTTCTACCGGGAACATAAACACAATACCTTAAAAGTTAGAACAATTTTGCACTGAGAGCTCTCAAAGCACGGATCTTGTCTTCTGCCTTGATGAGGATCGAGATGTTATAGTTGCTTCCTCCGTAAGAAATCATGCGCACAGGCACATCCTCGAGAGCCTCGATGACGCGGCTTTCGAAACCGACGTTGTCCCATGCCATGTCACCTACGACAGCAATGATTACCATGTCAGGATCAACGACCACTGTGCCAAACTTCTTCAATTCAGTGACGATGTCATCAAGATGCTTCGGGTTGTCGATGGTAAGACTCACTCCCACCTCACTGGTTGTAACGAGATCGACCGAAGTCTTATAGCGCTCGAACACCTCGAACACCTGGCTCATGAAGCCATAAGCCATAAGCATACGGCTCGACTTGATGCGGATACTTGTGATACCGTCCTTTGCTGCCACTGCCTTGATCTTGTCCTGCTCTGACACTGTGCTGATCATTGTGCCAGGAGCTTCTGGCTGGAGTGTATTGAGCAAGCGCACTGGAATATTGTACATACGGGCTGGAGTGACACATGTCGGGTGAAGGATCTTCGCACCGAAGTAAGCAAGCTCCGCAGCCTCATCGAAGTTGAGGTTGCGCACTGGCTGTGTTCCTTCCACGAAACGTGGGTCATTGTTGTGCATACCATCAATATCTGTCCAGATCTGAATCTCGTCAGCACGGATAGCCGCACCTATGATGCTTGCGCTGTAGTCACTGCCTCCACGCTGGAGATTGTCGATCTCACCGTAGGCATTGCGGCAGATGAAGCCCTGTGTCACGTAGATCTGGGCATCTGGATTGGCAGAAATCTGCTGCTTGAGATTCTGCTCGATATACTTGAAGTCTGGTTCAGCGTTCTTGTCGATGCGCATGTACTCGAGTGCAGGGATGAAAGCCACATTGACACCCTGCTCAAGGAGATAGAGATTCATGAGGTTGGTGCTCATCAGCTCACCCTGAGCCACGATGCAACGCTCCTCAAAGATTGTGAAAGCACGATTGCCAAACGAACGGACATAGTCAAAGATCTCACGGATCACTTCACGAGCCTTCTGCTTGTTGCTATCCTGGACATAGAGCTCATCGATAGTCTCAGAATACTTATGCTCAAGACGATTGATGACATCGGCAGCACCTACAGGGTTCTGCTGACGGAAATAGCCAGAAATTTCAAGAAGAGAATTTGTCGTACCAGACATAGCCGACAGGACAACAATTTTCTGCTGACCATCAGCGAGGATGAGATTAGCGACATTCTTAATGCGCTGTGCAGAGCCTACCGAAGTACCTCCGAATTTTAAAACTTTCATATCTGTATTTTTATTATTAATTTCCTGAAAAGACGTGCAAATATATAAAATATATTCTTTTCACCCAAATATTTTGGTCATTTTTTGGCAAAGAGTCACTTTTATCACCCATTCTGAAACATTTTGTCAATCTGAGCTCATATCATCGCTCATATTAACAAGGTATAATGTCTGTCTTGCCCTGGTGAAAGCTGTGTACATCCAACGATAGAAATCGATGCCTAAATGTTCAGGATTGATGTAGCCCAGATCGAGATAGACATCCTCCCACTGTCCGCCCTGCGACTTATGGCAAGTCACACAGTAGCCATATTTTATCTGAAGAGCATTGAAGTAGCGATTGTCCTTCACTGCCTTGATGCGGTCGCGCTGGCTGGGTATGTGGCAGTAGTCGGCCATCACATTGGCAAAGAGCCTCTGCTGATCCTCGACCGTGAGCGATGGCCCGTCGGAGGCAAGGGTGTTGAGCAGGACGACTGCATCTGTCTCAATATCATAATCAGGCAAGGCAATCTCCAACTCAGCGAAGCGGAAACCATAACGCTCGACTGTCTCATGGACTCGCCTCACTATCACCACATCGCCATTGGCTATGAATGGAAGGTTGTCGAACTGCTTCCCCCAGTAATAGTTGTTCTTGACCACCAACAGACGGTCGCCAGGACTCAATTCTTCTTCACGCTCCAGTATCTGGTTGCGTACACCCTGATTAAACTTATTGGCTCTCATGTTGCTGCGCGTCACGATGATCGTCTCGTCAAGTCCCTGGCTATGATAACTCGATGACAGCGCTTCGAGCAATTCGTAGCCATCGACTCGCCTGACATCGGGATAGTCACGGCACATGATGCGCGGCAGACTGTCGGTTTGCCCACGCGAGAGCATATCGCGAAGCATTGTTGCATTGGCAAGGATGCCCGAGTCGAGCTGCTGACGTGCCACCTCGGTCAGTTCGGCTGACAAGACATCGAGTCCATAACCACGAAGCACGTCAATCTCCAATGCCGGACTGCGTTTCTGGCCGACAGGAGGCAACTGGGCTGTGTCGCCTATCATCATAAGCCTGCATTGGTTGCCACTATAGACATACTCTATGAGGTCGTCAAGCAGGTTGCCAGTGCCGAATGGCGAACTCTCGTTGAGTGTCGAGATCATCGATGCCTCATCACATATAAATAATGTACCGCTCTGCCTGTTGTCCATCAGCTGGAAACCCTCGAAGTCAACATTGAACTTCCGCTGGCGATAGATAGTCTTGTGGATTGTCATTGCAGTCTTGTCGGCCATAAGCGAAAAGACCTTGGCTGCCCTGCCCGTCGGTGCCATCAGGACAGTGCGCATATTCATCTCGCTCATTGTCTTGACCAAAGCACCCACAAGACTGGTCTTGCCCGTACCAGCATATCCTTTCAGGACAAATATCCTGTCATTGAGCGATGGTTCGACTACAAACCGAGCAATCATCTTCAACGCATTTTCTTGCGATGAATTGGGCATAAATGACAACTTTTGTCCTATTTTTTCAAGAAAAACATCAAATATCGACATTATTTGCAATTTTTTTGCACAAAGATACGCATTTTTGGAAATAGTTCCTTATATTTGCAAGCAGAAAAATCAAAAATTAACGAAATAAATCAAAAAAAGCATCATGAAATCCTTACTTAACATTATCCTAGTATGTGCAGCTGGTCTTTTGGCCTACATGTGCTACGAGAGTATTCAGATTCCTATTCAGTTCAACAAGGAAGTAGCTAATCGTGAAGCAGTGATTATCCAGCGCCTTAAGGATATCCGCACACTTCAGGAGAATCACCGCGACAAGTATCAGACTTACTGCTCTTCTTGGGCAGAGTTGAAGAACTTCGCAAAGAACGATTCAGTGCCTATCGTGATCAAGGTTGGTTCGCTAACAGACGCTCAACTTGCTGATGGTCTCAACGAGCAGAAGGCTTGGCAGTATCTCTGCGATCCTAAGAAGTACAAGAAGGAAATTGAGAAGTTCAATCTCAGCAAGGAGACTTTCAGCCGTGATACTATGTATGTCAATGTGCTCCAGAAGGATTCAGCTATCGCTTCTCGCAAGGATTTCGACATCAACACTATCGAAATCGTTCCTTTCACTGAGAGCGGCAAGGATACTTTCAACCTTGAGGTAGGTAGCATCACTACTGCTTCTGGTTATTCTATGGCTCTCTTCGAGGCAAGCATCGAATATTCAAAGTATCTCTGGGATCTCAACGAGCAGGAACTTGCTAACAAGATCGATGACAAGAATCAGCAGGATAAGTTCCCAGGTCTCAAGGTTGGCGACGCAACACAGGCTAACAACAACGCCGGCAACTGGGAGTAATCAAACAGATTGATGAACTCACTTCATAATTCATCCATCCGGCTTATGCCGGGTGGATTTTGTGTTTCTAACGGCGAGCTGATCAACATCACTCCAGGCGCTGATTACGACAAACGCCTTGAGGATGCCATACTCGAGCAGAAGCTGAACATCGGAGAACACGATCTCCACTGCTATGTCGAGACCTCGCGCATGTCTCTTTCGCCTGCTGCAGAATGTGACAAGGCAATGGCGGAGAAGATGTATGGTCTGACATTGCGAAGCACAGACCAGGATGAGACAATTCTCCATGAGACTAGTGCCGATGGAACTGTACGCATAAGCTTCGGCATAAACAGCAGGCTCTACCACTTCCTGGTGCGCACCTTCCAATATATCGTCTTCCACCATCCTGTCATCAGCATCATCGACCACGAGGCTGAAAAAGAACACGAAGGCGCCAACTGGATGGCAGCAGAAGTGACACGCGGCTCATTGTCGATAGTGGCATACAAGGACAACCGTTTGCAACTTGCCAACTGTATCGAGACTACAGTGACGCAGAATCGCGCCTATCATATATTGAATACATGGACGATGCTCGAACTCGATGTCATCACCGACCGCCTGTATCTCACTGGCGACGAACAAGAGGTGAGCCGTCTAAAATTCACTGTCAATAAGTTTATCAAACTATGCGAATAATCTCAGGACAATACGGAGGACGAAGATTCGAGGCTCCTCGCAACCTTCAGGCTCGTCCGACGACCGACATTGCCAAGGAAGGACTGTTCAACATCCTACAGAACCGTATCGGCTTTGAGGGCATATCGGCACTCGACCTCTTTTCAGGCACAGGCTCTATCAGTTTCGAACTTCTTAGCCGTGGTGCTGCATCGGTAGTCGGCGTGGAGATGGGACGCCCACAGCAGCAGTTCATACAGAAGGTATCACAGGAGCTTAAGATCGGACGCGAACTCCAGCTGGTGCGTGGCGACGTGTTCAAGTACCTCAAAGGCTCGTCTCAACAGTTCGACCTCATCTTTGCCGATCCTCCATACGCCTTGACCGAACTGCCCCAGCTGCCCGACCTCATCTTCGAGGGCAACAGGCTGAAGGAAGGAGGATTGTTCATCCTCGAACATGGCAAGGAGAACGACTTCTCACTCCACCCTCATTTCGTGGAACTCAGGAAATACGGTGCTGTACATTTCAGCTTTTTCGGGAAATGAACAATTGAGCAAAAGATTATTAAGAAGAATTATAAATAACGAATGACAACCAATGAGAATAGATATTATCACTGTCTTGCCTGAACTTCTTGACGGACCTCTCAACCAGAGTATCATCAAGCGTGCTCAAGCCAAGGGTCTGGTGGAGGTTCACATACATAACCTCCGCGACTATTCGACCGACGAGAAGCATCACCGCGTCGATGACTATGCCTTCGGAGGCACAGCAGGCATGGTGATGCAGTGCGAACCTATCGACCGCTGTATCTCTGCCCTCACTGCCGAGCGACACTACGACGAGGTGATCTTTGTCACTCCCGACGGAGAGACCTTCAACCAGCACATGGCCAACAGCCTGTCGATGTGCGAGAACCTCATCATCCTCTGCGGTCACTACAAGGGTATCGACTACCGCATCCGCGAACATCTCATCACCAAGGAGATCACCATCGGCGACTATGTGCTCACGGGCGGAGAACTCCCTGCTGCTATCATTGCCGATGCTGTGATTCGCGTGATACCTGGAGCCATCGGCGATGAGCAGTCTGCCCTATCCGACTCTTTCCAGGACGACCTGCTCGCTCCTCCTGTCTATACCCGCCCTGCCGACTACAAAGGATGGAAAGTACCTGAGATTCTGCTTTCAGGTCACGAACGCAAGATACGCGAATGGGAACATGAACAGGCCGTGGAACGCACCAAGCGATTGCGTCCCGACCTTATCAAGGAATAACGTTCATTATCACAATCCGAACTTGCTGTAGAAGTCACGTTCGGCTATCACTTCGACTCCGAGCTGGCGAGCCTTGTCAATCTTGTTCTGTCCTGGTGCATCACCAATGACTACATAGTTGACCTTGCCGGATACGGAGCCGACGTATTTTGCGCCATGACCTGTGAAGAACGCCTTTATCTCGTCGCGCTTGAAGCGATAGCTCGTACCCGTGAAGATGATGGTGAGCCCAGCAAGCGCATCACCAAGCTTCTCTGCCGCCTGATATGTGACATTGAAGCCAAGGCCACTCTCCGCAGAGAGACATGAATAGTCGTCG
Source organism: Bacteroidales bacterium (assembly GCA_004557315.1). Lineage (GTDB taxonomy): Bacteria > Bacteroidota > Bacteroidia > Bacteroidales > UBA3663 > Liminaster. Next base: position 19,072 of record SFEH01000014.1, read on the forward strand.
ATATGTCCGTCAGGACCAAGGAACTCGAGAATGTTGCGTGCCATGACCTCGCCAATACCATCAATGAGCACAAGATCCTCGTATCTCGCCGAGCAAAAAGCCTCGAGCGTCAGGAAATGCTCTGCAAGGAGCCTGCCAGTAATCTTGCCTACGCCATCAATGCCGAGTCCGCCAATCATCTTGTCGAGCGTGAGCGTCTCGATGCTCTTGCGTATGCCATCAAACATCTGTGACACCGACTTGTCGCCATAACCCTCACCAAGCTGTTGCTGCACTGTGGCTCGCTGGAAGAAACTGTCATCTTCGGTAACGAAGACCCTATAGAGATCATTGACCGAAGCGATGCCAAGATGGTCATACAAGTCAGCAATGACACTCGGACCCAGTCCCTTGATGTTGGCACAGTCCTTGCCACACCAGAACTCCAAGCGCTGGATGACCTGCTCACGACAGTGATGGTTGGTGCAGACATAATACTCGCCTTTGCGCACCAAGCGTGTGCCACACGAAGGACAGAATTCAGGGAACACTATCTCCTGGGGCACAACTTCCTCCGCAGCATTGCGCTGCTGGTCAAGGCCAGAGACCTGGGGAATGACCTCTCCTGCTTTCTGCACGAAGACATAGCTGCCTATCGAGAGCTGGAGCGAACGGATATAAGACTCATTGTTGAGAGTTGCTCGCGACACGAGCGAACCACTGATGGTTGTGGGGTCAAGCTCTGCAACCGGAGTAATATGGCCTGTCATCCCCACCTGAAAAGATACGGCACGAATTATGGTCGAAGATGCCTCCTGTGGGAATTTCCTTGCCTTGCACCAGTTGGGGAAGGTTGTATTCAGACCCAAGAACTCCTGATGACGCCGTTCGTTGACTTTGACCACCACTCCATCGCAGTCATAAGGCAACTTATGAGAGGTGCGGATCTCGTTGAACTGGTTTATTGCCTCTGTCAGTTCTGCCACATCCGAATATGAGGTCTTGCGACCTTCGGGGCTATACATCGAGAACCCCAAATCGGCAAGCAGGGCAAGAGTCTCTTCCTGACTCTGCATATGTTCACGCTGGAAAGCTTCGTCGGTCGAATAGGCTGCATAGGCATTTACCAGCAGACCGCGACGAGCTGTGACTTTCGGGTCAAGCTGCTTGAGCGAACCACTGGCAGCGTTGCGCTTGTTGGCAAAAGGCTTCTCCCCATTGGCAGTCTTCTCTGCATTCAGTCGGTCGAAGGCTCCCTGTGGCATAAGCACCTCTCCACGCACCTCAAGATAATGAGGCAACTCTATAACCGAGAAAAGATCCTCGCCACGCGACACAGAATTTAGACGCAACGGCACATTGCGGATAGTGCGCACATTCTCATAGACCGACTCTCCCTCTATCTGATTGCCGCGAGTCACCGCATCGGTGAGCACGCCATCGGTATAGACGAGCGAGATACTCAATCCATCGTATTTAGGCTCATAGGTGAAAGATATCCTGTCGTGAGGAAATGCCGCATGAAGCTGCTTATTGACCGAAACGAGCCACTCCTGCAGTTCTTCATCACTATAGACATTCTCAATCGATTGCATCGGTATGATGTGACGACGTTTCTGAAACGAGCCCTGAATGTCGCTGCCCACTCGCTGAGTAGGCGAGTTGTCAAACACCACGGCAGATGCCGCTTCAAGTGCCTGCAGCTGCTTGAACTCCATGTCAAACTCATAGTCCGACATAGGAGGATCATTCTCAACATAATACTTATAGCTTGCCCAGGCAAGTGCATCAGTCAAACTGCGCTGATCCTCAATATTGCGCTTTCGGAATTCTTCTATCGTGTACATATTTGTCAATTTCAAAACAAAAAACAACCTCAAAACCTCATAACCTCATAACCTCATAACCTCATAACCTTACAACCTTAATCCCCACACAGTTCTTTGCCTTCGAAGCATAATCAGCAATGGAATTTGGAGAGATCATCACACGTCCCTTTGCCGAAGATGCATGCAGGAGCCGAGGACTACCTGTCTTTGTATCAGGCCACCACACCATGCCTACATGCTGAATGTCAAGACCATGGATAGAAGTTACAAAAGCTATGATATCGCCTGCTTTAAGGTTCTGGAAATTATCAGCAATGCGGTCACAAGGGACATAACACATATCCGATGCCGACAGGCTCTCCTCTACCTTTCTGATCTGTTCGACAAGTTCTGAGCTTGCCGACAGCTGGGTATAGGACTGTGGATGCGTGCTCATGAAGTTGATCTTCTTCGTCACGTGAACTGCACCTGCACACGATTCAGTCACATCGGTCATCAGTCCTTGAGCGACATTGTCACTTATCCATTCAGAGAAATAATGTTTGCGGGAAGCATAGTTGCCACGCTGACCGTTGCGGTATCGCAGAGCCTGAACCTTTTGCCGCAGTAAGCTGTCATTCCGATCAGGAGCCTTGACACCAGCAAGCATCGCCGCTGCCATATATTCGACAAAGGTAGTGCAATCGACCGAATCAAGGTTAATGACCATATCCTCAACAGCATTGACAGGATCAGCAGGCAAAACACAAGGCTCAAGAGTATTAGCGACATAAGGAGTTCCTTTGTCGGACGACTCATCACAGAACACCCTGCTCAATTGCACAAACAAATCCTGATCAGAGGCTTGTGTCCGCGACTTCGAGGTGCTGGACTGTTGTGGAGGGGTGCATGCCATCAATACAGACCAAACTATAGCCAATGCAGCCAACAATATTCTTCTCATTATATATATATTACGGGTCCCTGATTGCTTTGACCTATCACATTGCCAAGAGTCACGTCCTTGCAGACATTGATGTCCTCAGGCACGTATGGTGCCTCGACGCGGACATAGTTCTCTGTGAAGCCATGCATTGGGCGACCTACAGGCGGCTGTTCCCACAATACATGGAGAGTCTTGCCCATCTGCGACTGGTAGAAAGCAATAAGCTTCTGCTCGCTGAGCGACACCAGTCGGGCAGTACGTTCGTGGCGTTCTGTCATCGGCACTACAGGCTTGATCTCAAGTGCCTTCGTTCCATTGCGTTCTGAATAAGTGAAAGGATGGAGCTGTGACACTGGCAACGACTCCAAGAAATCGTAGGACTTCTGGAACAGGTCGGCAGTCTCGCCTCTCATACCTGCCATCACATCGACACCGATGAAGGCATCTGGCATTGCCTGCTTGACGAGCTCAACCTTGTGGCGGAACAAGGCCGTGTCGTAACGACGGCGCATGAGCTTGAGCACCTCATCGCTGCCAGCCTGAAGCGGGATATGGAAATGTGGGGCAAAGCGTTTTGATTCGCCCGCTATCCACCCTATCATCTCATCGGTAATGAGGTTCGGCTCAATGCTGCCTATGCGATAACGCTCCACGCCCTCGACCTCATCGAGAGCCTTGCAGAGATCGAAGAATGACTCTCCAGTCGATTTGCCGAAGTCACCTATGTTAACACCCGTGAGCACAATCTCCTTTCCGCCTTTCTTAACCACATCCTCTGCCATCGCGACAAGCTCGGCAATATGCGGATTGCGGCTACGTCCACGAGCCATCGGTATGGTGCAATAGGTACAGAAATAGTCGCAGCCATCCTGCACCTTCAGGAAGTGACGGGTGCGGTCGTCGGCCGAACAGCCGCCATGGAAGGTATGAATCTCCTGAAAGCGCGTCATATAGACTTCGGGCTTCTCTTTCTTCGTCAGATCGCCAAGCAGGGCAGTGATATTCTCTCCCTTATACTCTGTTCCCACCACTATATCCACACCTTCAAGGTTGGCTACAGCTTCGGGCTCGATCTGGGCATAGCAGCCAGTCACTACTACAAACGCGCCCTCGTTATCGCGCACCAGCTTCCTGATCTGCTGACGGCACTTGGCAGTAGCCTGCTCGGTCACGGCACAGGTATTCACCACCACAAGGTCGGCCTTGCAGCCTGACTCCGCCCTGTGGAATCCCATCTGTCCGAGACGAAAAGCGAGGGTCGAACTCTCTGCAAAATTCAATCTGCAACCTAATGTATAGTATGCAACAGTCTTATCTTTATACTCCATATAATGGTCAATTTTTAACGCAAAGATAAACAATTCCGACTAAATACTTGTTTTTTATCAAAAAAAATGTTCTTTTATGGGTTATTCTTGGAATATTTATTATTTTTGCAAGAATTTTATGCCTAATGGCTCGACATTTTTATGAAATCAAAAAATAAACAATAATATGGCAGACAAGAAACCTATCGTACTTAGCGGTATCCGCAGCACTGGCCATCTTCACCTTGGCAACTACTATGGTGCTCTCCGCAACTTTGTCGAAATGCAGAACGACTACGACTGTCGCTACTTCATTGCCGACTATCACTCATTGACTACTCAGCCCGACCCTTCGGTGCTCAACCCTAACGTGCGCAGCATCCTCGCAGAGTATCTTGCAGCAGGCATGGACCCTGACAAGTGTATCATATACATCCAGAGCGATGTGCCAGAGACCTGCGAATTCTACACCCTGCTCAATATGCACGCCTATCTCGGCGAGCTCGAGAAGACAGTATCGTTCAAGGACAAGGCACGCAAGCAGCCTAACAATGTCAATGCAGGCCTCCTCACCTACCCTGTGCTCATGGCAGCCGACATCCTCCAGCACAAAGCCAACTTCGTGCCTGTAGGCAAGGATCAGCTCCAGCACCTTGAGATGGCACGCAACTTCGCACAGCGTTTCAACCACTTCTACAACTGCGAGTGCATGGTGATGCCAGAACCTTATAAGGCTAAAGGCGAACCTATCAAGATCCCTGGTCTCGACGGAAGCGGCAAGATGGGCAAGAGCGAAGGCAACTGCATCTACATCAACGACGACGACAAGACCGTGATCAAGAAGTTCAAGAAAGCTGTGACCGACATGACTCCTGCCGAGCCAAACTCTGAAATGAGCGAGCCTATCAAGAACCTCTTCTATTTCCTCAAGCTTGTCTCTACACCAGAGATCTACAACCAGTATCTGGCTGCATGGAACGACTGCTCTATCCGCTATGGCGACCTCAAGATGCAGATTGCCAACGACGTGCTCAAGGTGACTGCTCCAATCCGCGAACGCTACGAGCAGATCTACGCCGATACCGATTATCTCAACAAGGTGGCTGAACAAGGTGCCGAGAAGGCGCGTGCCGAGGTGCGCAAAAATCTCAACGAGATGCGCCAATTCATGGGCTTCCGCAAGTTCTGATAGGTGTTAAGGTGTTAAGGTGTTAAGGCACTGCGCTTGTGAAGATGTTAAGATGTTCATTGACACTACACAGACAAGACACTACGAAAGGCCTTGAACACCTTCACACCCTAACACCCTAACACCATCACACCCTAACACCTTCACATCTTAACACCTTCAATGTCAAGTATTTTTTCAAAACTCATCAGTCAAGAACTGAATATCCCAATCAAGCAGGTCGAGGCAGTCCTCAGCCTGCTCGATGACGGGTGTACCATACCATTCATCTCGCGCTACCGCAAGGAGGCGACTGGCGGTCTCGATGAAGTGCAGATTGCGTCGATAAGCGACAAGCAAGACCGACTCATAGAGATTGAGAAGCGCAAAGTCACCATCATCTCAACCATCGACGAACAGGGCAAACTGACTCCTGAACTGCATAAGCGAATCGAGGACACGTGGAACAGCACCGAGCTTGAGGACATCTACATGCCATTCAAGCCAAAGCGACGCACCCGTGCCCAAGTGGCTCGCGAGAAGGGTCTCGAACCATTAGCCCATTTCATCATGTCACAACACTCGGGCGACGTGGGTCATCAGGCTATGCAATATATCGATAGCAAGAAAGGCGTGGCTACGGAAGAAGATGCCATCAAGGGCGCACTCGACATCATTGCCGAAGAAATCAGCGAAGACGAACGTGCACGCAACACCGTGCGCAAGAACTTCAGCTTCGATGCTGTCATCACCAGCAAGGTGGTGAAAGGAAAGGAAGAGGAAGGACAGAAATTCCGCGACTATTTCGACTTCAGCGAGAAACTGTCGCGCTGTGCTTCTCACCGACTGCTCGCCATGCGACGAGGCGAAGCCGAAGGTTTCCTGAAGGTGAGCATCAGTGGCGACGACGGCATCTGCATGGAGCGACTCACCCGTTCGTTCGTGCGTGGCCGCGGACAAGCCAGCGACCTTGTGGCCGATGCAATCGCCGACAGCTTCAAGCGATTGCTCAAGCCTTCCATTGAGACCGAATATGCCCAGTTGAGCAAGGAGAAAGCCGACGAGGAGGCCATCCGCATCTTTGTGCGCAATCTCGAACAGCTGCTCATGTCAGCCCCATTAGGTCAGAAACGTGTGCTGGCACTCGACCCTGGCTTCCGCACAGGTTGCAAGGTGGTATGTCTCGATGCTGAAGGCAACCTCCTGCATCACGACGTGATCTTCCCTCACCCACCAAAGAGCCAGTTCATCGACTCAATGGAGAAGATCGAGGCTTTGGTGAAGAAGTTTGGCATCGAAGCAGTCTCGATAGGCAACGGAACGGCATCACGCGAAACAGAGGAATTCATCAAGGGTCTCGAACTCGGCATTCCTGTCTTTGTAGTTTCTGAAGATGGCGCATCGATTTATAGCGCATCTAAAATCGCACGCGAGGAGTTTCCCGATGAGGATGTGACGGTTAGAGGCGCAGTGTCAATCGGCAGAAGACTGATGGATCCGCTTGCCGAACTGGTCAAGATCGACCCTAACAGCATTGGCGTGGGTCAGTATCAGAAAGATGTCAACCAGACAGAACTGAAGAAGTCGCTCGACCAGACAGTCATCTCATGCGTCAATAAAGTAGGTGTGAACGTCAACACAGCATCGAAGCATCTGCTCACCTATATCTCTGGCCTCGGACCTGCTCTCGCCCAGAACATTGTCAATTACCGTGCCGAACATGGTGCTTTCAAGAACCGCCGCGAATTGCTAAAAGTACCTCGCATGGGCGAGAAAGCCTTCCAGCAGGCAGCTGGCTTCCTGCGTGTCGCCAATGGCACTAACCCTTTGGACAACAGTGCAGTTCACCCCGAATCTTACTGGGTGGTCGAACAGATGGCAAACGACCTCGGATGCAAGGTCAGTGACCTGCTCGCCGATGCATCACTCCGCAGCAAGATCGACCTCAACCGCTATGTCTCTGACAAGGTAGGCTTGCCAACGCTTCAGGACATCTGCAAGGAGCTCGAAAAGCCGGGACGCGACCCTCGCGAGAAACTTGAGGAGTTCGCCTTCTCCAACGAGGTGAAGCAACTGGAAGATGTCCAGATTGGCATGGTGCTCCCTGGCATTGTCACCAACATCACCAATTTCGGAGCCTTTGTCGATATCGGAGTCCACACCCAAGGACTGGTACACGTGTCGGAGATGGCCAATAAGTTCGTCAAAGACCCTAACACCTTCGTCTCACTCCATCAGCATGTCATGGTAAGGGTCAAGGATGTCGATCTGAAACGCAATCGCCTGTCATTGTCAATGAAAAATCTGTAACTCGCTATGAAGAAATATCTAAAATCCCTATTGCTTTGCCTTGTAGTCGTAGTGTCGGCTACAAGCTGCAGCACAGAGTATCGCACTCTGTCGCGCATGGATCGTCTCACCACGCGCATAGAGAAAAACGGCGAGCGCTATACAATGGACGACTGGAAAGCTGCGGCAGAGGAATACAAGCTTATCTCGGAAGATGCCAAGCAATGCAACTTCACCGCCGAAGAAAGCGAACGCATGGGCAACTTGGAAGGTCGCTGCATCGCCAGCTTTGCTCAATGGGCTGGCGACAAAGTCATGGATGTCTTGAGAGAAGGCAAAGGTATAATCAAGGGCTGGATTGACGGATTGAAGGATTGATTGCGGCATAACTACTAAATCCTTCATAATGCGCAATAGTGGCTATCGAATCTATTCCACCTTGCCGAGCTTCAGCAGATCATAGCCTTTTATCTGGGCTATGACGAGATGGAGCTCGGTATTTTGCGTCATCTGCTGCACCACTTTGCCCTTTGCATAGCCGCGTATCTGCTCCTCGGCTTCGTTCCATTGCTTCTCGGCTTCTGCATCAGTGGCAGTCATCGGCAGATACTTCAGTTCGATGATGTATGAATGACGGATGTCGGGATAGCGCGAGAGGTCGGGCATGAGGAAGAAGTCGCAATAGCCGTGGTTGAGTTCTACCTCTGGGCATGTGATGTAATAAGGATTGAGAGTCAGCAGGGCATTCATGAAACCCTGGAGGTTGCGCTCGCCCTCGATGAGGCTGCGCACTGATGTCGTGTCGTGGTACTGGCAGCAGATATGCTCCATCATAGGCTGCCACTTGCCGTCAAGTGCCGCGTCATCGAAGCTTTCAGTCAGCCGTGACAGGTCGATTGTATGTATCTTGTTGTATTCCACAAGCAAGTAGTTGAAATATTGCTCACGAACGTTGTTATTCGGCATGCCAAGAATGCACTGTGCTCCTCGCATGCCTTGAATAGTCACCATGCCATAATAGAACAAGAGACTCTTGAACATGTTCGGATCTGTCAGCTGATTGGCAGGGAACGAACGTTTCACACGGCCGTATGTATATCCGTTCTGGGCTATCTCCAAAAGCACACCCTTGCGGTCGCCTTCTATCTTGTCGAGGCGCACCACGCGGTCGAGCTTCGCATAGTCGGTCTTGGTGTTTGGGTCAATCATGTCGTCTGGTCCTTCTCCGTTCAGAAGGAAGCTCTTCAGATAATAGAGCACCATATCGGTGTTGAACACATGATGCCCCTCCACATTGGCATATTCCGAGAAACAGTAGCCGTCATACCATGGGCGCATTGCTTTCAGAGTCTCGTCCTCATCAAGCGAGAATGCTCCTGCCTCGTTATAATATCGGATGATGTTCCTTACCTCTTCCTCGCTGAACCCGAGCATCTCGTTGAACTGCTTTTCAAGGGTGAGGGCTGTGGCGATGTTGTATCCGCTGGTCACGTCATCCATTGTCACTGGACTTACTCCCATCATGAGGATGCGCGTGAAACTGCCCTTGAACTTCTTGAATAAATCACGATAGAACCCTTCTGCATGTGTCATTGCATGGTACACAGCTTCACCATGCTGGTTGAGCACATTGTTGGTGAAGTTGTCGTATTCATCGATAATCAGATAGGACTTGATATTATATGTCTCAAACTTCTGGTGGACATAGTTCACTCGGTCGCTTGTAGATTTCTGCTGTTTGTATTCTTCGACATAATTGTCTGGATAATATTTTGCATAACGTGTAACGAAATCTCCATATAACAAGTCAAGATATCCATTGACATTCTCTTCAAGCGCATCCTTGGTTCCACCTGGTTTTGAGAAGTCGAGGCGCAGCACCTGATACTCATTATGTTCAGGCGTAGGATGGCTTCCTGCATATGTGTCGCCAAACAAGTGGTCGAAGCTGTCCTTCGACTCAATGTCGTAGTATGACTCCATCATCGACAGGAAGAGACTCTTGCCGAAACGACGCGGACGTATGAGTAAAAGGAAGTTTCCCGCCTTCTCCATAAGTGCAAGATACTTGGTCTTGTCAACCATAAATAAACCTTCGCGCTTGATCTGCGCATAGTTCGATATGCCATAAGGCAACAGCTTGTATTTCTCCATGACGTAGCTACGTTTTGATGGATATCTCTATTTTACGTGCAAATTTACGCATTTGTC
>SFEH01000106.1 GCA_004557315.1 Bacteroidales bacterium
GCCATAGTCGTTCCCCCCGTTTGTTAAACCAGTGAGGGGTTCTGGGGAAAAGAAATACACTTTGGTTATCTCACTCTTCCCGCATCGACTTGTGTGTCTCCTTTTTCCCTTCTGCCTCCCATCCTTGTCCGCCAAAAAATGGGACTTACTTGGGACTCACTTGGGACTTGCTTGGGACTCACACGTCACTGCGTGCGGACGGAATCGTGAGTGCAATCTGACGTTCAGAATTGCGCTGCAAAGGTACGGCTTTCCCGGCACGTATGGAACAGTTGTCCCGCCTCTTGAGCAGGCCTTGTCCCGTAGGTTGTGGAGGTCTCTAAAGAGACAGCTCCCAATGGCTTGCATATCTCAGAAGCATCTCAAAAATATCTAAAAATATCTAAAAATATCTACAACATATCTCAGAAATGTTACCTGTTAACGGTAACAAATTTCATATCAGCAAAGGTCACTATAATAGTCGTTACGCGCGAGTATGCGCGACCCATATACTAAATGATACCGTTATCAGTTAACATATTTAAGTGTCTTTACCTAAAAAAGTAGACAGTTTATTATAGATTTGATTAAATCAGTAATCAGTAATCAATAATCAGTAATCAGTAATCAGTAATCAGTCATCAGTAATCAGTAATCAATAATCAGTAATCAGTAATCAATAATCAGTAATCAATAATCAGTAATCAATAATCATCCACCCATTTCTTTAGAGACTCAGCATCAGTTATGCCCAGGCGGATATAGTTGGAAATGGTATCCTTCTTCTTCTTTTCCGAAGGAAATTTATCGCCCATAATCTCGGCAATCTCCATTGCTTTCAGCTCAGGGTCAAAGGCATGCCTCACGTTGAGCAATTCACCGATTACCTGATACATGGTCTTCCGTCGGCTTGCAGAGCAGAACTTCCTGATGAGGTCATCGCGCAGCTCGAGGTTCTCAAAAGCCTTGTCGAGCATCTCGCACACCCACTGCTGTGAAAAAGGCTTGACCAACCTCGCCTCAACGATGCTGATGCGGAACTTCACCCAATCCAAGCTCGCCTGCCTTACATGATCCAGCTGGTTTTTCAAGGTCTGCTCCTTCAGTTCGTCAGCACTCAATCCGCAGTCCTTCGCCTCATTATCGCTCACCTCACGGTCGAGGTACACCACTTCATGTCCTGCCAGCTTGCCGAAGTGTTCAACCGAACGCACCATAGCCATCACGGCGTGCAGCGAATCCAAGTCGGCATCCGTCTCGTGGGCATATCTCCACAACACGCGCCCGATGGCCTCATGATACAGCTCGAGGTTGTTGTCGCTGATAACCTTGGGCACTATTGTCCGCAAGTCTTTCAGATGCATCTGGTATTGCTCCTCGTAGAACTGCGCCCTGTTGGCCTGCACCGAACAAACCGACTCGTTGCGCATCAACCCACGCTGATGCCGTTCCCAGTGCCGCTTGTTATACTCGCTCAGTTCGTCCTTGCTGTAGCAGATATAGAGGTCAGCCCTGTCGGTAGGGAAGAACACTCTGTGCAGGTCATACAGCTTTTCGCAGAGCGCGGTGAGCTGAAGATTCAAGTCGCCCGGCAAGCCATACTCAAGGTCGGCATCCCCGCAGTAGCCATCGTCATAGAACGGATGGGCAAGCAGGCGGTCGATCTGATCTTCCAGCCTAATGATTTCTTCCTCAATGTCGAAGTTGTGGATCTGCTCTCTGAACACCGGCAGGCGGTTGCTGTATTTCGCCGACATCTCGCCAAAGTGGTCGCAAACGGCAGTCAGCTCCAGCGTCAGCGCGTCGCACATGGCGAAGAATGCAGTCTTCTGAGTCAGGCAATCCAGACAATCGTTGATGCAGCGGTGCACGTCGTCCATAATCTGCTTGGGCGACTTTTTCGGCAGATAGATGTTTCCCTGGTTAATTATCGTCATGACATTCGTCCTGTTCTTTGGTTATGCGTTCTCCGTATAGCTGCTTTCGCTGCTCGATAGCCTCCAGTCGCTTCTCCACCCATTCCTTGTTCATCTCCTTTGCCTCGCTTTTTCTCTCGGCGCGTTCCTTCTCGATGGTCAGCTCATACATGCGCTGCATGATCCACGCGAAACGCTGCATGATAGGACCCGACTGCTGCGGCACGAGCATGCTTTCCCAGCGCATCAGGTTGTGCAGATACACATTGATATCGTCCATCTCGGTCAGCGTCTCGCTCTCGTAGAGAGGTATGATCCAGCCTTGCTTGCCGTCGATGGTCGTCTCCTCGGGCAGACGCTCGTCGAGGTGCAAACCCAGAGCGCCCAGTTCCCACGGGTCGAGCTGAAACCACTTCCACTTGGCCGTATCGCTGCCGTCGGGGAAGATGGGCTTGTCGTTCTGGTCGAAGAAGGTGATGCGGCCGCTCGGCACATGGCTGCACGTCCAGCTGGTCATCGCGCTCTCGATATTGTCCACCTTGCCTTTCTCCACAAACACGTAGTAGGGGAAAAAATGCTCCATCTCAAAACCCATGGCCTCTTCGGGTCTCACGAACGAAGAGAAGCAGACGCGGTCGCGCCGCCAGCGAGCATTGATAGGGCTTTGCACTATTTCCTGATTAATCTTCGATTCCATCTATATTTCGTATTTCGGGCACGTATTGCAGTTTCAAGCTGCGATGCGTGCTTATTTTTTTGTTTGTGTATATCTATTGACTATCAATGTGTTGCGACACTATTTCGCGTATTGAAAACGCGTATTTCAACTATTTTTCTGAGAAAGATTGAATACGTGGAATACGTATTAAGTTTGCAGCGGATTTCATAATCCAATGTTCTTTGACATTATGTAAAACCCGCAAAAAACTGAACTGCAAAATGGAAAAATTCATTCGCAAGTCTCCCCAACAGCAAGTGTGGGAGCTCCTCCGCACGGAGGATCAGCGTGCCATCGTGGCGAGCAATCTCCGCCACATCAAGCATCGCACGCAGTATGACCTTTGTATCGCACTCGTTGCCTACCTTCGCTGGGGCATCATCCGCCCCTTCGACGACACATGGGTCAACCGCAATTACCAGGCTCTCGTGCTGTATCTGCGTACCGAACGCGAGCTTGGAAATCTTTAGTTAACAGTATTATTCATCTTAAAATTTTGTAGAATCATGACAAAAGAATCTTACAAGGCCAAAGTCACCCGTGATGACGACGGCACCATTCTCGTCAAGCCTTATGCTCACACCGAGCATACACGCTATCCTGTAGTCAAGAAAACCCTGCATGGCTCACTCAGCGAGACCGGCTCAACCTTCCGCCTGCTCATCTCGGTGAGCAAGGGACTGGGAAAGAAGCACGCAGCCGAGGTGATGCTCGATGAGGCTACCCAAGCCGCAGAATTTCTTTACGATCTCTAACCCTAACCCCTAACCCCAAAAAATATGTCCAAAACAGCAAACATTCCATTAAGCGTCGCCGACGAGGAGTACGACCCTCTCAAGGGGGTCAGGCTCCCTCGCGACAAGGACTTGCCGCCAGTCATGCGCGAACTGGTGAGCAATGCTCCTACGAAGTTCAAGGTACCCACATTCGTCACCTGCCTTGCACCCCTCGGGTGCATGAGTACACGCGTTCGTACCTATTACACGTTCGACCAGGACCCCCACGCACTGCTCTTTCAGGTCATCGTGTGTGCCGATCAGTCGGGAGGCAAGAGTTTTGCGCGTTCAATCGAGCATACCATCATGAATCCGCTCCACGTGAGGGATCAGGAGCTGCGACGCATTGAACAGCAGTATCGCGAACTGAAGCAGACTCGCGCCAAGAACAGCAAGCTGCCCGACCCTCCGCTCACCGATGTGCGCACATGTCCTGCATCCATCTCCATCGCACAGATAGTGAAACGCGCCGACACCTTTCTGCGCAAATACTCACAGCCACTCACCATGTGGATATGGGCAGATGAGCTGGCAGCAGCCACCGACAGCAACAAGCGAGCGTTTTCCAATCTGCAGACCATCAGTCGCATTGCCTACGACCTCGGCTCGGAGTTCGGTGTGGATTATCTCTCTGACAACAGCTATTCTGCCACCGTGGATATCATCTACTGCTCGCTCTTCTGCGCCACCCCTTCATCGCTCGACGAGTTCATGACCCGCCGTCAGCTGGAGGGCGGTAACGTGACCCGAACCATACTCTGCGACCTGGGCAACCAGTTGGGCGACGATGCCCCGGAGTTCCAGCGTATCACCACCACTCAGCAGGCACTCATTGACAAGGTGCTGCAGCTGATGATGGACGATACCTACGGAGGGGATGGCGAGATCATGGCAGAGAAGTGGATCGACATGAGCTGGCTCGACAAGACAGTGCGCAAGTGGTGCATGCAGAAGAACCTTGAGGCGGTCAAGTCGGGCTCGGCATCGCTGGGTGTCTTTTTCAAGCGCTCCAGCGTGTCGGCTTTCAGGGCTGCATGCCTCTGCAAGTATCTCTACGACATCGAGAAGCAGGTTGACGCGAGCAACGCCAAGAGCGACGAGCTCATCGAGCGGCTCTGCCGACAGATCTATCTCTACATGGCTGAATACATCCTCAACTCGATGCTCCAGAAATGGGGCGCGGCTTACGAGGAGTTGCAGGTGAAGCGTGTGCAGGCTCAGCGACCCAAGCTGACGCTCTTCGACCAGCTGCCGCAGCAGTTCACACGCGACCAGCTTCAGGAGCTCTGCACCAAGCTCAACCTGGGTACGCCTGTGCGCGTCTTCCTTGCCAAGTGGACGGCTCGCAAGCTCATCAACAAGCTCGACAAGAATGTCTTTGTGAAACTCTAAGCTCTCATAGCTCTATGATTCCGCAGAACATTATTGACCGATTGAATGAGCTGCCCATCGAGCAGGTGGCAGAGGAAGTGGGACTCACGGTTTCGCATCACAAGTCGCTCTGTCCGTTTCATCCCGACAGCCGACCTTCGCTCACCTTCAACTGTGCGAAGAACCGCTACAAGTGCTATGTGTGCGAATCCTACGGCGGACCCATCGACCTTGCCCTCAAGCAACTGGGACTCAGCTTCACCGATGCCTGCCGATGGTTGGGCAATCGCTTTGGTATCTATTTCGACGAGGAGCAACGCTCGCCTCGATGGAGCAGCATCAAGGCGGTGCCCATCAGGGCGGCCAGGAAGGAAGTCAGGACCTATCCCGTTGACAAGGAGTATCTCGCTTCGCTGATGCGAAATCCGGTACTCAATCAGGAGGCACAGCGGTTTCTCTTTGAGGAGCGACGGCTGAACAGGGCTGTCGTCAGCTGGTGTGGCATCAGCAGTTGCAGCGTTCCTACACCGTGCTGGCGCAATGGCCGACCCTTCTACGATGCACCCTCTCTGCTCATTCCCTATAAGGATGCCGACGGCAGGATCATGAGCGTGCAGGGAAGGTATCTGGGCGATGACAAGCATTCGCAGATTCCGCGATTCCGCTTTCCGAGGAACAGTGAGTGCCACGTGTTCAACCTCCCCATCCTCAAGCTGCTCAAGCCCGGCGAACCGCTCTTCATCTCTGAGGGAGTGACCGACTGCCTTGCCCTGCTCAGTGCCGGACACAAGGCCATCGCCATTCCCAGTGCTACCTTGCTGAAGCGCGAGGACATCGACCTCATCCGCTCAATGCTCATCGCTCAAAGCTCATCGTTCCACATCTATCCCGACAACGATGAACCAGGCGAACGGCTCTATCAGCAGTTGCTATCCGTTGCCAACGAGCTCGGCTACTGTCTGGTAAGGCACGAACTGCCCAGCGGCTGCAAGGATTTCGCTCAGTATTGGGCAATGTCTAATCGCCATTAGGTGTTACCTGATACCGGTAACATTTTTCCAATCATACTATTAATTTTTTTATCATTTTCAAAAATATGCTTGAAATAACTATCATCCGAACCCGAGTGCGTAGCCTCACCACCGACGGCTACCTCTCAATAGGAGGAAAGCAGATCTGCGAGACTGCCGAAAATTCCCAACATTGCATTCCTCCAGGCACCTATTCCATTCAGTTTGTTGGCTGTAAGCAGTATGGCATGAAGATGCCACTTATAGTGACTTCACAGCCTCATCATTGCAGCAAGTGCATGCGCAAGAAGCTGGGTTCCGTCCACGGCAACCTGCCATGCTTCTGCCCGATGATCAAGGTGGGCAACGGGGTCTTTAATCGCACCGACGGCAGCATCATCGTGGGCAAGAATCTACAGCCTGGAATACTGCTCCACAGCGGCAATGCCTTCGATAAGCTCTACCAGCGCATCAAGAAGGCTGTTCAGCGGCGAAGCGATATCCAGCTCACCATCAAATAGTCGCGCCCCATGAACCGCTCATTTCTCATCCTCACACTCCTGTCAGCCCTCGTGCTGACAGGCTGTGCAACCCATCGCCCCCTTTCGCAGCCAGTGGAGCACGTGACCCGCGACACCATCTATCTGAGCTCGCAGCATTACGACTCCATCTACATTGACAACAGGCAAAAGGTCTATCAGCAATCAGACACCGTCTATCTCGATCGAACAAAATACGAGTACCGCTACCGCCTCCTTCGCGACACCATCTATAAGACTCAGATCGACAGCATACCCGTCATCCGCGAAGTGGAAGTCGTCCGCGAAGTCTGTCATGTGCCTGCCATTTACCGATTCTCATTAGCAATAGTAGTTATTCTTGTTTTATCACTCATATTATTTATCATATGGAAGATATGTATCTAACCCCTCATTTCCGCCTTTCGGAATTCACCCGAAGTGCCACTGCCATCCGTCTTGGCATCGACAATAGCGTACCATCTCAGTACATCCCTGCCCTCGAGCAGCTGTGCAAAGAGATTCTTGAACCCCTCCGCGAGTTCGCGGGTCAGCCGATTATAATAAGCAGCGGTTACCGTTGCCCTCAGCTCAACATCAAGGTTGGAGGAGTCTATTCCTCACAGCACACCCTCGGAGAAGCCTGCGACATACGCATTCCTGTGTATGACTTCGTCAACGAGCAAGGCCAGCGCTTCACCAACACCGACATCCTCGACCGATGGTTCATCTGGATCATGAACAATTGCGACTACGACCAGCTCATCAAGGAGACCACCGACCGACGCATCTACTGGATCCACGTCTCCTGCCGAGCCAACAAGAGCAAGAACCGCCATCAGGTC
>SFEH01000107.1 GCA_004557315.1 Bacteroidales bacterium
AGGTCTTCCATAAGGAAGTCGCCCTCGGGACAAGAAGGAGCAGTGAGAGTCATTCGGATCTTGACATGACCGCCCTCCTCGACATCTATTCCATAGATGAGTCCGAGGTCATAAATATTCACTGGAATCTCTGGGTCATAGACGAGCTTGCACACATCTACCACTTGTTTCTGTATCTCTAAAACTTCGTTTTCTGTCATAATATAGAATATTTTTGCGCAAATATGGCAAAAAAAATCTAAATACAAGCCATTTTATCCGATTTTTTATTATCTTCGCACCAATATTTATAATAAACAAAAGAATTAAATGGAAATAGAACAGCAATTGGCGGCAAGCATCAAGGCCGCAGTGAAAGATCTTTATGGCATAGAACTTGCCGACAAGCAGGTTCAGATCTCTCCTACTCGCAAGGAGTTTGAGGGTCACCTCACCGTGATGGTGTTCCCATTCATGAAGCAGTGTCAGAAATCCAACCCTGAGGAGCTGGGTCGTGAGATTGGCGAATGGCTCGTGGCAAATGATGCTCTCGTGGGCAAGTACAACGTCATCAAGGGTTTCCTCAACATGAGCATCAATGCTTCGTCGTGGGTAGATAAGCTCAAGAAGATATATGACAACGAGAACTACGGCATCCAGCCTGTGACCGACCAGTCGCCTCTCGTGATGATCGAATATTCATCGCCTAACACCAACAAGCCGCTTCACCTCGGACACCTTCGCAACATCCTCTTGGGATGGTCACTCTCACAGATCCTCGAGGCATGTGGCAACAAGGTGGTGAAGACCAACATCGTCAACGACCGTGGCATACATATCTGCAAGTCAATGTTGGCTTGGCAGAAATGGTTTGACGGAGCAACTCCGGAGAGCGCAGGCAAGAAGGGCGACCACCTGATCGGCGACTGCTATGTGGCATTCGACAAGCACTTCAAGGCAGAGGTGAAGGAGATTCTCGCCAACGACCCAGAGGTCAATGCTATCGTGAAGGAAGACGACGAAAAGACAGCCGAGGCTCGCAAGGCAGCTGCCGAAGCCAAGTCGCCACTGATGCTGGAGGCTCGCGAGATGCTCCGCAAATGGGAAGCCGGAGATGCCGAAGTGCGTGCGCTCTGGTCAAAGATGAACGAATGGGTATATGCCGGATTCGACGAGACATACGCTCAGATGGGTGTGGGCTTCGACAAGATATATTACGAATCAAATACATATCTTGAGGGCAAGGACATAGTGCTCGACGGACTGGAGAAAGGCCTCTTCTTCCGCAAGGACGATGGCTCTGTATGGGCAGACTTCACCGAACAGGGTCTCGACCAGAAGCTCCTGCTCCGCAAGGACGGCACATCGGTGTATATGACCCAGGACATCGGAACAGCCAAGCTCCGCTATCAGGACTACCCTATCGACAAGATGATCTACGTGGTGGGCAACGAGCAGAACTACCACTTCCAGGTTCTGTCGCTCCTCCTCGACCGCATCGGCTTCAAATGGGGCAAGGATCTCGTGCATTTCTCATACGGCATGGTGGAACTGCCTAACGGACGCATGAAGAGCCGTGAAGGAACAGTGGTGGATGCTGATGACCTGATGGCTAGCATGATCGACGATGCACGCCAGGCAAGCAGCGAACGACTGGCCGACATGCCTGAGGCAGAGAAAGAGGATGTGTATCGCATCATCGGACTCGGTGCATTGAAGTACTTCCTGCTCAAGGTCAACCCTGTGAACAACATGGTGTTCAATCCAGAGGAGTCGATCGACTTCAACGGCAACACAGGTCCTTTCATCCAATACACCTACGCACGCATCCAGTCGCTCATCCGCAAGAGCGGTCTTGAGAGCTTCAGCATCGACAACGACGTAGAGATATCAGAGAAGGAACAGACCATCATCCAGAAACTCGTTGACTTCGAGAGTGTGGTGCTCCGTGCCGGAAAGGAGTTCTCGCCTGCACAGATTGCCAACTACACCTACGATCTCGTGAAGGAATACAACCAGTTCTATCACGATTGCCAAATTCTCAAGGAGGAAGACGAGAAGAAGCGCAACTTCCGCCTTGCTCTCTCGGCTTGCGTGGCTCGCGTGGTGAAGACCGCCATGCGTCTGCTCGGCATCGAGGTTCCAAACAGAATGTAAGATCTAATAAACACATTGGCAAGCGATGCCAAGATGACTTAATGGCTGACAACAAACAACATAATACTATAGAAGAACAGATGGCCGCTGCCGAATATGGCAGCGATGCCATCAAGCATCTTGAATGGACAGAGCACATCCGTCTGCGCCCCGGTATGTATATCGGCAAGCAAGGCGATGGCTCGCATTCCGATGATGGTATCTACATCCTGCTCAAGGAGGTGATCGACAACAGTATCGACGAATATGCCATGGGCTTCGGCAAGCGCATCGACGTGAAGGTGGCTGACGATGGCATGGTGAGCGTACGCGACTTTGGCCGTGGCATACCTCTCGACAAGCTCGATGCCTGCGTATCTGAAATCAATACCGGAGGAAAATACGACAACTCGGTGTTCAAGAAGTCGGTGGGTCTCAATGGCGTGGGTCTTAAGGCTGTCAATGCACTATCGACCCATTTTTTCGTGCGCTCGGTGCGCAACGGCGAGATGAAGGAGATAACCTATGAGGCAGCAAAGAAGGTGAGTGAACGTCCTGTGGAGGCAAGTGATGAGATGAACGGTACCTATGTAGAGTTCAAGCCCGACAACACCATATTCGAGGGATATAAGTTCCGTATGGAGTATGTTGAGACACTGCTACGCAACTACAGCTATCTCAACACCGGCCTTGCCCTATACCTCAACGGCAAGCGATTCATCTCGAAGAATGGTCTTGCCGACCTGCTTGACGAACGCATGGACTCGACCCCACTCTACCCCGTGATACATCTCATGGGCGACGACATCGAGGTAGTGATCACCCACGGCAACTCGTATGGCGAAGAGTATTATTCGTTTGTCAATGGACAATACACCAGCCTCGGAGGAACACACCTTGCCGCATTCAAGGAATCGTCGGCACGAGTGATCAAGGATTTCTTCTCGAACAAGAATTTTGAGTTCAGCGACATACGCAACGGTATGTGTGCTGCCATAGCCATTAAGGTACAGGAGCCCGTATTCGAGGCTCAGACAAAGACCAAGCTCGGTTCAACCCGCATGTCGCCCGACCCTAACGACATCTCGGTTCAGAAATTCGTGGGCGACTTCCTGAAACGCGAACTCGACAACTACCTGCATCGCGAGCCTGCCACAGCCGAGGCCATGCTCCAGAAGATACAGAGCAGCGAGAAGGAGCGCAAGGAGCTGGCAGGACTGTCGAAACAGGCCAAGGAACGTGCGAAAAAGGTGAACATGCACAACCGCAAGCTGCGCGACTGCCACATACACTACAACGACACCAAGGGCAACCGACAAGACGAGTCGTGCATCTTCATCACAGAGGGTGACTCTGCTTCAGGTTCGATCACCAAGAGCCGCGACGTAGAGACACAGGCTGTATTCTCGCTGCGAGGCAAACCGCTAAACTGCTTCGGCATGACCAAGAAGGTGTGCTACGAGAACGAGGAGTTCAACCTGCTTCAGGCAGCACTCAACATCGAAGACGGACTCGACGGATTGCGCTACAATAAGGTAATCATCGCAACCGATGCCGATGTCGATGGCATGCACATACGTCTGCTGATGATGACTTACTTCCTGCAGTTCTTCCCCGAACTGGTCAGGACAGGACACGTCTATATCCTGCAGACACCTCTCTTCCGCGTGCGCAACAAGAAGAACACGTTCTATTGCTACAGCGACGAAGAGCGAGTTG
This sequence comes from Bacteroidales bacterium, assembly GCA_004557315.1. Taxonomy (GTDB): domain Bacteria; phylum Bacteroidota; class Bacteroidia; order Bacteroidales; family UBA3663; genus Liminaster. Next base: position 3,835 of record SFEH01000107.1, read on the forward strand.
ACGCCATCGGCAAGTGCGGAGCTAACCCCGAAATCACACGATTCAAAGGTCTCGGAGAGATCTCACCCGATGAGTTCAAGGCATTCATCGGCGCGGGCATGCGCCTCGACACCGTGCGCCTCCGCAAGGAAGATACGGTGAAGGAAATGCTCGAATACTACATGGGCAAGAACACCATGGAGCGACAGGAGTTTATCATCAACAATCTCGTGATTGAAGAAGATAAAGTGGAATAATTGGACAATCTGAAAACTGACAATGAAACTGATATTTCCGGGATCGTTTGATCCTTTTACCAAAGGTCACGAAAGTGTGGCTCGCCGTGCACTCGAGTTCTGCGACGAGATGGTGATAGCAGTGGGCTACAACGGACAGAAGAAGAACACGGGGCTGTTTTCGGTCGAGGACAGAGTGAAGATGATCTCGGAGTTCTACCACGATGAGCCTCGCATCAAGGTGATTGCCTATTCGACCCTCACCACCGATGTCGCAAAGAAGATGGGATGCACACATATCCTACGAGGCGTGCGTACGGTAATCGACTTCGAATACGAGCGACAGCTTGCCGACGTCAACCGTCACCTCACGGGCATCGAGACCATACTGCTCTTCAACGAACCAGCCATGGCTCATATCACATCGACAACCGTTCGCGAACTCCTCATCTTCGGCAAGGACGTCAAGGACTTCCTGCCCGACGGCTTTCCCGAACTAAAACTGAAAACATGAAATTTCGAATCATAACATTCTTGCTCTGTCTGGCAACAGTACTTGGCGTTAAGGCGCAGGAGCTGCGCAAGTCGGTACAGCAGATGCAGCAGGTGCTGACTGCCATACAATATTTATATGTGGATACTGCGAATGTCGAGAAACTCTCGGAGGCAGGAATACGTGCCATACTGAAGGAGCTCGACCCACATTCGACATACGCTGATGCTGCGGAAGTCAAAGCCATGAGCGAGAACCTCGGTGGCAACTTCCAGGGCATAGGCATACGCTACTCGATAGAGACAGACACCGTCTATGTGATAAGCACCGTAGTGGGCGGTCCATCGGAGAAGGTGGGCATCGTTGCCGGTGACCGCGTGATTACGGTCAACGACACAGTGATTGCAGGAAAGAAACTCACCACAACCGACATACAGCGCTACCTGCGTGGGCCAAAGGGAACGGAAGTGAAGCTTGGTGTGATGCGCGATGGCGAGAAGAAGCTTATTACATTTAATATAATACGCGATGACATACCCGTCTATTCGGTCGATGCTGCATATATGGCTACTCCAACTATCGGCTACATCAAGGTTTCGCGTTTTGCTGCCACCACACCCGAAGAGATTGCCGATGCACTCGACAAGCTTACGGCTCAAGGACTCAAGGACCTGATCATCGACCTGCAAGACAATGGAGGCGGCTATCTGCAAAGTGCCGTCGAAATGGCGAATTTCTTCATTCCTGCCGATAAGATGATAGTCTATACCAAGGGAAGGAACGAAGGGGCAAGGGAGTACAAGACCTCGGAATGCAAGAAATTCCCTGGCAAGCTCATCGTGCTGATTGACGAAGAATCGGCTTCGGCAAGCGAGATCTTTGCTGGAGCCATACAGGATCTGGACAGAGGCATCATCGTGGGCCGTCGTTCGTTCGGCAAGGGGCTCGTACAGCGTCCACTCGAACTGGCTGGCGGTGGCATGGTAAAATTGACCGTGGCACATTACTACACACCTTCGGGACGATGCATCCAGAAGCCATATACCAAGGGCGACAACGAGGCATATCGCAAGGAACTGCTTGACCGATACATGCACGGTGAGTATCTTTCAGCCGACAGCATACATTTCGCCGACTCGCTTAAGTATCATACTGAGAACGGACGCACTGTCTATGGCGGAGGCGGCATCATGCCTGATGTCTTCGTGCCACTCGACACAACAAAGCTCTCGCCCAACCATCGCATCCTCATTGCCCGAGGCATTGTCAACAAGTTCATACTCGAATACTTCAGGGACAACCAGAAAAGATTGAAAAGCAAATACAAGACATTCGAGGCTTACGACAAGAACTTTGAGATATCGGACAAGATCATCGACCAGCTGTGCGACCGTGCAAGGAAAGACAGCGTTGAACTCGATTCGACGGATGTGCTCTACAACAATAGTCTGCTCAAGATGCAGGTCAAGGCAAACATAGCTGCCGACCTGTTTGAGACTGGCACATTCTCGCAGATCATGAACCGCAACAACAAGATATATGCAGCAGGAATGGACATCATCTCGAACGAAGACAAGTACCGACGCTTCCTGCAAAAGACTGAACAATAATAAAATATACTATGCTCGATTTTCTACAACTCAACATGCTCGACTTCAAGGAGCTTGCCAGCGCCTTCATCGTGCTGTTTGCGATGATTGACGTGACGGGTCTGTGCCCTATTGCTATAGACATCCAGCAGAAGTCGGGACCAATCAACGCCGAGAAAGCAGCAATTTATTCATTGGCTATTCTCTCACTCTTCCTCTTTGTCGGCAATATGGTACTCGAACTCTTCGGTGTAGATATCCATTCGTTTGCAATAGCCGGCGCCATCATCATCTTCATCATCGGCTTTGAGATGACAGCAGGAGTCGAAATCATCAAATACAGCGATGGTCCGAAGGGTAGTTCAACGCTCGTGCCAATTGTCTTCCCTCTCATTGCTGGTGCTGGTACGTTCACTGCACTGCTCTCTCTCCGTGCAGAGTTTCATATCATCAACATCATAGCCGCACTCATCCTAAATATCGCAGTGGTATATGTAGTGCTGAAAAATGTTCATCTGCTCGAGAAGATACTCGGAGCAGGCGGCATTTATATACTGAAGAAGTTCTTCGGCATCATCCTCCTTGCGATATCTGTCAAGTTGTTTACGAGCAACCTGAGTGCATTGCTTGAACTATTCTAATACGTTTGATAATATAATATTCTAATTCCATGTTTGAATATCTTTTTGCACGCCACCGAAACGACTACATTCGTCTTGCATTGCATCACAAGACTTCACCTGATCGCATCTGGAGATTGGCTCACGGTCATTCTGCAAAGAACAGCAAAGACAGGGAGATCCTGCATGATCTGCTCGATTTGGGCATCATATATCGACATAACCGATCGCGCAAGGCAGAAGACTATGTCATGGACAACGAATAAAGAACGAAACAAACAAGATACGCATCTCCTATGCGAAACACTATATTAAT
>SFEH01000108.1 GCA_004557315.1 Bacteroidales bacterium
GTCAGGATTTCCTTCTTCCTAGTCTTGAAGAAACGAAGGTTTACGTCTTTGTGAGACAGTTGAAGAACGATTTCGTTCGGCATTCCGTATGAATTCTGATCTACCATGCGATGGTCGGCTGGCAGCTTGTCAAACAGGGCAGAACTGGTGTGTATGAACAGTCGCTGTCTTGCCCGCGTCATGCCTACATAATACCTACGCAACACTTCGTCCGTCAGATGAAGTGGCTCTGTAAGGAGCATATAGACATCATCAAACTCACGACCTTTAGACTTGTGGATGGTAGAAACGACGACATCCGCCCCAGCCAGATCGCAGAAATCCTCTATAGACGACTCAAAGACAAACTCTTTGAAGTCAGTAAGATACTTAGCCTTGTTGGTTTCCTCGAACAGCTCTATGCAACGCCTGAGGTAATGCAGACTTTCGGAGGTGGCGTAAGCATCGTATGTCTTTCGCTTTGCTTCCTCCCACACATCATGAGCAATTAACGGAGTATGTGTCTTCTTATTTATGTATTTCAAGAACAGACGTACTTCTGCCATGTTCCAGAAGCGGAAGCCATCCATGCTCTGAATGAGTTTGCTCTGTAGGCCATGATTACGCAATAATGCCACAAGGATGACTGCTTCCTCATTGGTTTGTGTGAGGACACACATTGTACCTTTACCTCGGTGTAGCAAAAGGTTGCGTACCAGAGGTTCGTACATACAGGTAGAAGCATGGTGTACCACACTTACAGCCCCTTCCTGGCCAGACATGGAGACGATAGGCGTGCTCTTCATTCTGCCTCGAATGCCTTTGACAAATGCATTGGCATAGCGGACAATGTGCTTGGCACTCCGGTAGTTCTCGGTCATCTCCACGAAACGGCCTCCCGACTCTCTCAGCAACTGAGCCATATACTGTGAGTTTGAACCTCGGAACTCATAGATGTTCTGGTCGTCATCGCCCACGGCTATCACACGCATCTCCTCGTTAACTTTCATCAGGGCTCTTACCAGTGCGTATTCCCCCGCACTCATGTCCTGTGCCTCATCGATGACCAACACTGTCTTGGCAATGCGATTTGGCTCCACCTCACCCTCGCTAATCATCTGCGCGGCACGCGACACCACATCTTTCGCGTCATCCAGATTTCCGATGCGTCCAAGCAGGTCGAAGCAAAAGGAATGGAACGTTTTTATCTCTACAAAATGGGCAGCATTGCCGATAAGCCCCATCAGTCGTTGCTTGAACTCGATGGCTGCCGCACGCGAGAATGTGAGCATCAACAACTGCTCATGCTTAACGTCCTCAAGCAAAAGCAACGAGGCGAGTTTATGCACCAAGACGCGTGTCTTTCCACTGCCAGGTCCGGCAGCAACAACGATGCAATGCGACTCCTTGTCGGAGATTATCTCCATCTGCTTCGGTGATAAAGCACTAAAGAGCTGATTGTATTTCTCAGGAGTGACATTGCGCTCAATCTCCTGCAAACGGTTTCCCTTGAAATATTTCGACACGAACCGCTTGTAATCCATCTGGAAATAATCCTGCACATACTGCAGTGCCGCATTATAGTCGCGTACCATCAGGTTGGCATATTCGCCCACAATGTGCACCTGCTGAATCTTCTGCCGATAGAACTCATTCAGCATGCGATAGTCGTCCTGTTTGTAACGTAGACGGTTATCCTTGATGCGGCGGATGTCCATGGCGTTGTAGAGCACGAGGAAACCTCCTTCCAGCTTCAGCGCACCAATCTTAGACAGGTAGAGCAATGCCTCTTCTACGTCCTCCAACTGTATGTCATGAAGCACGCCGAAAAGATTTTGTTCTTTCGACTTGATATCTTTAAGCAGCTCCACCACAGAGAATTGAATGCCGTTCTTCTGCGATTCCTCAGCAGTTGTCTGAGATGTAAACTTATATAGCCATTCCACGGCAAAACGGCAAATCTCCAGACGTTTCTCAAAGCGGTTGAGTGTAGCTTCCATGTCCGCCTCCCGCTTTACTTCCAGATTGTGTGCTGCATCCTCCTTCTTGTGTGTATAACCCTTTATGCTCAGGAAAAAAAGCAGCGTGCGGATGTCCTTTTCCGTAGAGGTTGCGATGCCCTCGTTCTGTGCATTGTCATTCAGTTGTTTGCATGAGATTCTAAGCGAATCATCGGGAATGCTGTTCAGGATGTAGCGCTCAAGTCTTGTGAACCGCTCCAGCAGTCTCTTTGACTTATGTTCCGACTCTCCCGCATCATTGAGATAAGCTGACATATCCTTTGTGTCAGCCAGAATGCCTTCTTGTCGCATACGTTCTACAACCGACACCACTTCCCGTTTGTTCAATCCGAGGATGTCGGCCAGATAATCCACACGCGACTCTGCCTCAGCATCCTGAGCCTTGGCAATATGCTTCTGCGTAATCAGCGATTTGATGATGCGCACGGCCTTCTCCACCTCCTCATTCTCGAAGAGCAGCGATTCCGTGATGCGCTTGCGTGCCTCGTCCATGTTCTTCACAGTAATACCCGTGGCATAGACGTGGGGCACATTATTGCCTCGTGCCAGATATCCTGCTTGTTCGAGGGCAGCCAAAGCCGTCCTGACACGCGTCTCGATATCCGAGACGGAGTCATCCCATCCTGCCTTTCTCGCAATCTCCAATGCCGAGCAGCAAGCCCGCATTCGCTGCCTGGTCATTTCCTTGACAGCCTTCCATACTTGTTGTATCTCGCTGATACTGAGTTTTGTCTGGTTTAGGAGTATGAAATGCTTGTCCAGATCGGCATCGCTATACAGCACGAAGCATCGCGCCTCAAGATGCGGATCACGGCCAGCACGTCCTGCCTCCTGTACATAGTTCTCCAGCGAATCGGAAATGTCATAATGCACCACCAGTCCCACATCGCTTTTATCCACACCCATGCCAAAGGCCGAAGTGGCTACAATGATGCGTACCCGGTCGGTCATGAAGGCCTCTTGGTTGGCAATCTTTTCATCGGCATCCATCTGTCCGTTGAAAGGCAGTGCCATATATCCGTCACGGGTGAGTTTTCCGGCAAGAAGCCGTGTGCGCTTGGTTCGCGAGACATAGACAATCGTTGGGCAATTGCTCTCGGCAATAAGCGAACGCAGTTTAGCATACTTGTCTTCATCCGTGTCGGCATGGATGACAGAATAGCGCAGATTTGTTCGCGAAGCCGTAGATGCGAACAATTGCAGATTGAGGTTGAGTGTTTGTTTGAAGTAGTCGCAGATGTCCTGCACCACCTTCTGCTTGGCGGTGGCTGTAAAGCATGACACGGGTATAGGCGCTCCACAACGTTTCTTCTTCTGATACTCGCTTATAAACTTTCCGATGTAGAGATAGTCCACGCGGAAATCCTGTCCCCAAGAGGAGAAACAATGTGCCTCGTCTATGACAAACCGAACAACATGACGCGCCAGAAGTATCTTCTCTATGGTCCTCGAACGGAGCATCTCGGGAGCAATATAGAGCAAGGAGGCATCGCCATCCTGCACGCGCTCTATGGCCAGAGAACGGCTTATGGGGTCGAGCAGTCCGTTGATGGTAACAGCATCTGTAATGCCTCGTTCAGCAAGGTTATCCACCTGATCTTTCATCAGCGACTGCAGAGGCGAAATGACCACCGTGAGTCCGTGTACCGTACGACCTTCCATCAAGGCTGGCAACTGGAATGTAATTGATTTTCCTCCACCTGTAGGGAATATCGCCAGCAGTGACCTTCCTTCTACAGCTGCCCTTGCTGCACGCTCCTGCAACGGTTCGCCCTCGTAGGTGCGGAACTGGTCATAGCCAAAGAACTGTTTCAGGTTGTGGTGGACATCAAGTTCTCTATTGCAATACTGGCATCCTGCCCCACATCGTGTGTGTCGGAGAAGACGCACAACATTCTCCACGTTCGGATAGTTGTGTAGCACCCACGGTGGAGTGACCGAGCGATAATCTGTAGTGTCTATGAGAGCCAGCGCGAAAGCCAATTCTGCAGGTTGTTGAAACATGATGCCTGCCACATCCGCATGTTCGCAGATTCTCCCCTTGTATTCCTCACAAACCAATTCGGGCAGTTGTGCTTTATCAACCGCCTTTGCTCCAATAAATTCTATGAATCCCCGGAATTCAAGAATATCATGCAGTAATGTGGCATAGATTCTCTTTTTCCTTTCAGAGAGCGCGTTCCATGCTGTCACCTCCTCCATCAGCAAATCGTGGGCTTTCTCGCAATCGTTTACCGGATTGTTCATCTGCTCGCTCACCAACTTGTCATCTTTCAACAAACGGTGATAAGGCCGTTCCGGGAATAATAATGGAGAGACGTACAAGGTATCTACCAAAGCCCATTCCGTGATACTGTCTCCAAACAGATACTTTGCATCATGATGGATGATGTTGTGACCACAGAGATAATCCACACCGTCCAGGAACCGCTTCACCGCATGCCGGTCGGCAGAATGAAAGGTCGCACCATCCCAACGCAAAGCCCCAATGTCATGCACCCGCTTGTCCTTCATGCCCACCTCGCAATCCACAATGGCATAGTGGGAAGCATCACGGGATGCGTCCTCATTGGCATAAGCAGAAACGTTGCCGCTGACTTTGTCTATTATTTTACTCCAGATGGACATGATTCTCTTCTTAGATTAATCCAATTTTTCTTAGCCTTGAACGGATTGAGCCTTCATTGCGCTGCAGTATGATTGCCAGCTCTTTTACAGTCTTCCCTTGGCGATACAGGGAGCGAAGTGTATTTTCATCTTCGTCTGTCCATGGAGAGTACGCATTAGCATTAATACGCTTCTGCTGATTCATGTAAGATAGCTCTTTATTAGAGCTGGCATTTTCTATTGCAGGCTCAACAGCATCCGGAAAAGGAAGATTCTCTGTTGGTTCAAATGGCTCTGGCGAACGCTCCACCCCAAGATGATGGCAAATCAGCTCAACAAAGCGCTCACCAAACTGTTCCTTTTTATGTTCGCCAATGCCAAAACAATGGCCAAGAAGAAAGAGGTTGGTGGGTTTCATCATGGCCAACGACTGTAAAGCCCTGTCAGAGAGTACGATGTAGGCAGGCTTTTTGATTTCATGGGCAATGGTCAGACGCAATTCTCGGAGTTTCTCAGACAACTGCTGGTCCGGTGTCTGAATTTCACTGGGCGAATGAGGCAATTGCTCCTGACGCTTGCGCTTCGTGACACGGAGGTCTTCTCTTACGATGACAGACAGTTCTGCCTGCTTGCGTCCATAAAGCACATCCTCGCCGAGGGATGTCACTTTTAGGTGGCTGTCCTCGTTATAAGCAATCTCGATGTAGCCTCTCTGCAACATCTGCAGAAGATATGCATGCCAATCGCCCGCCGTGATATCCCGTCCTGCTCCGAATGTTTTCAATGTGTGCAGGCCTTTAGCCGCAACAGCTGGCGACATAGTGCCTTTCAAGATGTCTGTCACAAGTGTAAAGCCGACTTGCTCGTCAGCTCGCTTTATTGCAGAGAGTGCTTTCTGTACGATTATGGTACCATCGAAGTGCTGTGGAGGATTCTTGCAAACATCACAGTTGCCGCAACTGCAATCGGTTGTCTCGCCAAAGTAATTCAGGAGAATACGTCTGCGGCAAACCTGCGACTCGGCATACTCCTGCATACGCTTCAGCTTCTCAATATTTATGTCGCGTTGTCCGCTTTCCTCGGCAAACTTGCGTAGGGTTATCAAGTCCTGGAGGTTATAGAACAGGATGGTTTCAGCTGGCAGGCCATCCCTGCCGCCACGACCGATTTCCTGATAGAAGCTTTCAATACTCTTGGGGAGATTGTTATGGATGACATATCGGATGTTGCTCTTGTCGATGCCCATACCGAATGCAATCGTAGCGCAGATGACATTGATACGGTCGTTAATGAAGTCATCCTGTATCTGGATTCGTTCTTGCGCTGGCAGTCCTGCATGATAGACACCTGCCGATATCCCGTATTTCGTTAGTTCTGCCGCCATCTCCTCGGTGCCTTTTCTCGAAAGGCAATAGATTATGCCACTCTCATTCTTATGGCGGGCAATCACTTCAAGAATAGTGCGGATTCTCTCGCGTTTGCGATAGGCCTTGCGAACATCAAGGCTAAGGTTCGGACGATCAAAACTGCTGATGAACACACGAGGTTCAGACAGACGTAACTGCCCGAGAATATCTGCTTTCGTTATTTTATCGGCTGTCGCCGTCAAAGCCAAAATCGGCACATGAGGGAAAGAATCCTTCAATGTCCCTAACTGCGTGTATTCTGGTCGGAAGTCATGGCCCCATTGCGACACACAGTGTGCCTCATCAATGGCAAACATCGAGACATGAACAAACTGCCGCAACCAAGGTAATTCGCCCATCAGACGCTCTGGGGAGATATAAAGTATCTTGATTTCTCCACGCTGGCAACGCTCTCGGATAGCCCCATTGATATACTCATCATTATTGCTGTTCATAGCCTCAGCTGCTATTCCGTTTGCCTGCAAAGCATCCACCTGGTCCTTCATCAGCGAGATTAGCGGAGATACCACAATGGCAACACCCTCAAGCATCAAAGCAGGAATCTGATAACAAACAGACTTGCCTCCACCTGTAGGCATCAGCACGAGCGCATCATGACCAGAAACGACATAATCTATGATATCTTTCTGCAAAGGGCGGAAGGAATCATAACCGTAAACCGAATTCAGTATCTGTTGAGCTTTGTCCATGTTGTTATGGCGTTATTATTTGTCTTTCTGTCGGATTACCCAATGTTCAGGATTACCACTGCCGACATTCTTTATGTGTTCCATGTATTGGTCATGTTCTGCAAGAACAACTTCTTATACAATTTACCTTTGCCATGAAGAAAAGTCCACATTGTATGAGCAAAAATACTAAAAATTTATGATACACATGCAGGCTTCTTAAAAAAAACTGCCATAAAAAGGCTAACTATTGGTAATTGAATCCTTCTTTTGATGTATGGATGTAAAAAAAGTGCGCATACTTAGCTAATACCCCACCCCATCAATTTTTAC
>SFEH01000015.1 GCA_004557315.1 Bacteroidales bacterium
CAGATCATGTTAGGAACCTGCTGAGCGAGCTGGCTGAGGACAGCTGCTGATGCTGAACGAGTTGCATCGTCCTTCTTCTGCTCAACCTTTGACCAGTCGATCTGAGGAGCCTTGCCACTGAACCACTCCTTCAAGAGAGCAGCCTTCTCTGGATTAGCTTCAGCCCAAGCAGCCTTGCGTGCATACTTGGCATCCATGATCTTGCGGAGCTCAGCACGACGCTGTGTATAGAGCTTCTTAACCTCTGGGAAAATCTGGAATGGGTTCTCAGGATCGCCTCCAAGGTTCTTGATAGTATTGACGAATGCATCGCCACCGAGAGGAGCTCCATGAGTCTTGCAGTTACGCTCGTAGCTTGAACCATCAGCCTTGAGAGCGCCCTTACCCATGATACACTTACCGATGATGAGCGATGGCTTGCCCTTTGTTGCCTTTGCAATGTTCAAAGCACCACGGATCTGTTCAACGTCGTTACCGTTGATCTCGATTACGTTCCAGCCCCATGAACGATACTTTGCAGCAGTGTCCTCAGTAGTGACAGTCTTGCACTCAGTAGAGAGCTGGATATCGTTAGAGTCGTAGAACATTATGAGGTTGTCGAGACCGAGAGTACCAGCGATACGGCCTGCGCCCTGGCTAACCTCTTCCTGGATACCTCCATCAGAGATATAAGTATAGATCTTCTGACCCATTACCTCCTCGCCAAGACGAGCAGCCAGGAACTTGGCAGCGATAGCAGCACCAACTGCATAAGCATGACCCTGACCGAGAGGACCTGAAGTGTTCTCGATGCCACGTACTACCTCAAGTTCCGGGTGACCTGTAACAGGGCTTCCCCACTGACGAAGAGTCTGAAGCTCTTCTACAGTAAACTTGCCAGCAAGGCAAAGCTGAGCATAAAGCATTGGAGCCATGTGACCTGGATCGAGGAAGAAACGGTCGCGACCTTCATAGTTCATGTTCTTTGGATCATACTCAAGATACTCACTGAAGAGGACGTTGATAAAATCAGCACCGCCCATTGCACCACCAGGGTGACCGCTCTTAGCCTTCTCGACTGCAGCAGCTGCAAGGATACGGATATTATCCGCTGCCTTGTTCATCAAAGCAATAGAATTCATGTTCGTTTGTGTTATTGTATATTCTAAAATATTATGTGTTTGATAACAGCACAAAAGTATGTATTTTATTACAACTATCCAAAAAAAACGAAAGAAAAAAACGTGTTTTTGTGCAAAATAGTCAAATATTATGCTCAAAACAAGTATTCTTTGGGGTCAAATAGTCCGAGCACGACATAACATCTGATTTCTTACTTGTATATCAAACTATTATTTTGCACTTTAGGAAATGCACCAATATGCCTCAAAATATTATATCTTCCTCTCAAAGATATTTCAAAATTTGATAAATTGCATGTTTTTGCATTTTTTTACGTCTTTTGTTTGTAACGAATAAAAAAAATGATTAATTTTGCAAAAAAATAAACTAATAAAACCTTTTATATGAAAAAGACCCTATTGATGGCAACTGCCATCTTTGCAGCTGTTGCAATGACAAGCTGTAAATCGCAGAAGACCTTGAGCGAAGCTGCTACAGTAGCTGAGCCTTCTGCTGCTGTAGAGGAGGTTTCTGCTCCTATCACCTATACTGCTCCTAAGCGCACTGCCCCTGTCGTTCAGGCTGGTGACCGTCAGGAGAAAGTCAAGACTGTCAATGCATCCGACAGCGGCTTGCTGAAAGACTACAACGTCATTGTTGGCAGCTTCGGCAGCAAGGAGAATGCCGAGAACATGAAGAACAAGATGGTGGGCCGTGGCTACCGTGCCTTCATCGTCCAGAACGAAAGCGGCATGTACCGCGTCGTTGCAGGTGGTTATGACACTCGTTCTGATGCTACTTCTGTGCGCGATGACATCCGCAGCACCTACCCAACAGAACAGGGTACTTGTGCCGAGGCATGGTTGCTCATCCCTGCTTATTGATTCTCTTTTCTTCGCTGATACATAAAAAAGGTAGGCCGATGAAGCCTACCTTTTTTATATATCACAAAAGCCTTATGCCTTCGTCTTCAATCTTGATCCTGCCTTTCTTGTAAAGTGCACCTACAGCCTTCTTGAAGTTTTTCTTCGAACACTGCAGTTTATCAGCAATGACCTCAGGGTCGGTTTTGTCGGTCAACGGAAGGAAGCCGTCGTTGTTGTGCAATCCTTTCAATATCATAGCCTCCACGCTGTCGATTACATTTCGATAACCCATCGGCTGGAGCATCAGATCAATCTTATCATCCTCCCTTATCCCCTTGACCCATGCACGCAGATGCTCACCGACATGGACTGGCTGGAAGATCTGATTCTTGTATATCAATCCCGTATGCTTGTTGTTGATGATGACCTTGTAACCAAGAGGAGTCGGTTTCCACACCAGAGCATCCACCTCTTCGTTCTCCTGATACTGAGGAGGCACATTGTCGAGGTACTTATCTACCTTTGCAGTGCCGACTATACGTCCTGACACCGTATCTATATATATATAGACTATGTATCGGTGTCCTTCTTCCATCTTTACATTCTGTTCGCGATGTGGAATGAGAAGCTCCTTGCTCGTTCCCCAGTCGGCAAAAGCACCAACGGCATTGACACTGTTGATCTTGAGACTGGCGAACTCGCCAACGGTGGCGTACGGACGTTCAGTAGTGGCTATAAGGCGTGCCTCGCTATCCTGATATACGAAACAACGCAATTCATCACCGACCTTTGTTCCTTCAGGCACATATTTGCCTGGCATCAGAATCTCAAGATCCTCTCCTCCGTCGAGATAGATACCGAAATCCACCTCTTTCACGACGGTCAGTCTGTTATATTTTCCTAAATGTACCATATAATTAACTGTTTCTGACAATCAATTTATCTCCCTTCAATTCGGGCACCACTCCAAAGATACTTTTTCGCAAGCAATATGTCAGGTCTGCCCTGAACCCATGACGGATCAGTTTCTGGGCATGTTCGCTCTGCATAAGGAAGCCTGAGAAGTCGCGGTTGGCCTGATGCCACAGGGCAACGGCAATACGTGCGCCATCGCTTGCGGTCGAGAAGTTTTCCTCGGCAAGGAGCAATGAGGTCAAGGCTCCCGCAAACAATGAATCCTCAAGACATATGCGTCCGTCGGAACCCGAGCATACGATCAGCACGTCTCGGTCGAGTTCCTTGCATCGCATCGCTACTGCTTGCAGGTTGACGAAAGCGCCTATCAACAGGCTATGGCAGTCGGCAGCACCCTTGATAGCAATGGTTCCGTTGGTTGTCTTCATGACGAGCGACTTGCCCGAAACCCTTGCAACACTATATTCGGCAGGACTATTACCGAAATCGGCAAACGAACATCTCTCTGTCGAATGTTCTGCTCCTGTCAGATATCCCATACCTTTGTAGGTCAATGCTTCAGCCTCGGTTGCGACAGGAATGATGTCCTTGCAGCCATTGGCAAACGCCGTGCATATAGTGGTGGTAGCACGAAAGACATCGGTCACCACAACGACCGACTCCTTGTGCTCATACTGACTAAGCAAAGCTGGAGAAAAGCAAATATCTATTCTATTCATTGCTTTGATTGATTAATTGTTCCCAAATAGCTTCTAAACAAACGCAAAGTTAAGTCAAAATTGCGAAAAAAGCAAATAATCATTAATTTTTGGGTGCAAAATCGTATATATGTCGTTTTTTTATTACCTTTGCACAATTATCTATATCGATAATAATAAATATCACTAATAACTATAATAATATTTTGTACTATGGCATTACATATCACAGATGCAAATGCAGAGGAAATCCTCGCAAGCGACAAACTCGTGGTCATTGATTTCTGGGGCACACATTGCGGTCCTTGCATGACTCTCGCTCCAGTCATTGAAGAACTGTCCGAAGAATTTGAAGGCAAAGCAATTATCGGCAAGTACAACGTAGAGGAAGAAGAGGGTGACCTCAGCATCCAGTTCCGCATCCGTGCCGTTCCTACGATAGTATTCCTCAAGGGTGGCTCACAGGTTCATAAGATCACTGGTGCTGCTCCAAAGTCTGACATTAAGGCTGCCATTGAAGCAAACCTCTGATTCGCTTCGAATGATACACCTTTGACAAAAGATATTGCTTTATTTATGACGCGCTAACTACAACTCAGTACTCCGACCTTTATTACACCAGTACTCCCACCAGAGTACTGTAGTATTCCGACCGAAGTACCAGAGTACTGTCACAAGGATAAAATGATTAAATAACCCCGAAAGCCAGATTTTACCAGCTTTCGGGGTTAAATCTTATTCTTTACTCCATGATTATGAATGTGTCACACGATCCTTGAGTTCGGCGAGCTTGCCAGAGTTCCAGCGGTCAGTAGTACCTACGAGATAACCTGTGATACGCTGGAGCTTGTCAATGTGGAGACTGCCACATTCAGGGCATGCCTGTTCATTCTCGATGGCATCCTCATGTCCACAGTCCATACAGCGGTTGCGGTTATGATTGACCGATCCATATCCGAGGTTGAGCTCATCCATAAGATCCACTACCTTGTAGATAGCTTCTGGATTGTGAGTTGCATCTCCATCAATCTCGACATAGAAGATATGTCCACCACGGGTGAGGTCATGGTAAGGAGCTTCAATCTCTGCCTTATGGCGCACGCTGCACTTGTAATAGACTGGCACATGGTTGGAATTGGTGTAATAGTCCTTGTCGGTCACACCCTTGATGATGCCGTAGCGTTTCTTGTCGATACGAGTGAAACGTCCTGAAAGGCCCTCGGCTGGAGTTGCAAGCACTGAATAGTTGTGCTGATAGCGCTCAGAGAACTCGTCGGCCTTCTTCTTCATGAAACCAATGATCTTGAGACCGAGCTGCTGGCTCTCGTCGCTTTCGCCATGGTGCTTGCCTGTGAGTGCGATGAGGCATTCAGCAAGACCAATGAATCCGATACCGAGCGTACCCTGATTGATAACCGACTCTACGCGGTCGTTTGGCTTGAGGTTCTGTGCGCCATTCCACAGACAGCTCATCACGAGAGGGAACTGCTTGGCAAGGGCTGTCTTCTGGAACTCATAACGCTGGTGGAGCTGTTTTGCCACAAGTTCGCACATCTGGTTCAGACGGAGCATGAAGACCTCAATTCGCTTTTCGAGCGAAGGTTCTGACATAGCCTCGATAGCGAGAGCCACGATATTGATGGTTGTAAACGAGAGGTTTCCACGACCAATGGAAGTCTTTGGGCCAAAGCGATTCTCAAAGACACGTGTGCGGCATCCCATGGTAGCTACCTCGTAGTTGTAACGTTCAGGATCGTCTGGAGTCCACTTCTCATGATGATTGAACGTAGCATCGAGGTTGAGGAAGTTAGGGAAGAAACGACGTGCCGACACCTTGCAGGCCAGCTGATAGAGGTCGTAGTTAGGGTCACCTGGCAAGTAGTTTACACCACGCTTCTTTTTCCAGATCTGGATTGGGAAGATAGCTGTAGCATGGTTGCCCACACCCTCGTAAGTGGAATGCAGGAGTTCACGCATCACACAACGTCCTTCAGCCGATGTGTCGGTACCATAGTTGACAGAAGAGAATACCACCTGATTTCCACCACGCGAATGGATGGTATTCATGTTATGGATGAATGCCTCCATAGCCTGATGCACTCGTCCTACGGTACGGTTCATAGCCTGCTGACGCACGCGGTCGATGCCAGTCTTGTCGCCAAGAGGTTCAACCAGATAGTCCTTGATCTTCTCTGTGTGGAGTTCAGGATACTCTTGTCCTTCATACTCCTCAAGGCGACGGAGCTCCTCCAGATAGGTCATGTGGACGTATGGTGCGAAATAGAAGTCGAGAGCAGGAATTGCCTGTCCACCATGCATCTCATTCTGAGCAGTCTCGAGCGAAATACATGCCTGAACACTGGCAGTTTCTATACGCTTAGCAGGACGGCTCTCGGCATGAGCAGCCTTCAGACCATGCTGAAGGATGGTATTAAGAGGGTGCTGTACGCATGTAAGCGACTTGGTTGGATAGTAGTCCTTGTCATGAATATGTATATATCCGCGTTTCACAGCTCCCTTCACCTCTTCGTCAAGCAGATAGTCATCAACGAATGGCTTGGTGCTTTCGCTGGCAAACTTCATCATCATTCCGGCAGGAGTGTCGGCATTCATATTGGCATTCTCGCGTGTGATATCATTGTTCTTTGCGCCAATGATACTCTCGAAAATCTCGCGAGTCTTGGCCTTACGCGCTATGCTTCGTGCATTGCGGTATGAGATATACTTACGAGCCACTTCTGGCTTTGTCTTCATGAGCTCGAGCTCCACGAGGTCCTGGATAGCCTCGACACTCATCAGAGGCTCGCCATTCTTTGCGATAGTATCGGCAATTGTTGCTGCAAGGATCGCGTCAATGCCTATGCCGCTTGCATCCATTGCCTTGCGGATAGCATCTTCAATCTTGCTGAAGTTGAAATCTACTGTGCGACCATCGCGCTTAATAACTTTGATAATCATAAGAAGTGTATATATTAGATTTATTTTATAACATCATTTTGACAAAAGCGGACTCTAACCCCCTTTTTTTATTGGTGGCGCAAATTTAATGAACATTTTTGATAAAAGCAAACAGATTTTTATCTATCTTTGCATTGATAAAAATCAATAATGTGGGTTTGAGCTATGACATTCCAACAATTAGAGTATATCGTAGCCGTTGAAAAATATCGTCATTTTGTCAATGCAGCCACTGCTTGTGGCGTTACGCAGTCAACTTTGAGCAGTACTATCGCCAAGTTGGAGCAAGAAATCGACGTAGTGATTTTCGACCGCTCAAAGCATCCGATTGAACCGACTGCACTCGGTGCCCGCATCATCTCGCAGGCATCGGTCATCCTGCACAATTCCGAGATGCTCAGAGAACTCGTGCAGAACGAGAAGCAGAACGACCGCGGACACCTTCGCATCGGCATGCTTCCGTCGCTGGCGCCTGCCATCTTCCCAAGCTTTGCCAAGCAGGCACGTGCCTGCTATCCAAATATTGTCACCCAGGTTGAGGAGGCTCCTACCATCTCCCTGATCGACAAGCTCCAGAAAGCAGAGCTCGACATGATCATTGTGAGTTCATCGGACATCACAGACACCAACCTGCTCGACGTTGAACTGTTCACCGAGAGATTTCTGCTCTATGTCTCTCCTGCCCACATGCTTCACAACAGGGAGAGAGTGGCACCCGAAGACCTGCAGGATGGCGACATCTGGGTACTCAAGTCGTTCCACGACCGATATCAGCAGCTGAGTGAGTTCACTCATCGCGAGAGCCTGCACACTGCCTTTCTCGACACAGGCAGCCTGTCAACGCTCATCTCCCTTGTCGATATCAATGGAGGCTATACTCTTATTCCGCAGCTCTATGCCAACGCGCTGAACGAACAGCAGCGTCAGAACGTTAGGATTATTCAGTCGCCTAAGTTCTTCAGAACCATCTCGCTTGCCTTTCGCCGAGATTATCTGCGCGAACGCATGCTCAACATCGTAGCCGACATAATCAAGCACATAGTGCCCGACGATATGATCAAAGAGCAGATCAAGAAGTATAAGATCACTATCTGACGAGCAACCCATAACAAAGAAAACAATATAAACGAAAATGATAAAGCAATTCTTCAGCATAATGCGCCGTTACATCAAGCCCTACCGCAAGTATCTGGCTTGGTCGGTCATCCTCAATTTCCTCAGCCAGTGGCTCAACGTGTTTTCGTTCACAGCCCTCGTTCCTATCCTTAACATCCTCTTCCAGACCAAGGGGAAGGTATATGAGTTTCAGGAGATACATGGCTTTGACAAGGATGCCATCATCAATAATGCCTATTACTATGTGCAGATGCTCATAGAGCAATATGGTCAGCTCTGGGTTCTGGTGCTGATGGGTCTTGTGCTGATTGTGATGACTGCGCTCAAGACGGCAGCCTATTTTGCTTCATCGGCCATCATCGTTCCTTTCCGCACGGGTGTGGTACGCGACATACGCATGCAGGTCTATGACAAGGTGCTGCGTCTGCCTATCGGATTCTTCAGTGAGGAGCGAAAAGGAGACATCGTCGCACGCATGTCGAGCGATGCACAGGTGGTAGAGACTGCATTGACCTCGTCGGTAGATATGCTCATCAAGAGTCCGATTGCAATAGTCATCTATTTCTTCGTACTCTTCTTCATGAGCTGGAAACTGACATTAGTGGTGCTCATCACCATCCCTGTCTTCGGCTGGCTCATGGGCTCGGTAACCCGCAAGCTTAAGAAGAAGTCAAAGTTCGTTCAGGAACAGTGGGGCGACCTGATGACCGAGCTCGACGAGACCTTAGGCGGATTGCGGGTCATCAAAGCTTTCCTTGCCGAAAACAAGATGATACGCCGCTTTGGAAAGACCAACGATACCTATAGAGACTCTATGAGTTCGGTGGCAATACGCCAAGCATCAGCTCACCCTACCTCAGAGTTCATGGGCACTACTGTCATTGTCTTTGTGCTTTGGATAGGTGGTTACTTCATCCTCGAAGATAATGTGATGGATGCTGCAATGTTCATTCTCTACCTCGTGATGCTCTATTCGGTGATCAACCCTCTGAAGGAATTCTCCAAGGCATTCTACAACGTACCGCAAGGACTTGCTTCTATGGATCGTATCGACAAGATACTGAAAGCCGAAAACAACATCACCGACCCTGCAGAGCCAAAGACTCTCGACAACCTCGAAGAAGGCATCGAATTCAAGGATGTGACCTTCCACTATGCCAACAGCGAAGTGGATGTCCTAAAGCACGTCAACCTCAAGGTGCCAAAGGGCAAGACTATCGCACTGGTCGGACAGTCGGGTTCGGGCAAATCGACATTGGTCGATCTTGTGCCACGCTACCATGACGTATCGGGAGGCAAGATACTCATCGACGGCAAGGACATACGCGATGTGAAGATCTGTGACTTGAGAGCACTGATAGGCAATGTCAACCAAGAGGCTATACTCTTCAACGACACATTCTATAACAATATTACATTTGGCGTTGAGAATGCTACGATGGACGAAGTGATAGCAGCAGCAAAGATTGCCAATGCCCACAACTTCATCATGGAATCCGAGCACGGCTACGACACTATGATAGGCGACCGTGGTGGACGACTCTCGGGCGGACAGCGTCAGCGAATCTCCATTGCACGCGCCATCCTCAAAAACCCACCAATCCTCATACTCGACGAGGCGACATCGGCACTCGACACCGAGAGCGAGCGTCTGGTGCAGGAGGCTCTGGAACGACTGATGAAGTCGCGCACCACCATAGCCATTGCCCACCGCCTCTCGACCATCAGGAATGCCGACGAGATATGCGTGCTCTACGAAGGAGAAATAGTGGAACGTGGTACACACGACGAACTAATCGCCAAGAATGGATACTACAAACGTCTAAACGACATGCAAAGCATGTGATGGGTAAATGAAGACTGATAAAAGAATATTGATTACATTACTAATTCTAACAACAATGAAAAAACTATTTTTGATTTGTGCCGCATTGATGCTTTCAAGCGCTATTGGCTCAGCTCAGAACACCAAGTTCGGCAAGCCTTCACAGCTTGATTGGTCGATGGTTGGTTGGAGCGAGGCTCCTGATGCAGAAGCAATCGTGCTCTGCAAGACACTCAACGTGGAATATGAGTTGCAGAGTGACTTCAAGTCATACGACAATTCGACGTCTGAACTCAGTGCAGAAAGCGTAGCTTATGGAGGTGCTGGTATCAATAAGTTCATCAGCGAAGACAAGATCACTATGACCTATTCGGTCAAGATGCGCACCAAGATACTGAAAGACAGTGGTGCCAAGTATGCCAACCTGGACATCGTGTATTATTGGGAAGAGAAAGACCGCACTCACAGCGATGATATCTCGTCGCTCAGCATTGTGGTATTCGACAATTCGACAGGCAAGGTCAAGAAAAGAAAACTCAACTCGTCATGCTGGACAGAAGAGCGACTTGATGCCAACTATATGGTACGCCACATCCGCGTGGCAGACGTGAAGGCAGGCGACATCATCGAGTATCAATACGACTTGACAAGCCGTCGCGCAACCTTCCTCTATGACTGGCAGGTACAGGAAGACATACCTGTGTTGTACACCAAATGCGAGATGAACATTCCTGCATTCCTCACATTCAACATGAGCGTGCCAGTGCATCCATTTGTCAAGTCGAAGGTCGAAGAGGCATCTGTGACACTCCCACAGGAGATCAGCGACCTTCAGGCTCCAAAGAAGGTCAAGAGCAACTACTACACTATCGAAAGTCGCGACATGCTTCCTAAGGCACTCGACCTGCAGCGTCGTCAGGCAGAGACTCCTGCAGCAACAGTAGGAGGCGAAGGAGACTTCGAAGCACTCAAGGCTATCCTCAGCATCAAGGCCGAAGTTCCTGTCCCTATGCCAAAGGGCAAGCGTCACATCATGATCAATCCAGAATAAGAAGACTAATTGACCGAGACTTGAGTCTTGGTATTCGTAGAAGCCGTATCAAGAATAATCCTATCAATCTTGATACGGCTTCTTATCATTTCAGGCAGGTTATAGCAATCCATCTCAAGATCATAGCGGTTGCGTGCATCACGCTGTGGCAAAAGAAAAGCCTTTGAGACTGAGCCATCGGCATTGACATGGGCAAAATAAGGCTTGGTATAGATCGCATCGTCGCGCTTGCTGCTGAACACTATCCAGCGCGAATTACTGCTCCAGCTATGATAGCTATCGACCTGAGAGCTATTGGCATTGTCGAGTTTGACGTATCGGGCAACAGAATCAGCGCTGTCATAGGCATTGAGGTCGATCATACACAAGTCGGCATCACGGTGACAGATGCTGAAATTACCATACGACGAGCGTGTGAAACAAAGCCATCGTCCATCGGGAGAGATGCGAGGGAAAGAGGCACTGCCGCCATCAAGGTCAGCATTATATAACGTATCGACATGATTGCCGAACGAATGATTTTGGGCATCAAATTCAATGCGACAGATGCTGTAGCGCACACTGTCGAATGAGGCTATCACATTGCCAGCAGCCTCGGCTGTGCAGAAATACAGGTATCTGCCATCGGGAGAGAAGGCAGGGAAAGTCTCGAACGAAGAGTCGGAAGAGGTCAGACTGCTGCGATACTGTTCGCCCGTCTCAATATCGGCAACAAAAACGTCCGAGCCATCATCCATCACCTCCCAGCGATTATGGTCGAGCGTGTGGATGAGGAAGAAGGTATTGTTGTTGGAATAGGCAATATATCGGCCAGAAGGATGCCATGATGGATAGACGGGATTGCCATGGCTGCGATCTTTGAGTTTGAGCAGCGACTGCACATTGCCATCGAAGAGATAGGTTCCTCCATGACGCATTCGAAGATGCACTTGCCACTTGTCGGGATTGCCGTTGCAGAAAGAATGACAGTTGATGCAGTTGCCCCTACCCTCTTTATTGTCATAAATCACCTCCTCGTCATAGTTCTCAAGGCAACGCTGGCACAGACTCATCCTGTTCCAGAGTCCGTAACCGGGATTAAGGCGACGATAGACCAGATACTGATCGATAGAGTCGGCACTCACCTCGATGCGGAAAGGCTTCATAGCCACCCATCCCTCGTCGGACTTCTTGCAAATCGTCAGATCAAGACCACCTCCGACATTATCAGCCAAGAGCCGCTTCCACTGCTTCTGGGGAATATTGAAACTGCCGTTGTCGGTCGTAAGGCAAAGAGAATCGCTCTTGCCTTTGACCACGAGAGCAGCAGTGCCAATACCATCGACACTGAAACACAGTGGCGCAATATTGACAGGAACCACTACATCACAATAATCGGGATAGACGATTGGCTCATCGTCGGAAAAGTCAACAATGTCGATTGTTCGGTTGCACGACGCTACGAGCCAAGTCAGCAATAAAAAATATATCGTCTGTTTCATCTGCTAGCATTATTAGTGTTGAGAAATTCCTTCCAGTGGCGATAGGCAACTGAGTCGCACGACTGGATAAGATAAGCCTCATAGAACTGTGAGGCAATGCTGTTCCGAGGATTCTGCATCACTATCTGACGCAACATCTTTCCTACCTGAGTCTTCATGTAGAAGCCGTTGTTGGCAGGGAGAGTCCTTGCCAGGGCCTCCACCTCAACATCGACCAGAGACTCATCAGCAAGACGCGCCTCTGCCCAATGGGCATACATAGTGGTACGTGCCAGACGACGCAGGTACTTACGTGCGGTATGATTCGTATCGAAAAGACTATTGGTCAGAACCAACCGCTGCAATTCCACAGGGTCGGTCTCTCCTGGCGTAAGGAAATTAGCCTCGAAAGCCGATTTTTGGGCGTTTGCCAAAGCCTCTCCGCCCCATTCCATGAAGACATAGCTCTGTAGTTTCAAGGCATCGCGCGAGAGTTCATCATTGACCATCAGGACCGGCGAATACATCTTTGCTTCGTCCGACCACAGGATATAAGGATTGAACTCAGTCATACGCTGCACCAACATTCCCCTCTTAGCCAAAGCGAGGTTCAGATAACTGATGAATGCCGTCGGCTCACGGGTGCCTTTGTGAGATGATATTATTGCATCCCAGTTGCCACACCTTGCATTCCACTCGTCCTGACGCAACTGATAGACACGCGAATTATGAACCGACGAATAGGCATCGGCAATCACCGCTATCGACAGCACCGTCGAAACAGCCATGACAAGAGGATTGACCCAACCTGCCTTTGCAGCTGTCTTTGCCAATCTTGATGATAAATATGACCCAAGGATTGGGACAAAAGGGAGTATCAGCCAAACCAACATAGGCGTGCTGTAGGATGCAGGCCACTCATAATATTGTGCAGGAGTCAAGGCATCCTCAAGATTAGCGAAGAAATGCATCGTGGTCAATATTCCTGCAACAAGCAGATAGGACAGGATAGAAACGACAATAAGAATCCAATCCTTTCTACGAATCAGCACATAGGCTATGGTCATTTCGGCAATGATCACCGACATCGACCCAACAAGCCAATAAGCGAAAAGAACGGCAACAGCCGCCGACAAAGCCTTAGTTATCGATGCCACATTGACTTTCTCATACACGGCAATAAGCCAATAAGAGATCGACAAGGAAAGCAAGAAGGCAAAGTGACCACGGAGATTGAAATATGTATGTTCGTTGCAGAGGAACATGAACCCTATCGGGAGCAGCCAAAGAGGAAGGAAGCAAAAGGCAATATCGAGCTTCTGCTGGATCTTGTGAGCAATCAGCAATAGAAGTCCAAAGACGATAGCCAAGGATATTGCGCCTACCCATTTCAAGCAGAAGAACTGGGTGATGGCAGAAGTAAGCAACTGCACAGAGCCTCCTGGATGAGCGAAATGCGGAGCAATCCACATCCAGTCGTTAAGCCACAGATGTTCGCACTCCTTGGCATAGAATCTATACTCCTGGACCCACTGCAACACCACAGCCATAACCAACGTCATGACAATGATAGTGCCAAACTTCCATATCTTATGGTCATTGTTCCCTCTCATAACTCTCATCTCTCTCCGACTGTTCTTGCAAACTCTCTAAGCGACACCTTGACAGACTCCTTCATGAACTCTGGACGATTATAGCTCTTCAGTCGCACGATAATCTGCTGGGGATCCTCCTGTGGCAGTTCGAACGCCTTATGTATCTTCTCTCCATCGAAATATGAAATATAGATGCGGCTATAGTTGCCATCATCACGTCGGCTTGCGCACATTAACCAACGTCCGTTGCTCGACCACGACGGATAGCTCTCGGCATAATGCTGAGAGTTCAAGCCAGAGGCATTGACAAACTTCGGTTGTGAACATACAATAGAATCCTGTGCAAGCCTCATCACCCTGATATCTGCATCATGATGCCAGATATTGAAACATCCATAGCCACCTTCGGCAAAAGCTAAAAACTGACCGTCAGGACTAACACGAGGCAAGCTGACGCTTCTACCCAGTGAATCTGCCACATAGACAGTCTCTTCTTCACCGAAACTCAATGTCGAGGGGTCGAACGGACGATAATAGAGGTTATATCTCAGTTCTTCAAAATTCGACCTATAGTCGTCGGAATTGGCTACCTGAGCAGGAGCAGAACAATAATACAGACCTTTTCCATCAGGTGTCCAAGTAGGGAAAACCTCAAGTCGGTCAGAGTCGTTCGCGATGACTAGCACAGAATCTCGGTCAATGTCGTAAAGCACCAAATCGCTCTCGGTATCGAACACCTCTACCTTGTTCTTGTCGGCTGTGTGGAAATACTGATGTGTCTGGTTGGTCGAAAAAGCAATTAGTCGCTGAGTCGGATGCCACGAAGGATAGACTCCCGCACTTATCGTATTCTGACGCTTCAGATTAACCTTCCTTGGCTTTCCATCTACTACAATCACAGTGCCACCATTGAGCACACGCACATGGAACATCATGTTGTCTGTGCCATAGTTCTGATAGGAATGGCAGTTGATACATTGTCCGTTGCGATTGTTACCCGTAACCATATTATTGAATATCTCCGACTCGTCAAATGAAGACAACTGTCGTTGAGCAATAGACATACGGTTATAAATAACATAGCTTGGTTCAATCAGTCGGTATGAGACATAGTCATCTATCGGGTCACAGGCAATATTGATAGCGAATTGACCGAAACCCACCCATTGCAGGTTTGACCGTTGCTGACAAAATACCGAAACCTTGATGCTGCCTCCAATAGACTCGTCTCTCAGTTGCTGCCATTCGTCTTGAGGAATCATCACCTTTTCCTCTTTTCCATAGACCTGTCGCGTGCCTTTTGCCGACTCGAACACTGCCACAATTCCAGAATATGCAGAATCTGCTAACATAAAATTGAGTGGGGCGATATTCGACGGCACAGTCACATCGGTATAGTCTGGAAAGATCGAAGGCAAAGCATCGACCGATGAACTCACCTCTGGCATCTCGGGATGAGACGAACAAGAGACAAGAACCAAAAACAAACACAAAATATGTAAATCAAATCTTCTCATAACAGCACCTTCACATCTTAACAACTTCACATCAATATCTGCTTCGTCCGAAGCTCGTATGCCACCAGTAAGTTCCGCTCCACTTGCCGCGCAAAGCCTCACCTATCGTTTCATTGTCATATCCAGCATCCTTCAACACCTGATACTGACGACGGAAAGAGACATAGTTCTGAACTGTCGAGTCATTGATTTTCACCTTGAATGGCATCTCTATCGGGAATCGTTCCATGAAACAGCAATAAGCCTCCTGATAGTGAAGTGGCAACACCTGGTCGGGCTCAACCTGAGCAAAGGCGATGAAACAAGGCCAAAAGAGACTTGGCTCGCCAGTAAGCATCGAATGGAACAAAGCTATCTCGCGCACCGTTGCCCACCCTGATTCACTCGAGTTACTGAAAATGTTGATCAGATAGTTCTCGGCATTGTTGCCATCGGAGTCGAGCACATCGGCAAAAGCACTGTCAAGTTCCTTAATCAGCGGAGACACAGGCTTGGGTTGCCAGTCACCATAGAACAGATGACCATGGAGCAAGGTAAGATAGCGTTCTGCCGCCTTTGTCTCGCCCTTGGCAAGCGCCGTTCGACAAAGATTCATCAAAACAAATGGCGAATAACCATAAGTGACAGCTAACTCCGTTGCCCATCGTGTCGCAAACACTATCTTTCCATAGTTGTAATAGATGATTGGAGCAGCAATCTGCATGGAATTGACATTCAGCGAATCTGGGTTCTTGATCTCTCGTCCGTCATTGCTCAGCTGAAACGACCTGTCTCCAAGTTCGCCAGTGTTCATCAGAGCAATGTTTTTGAGAACCACCATGGCTCGGCTTGGGCGTGAAGTCTGTTGCGCTTCCTCAACCACCTTTTGCCAATTATCGTCGAGAGAATATTTCACCATTCGCATCTCGGCAAGGTAGTTATAATCCTTGAACATGAACCGCCACACGCCAAGAAATGCAATAGCTGAAACAAGCAGTGTCACGACAGCATAGACATATATCCCGCGTTTGGAAGTCGATTCGCTTCTTTCATTATGTTTTTCGCCGAATGCTGAGAAGATAAAAATAGCTAGAGTTGTAATTGCCAAAAGGATGTATGGAACAGATTGCCTGATATGGAATACCGCCTTATCATCGAACAAAGGGAAGCCTGCTCGCCATAGCATCTCATTGGAAGTGCCATCGAACAGAATGTATTTGTATATTGTAGGAGATAGAATTGCCAGAAGAATAATGAGAGCTTTCAACCCGTTTGTACGAATCAAAGCAGGAAGAACGCATAAGACAAACAGGAAACTGAACCAGCCAACGACTGGATAAAGCAAGATGGCAATGAGCAATACAATGAATGAAGAGTGATTGCGCGGCAGGACATAGTCCTTGACTACGCACAACACAGAAAGCATAAGCAGAAAAGCAACAGACTGAGAGAAAAACAGTCCGTATTCCTTGATTATATAAACCCAATAGCCTATCCCTACGACCCCAAGCAAAAGACAAGACAAAGGCAGCAAAAAAAGAGCCGACCAACGTGTTGACAGACCAGAAGCTTTGAGTCCAAGAAAATAGCTGAGAGTCCATAACAGAATCAGGACAATCGCACCCAAAAGGGGATAATAGCATAACTGGGAAAGCCAGCAGCCTACCCATTTCATCAATCCAAAAGGCTCGTTGAAGAGGTCATAAAAAAACAGAGAGCCTTCTATAAAGGGCGTTCGCAGATGTATTGTATATAGCAGATCCTGATAGAAGCCAAGCAAGACAAAGCCTGACATGGCTGCAAAGACAAGAGCAGGAACAATGCGTTTGATACAAGAAAATGAGAACAGATGCATATAGTATAAATAAAGAAGTCCCCAAAGAGCACATGATGCCCTTTGGAGACCTTTATGATAGAAATTACTTAGCAAGACCTTCTGTCCAACCGCGGTAGATATACTTGCGGTTCCAGTTGAGATCCCAGATACCAACAGGAGTATCTGCACGCCAGCCAGAGCCCTTAGGGCTATCGGTCAAGCACCACTGAGTGATACCATACTGCTGGTTAGCAGGAACGTTGGCAAAGTACTGCTCGATGATCCACTTGTAGTACTCTTCCATCTGCTTCTCCATATCGTCGGTC
Organism: Bacteroidales bacterium; assembly: GCA_004557315.1. Taxonomy (GTDB): domain Bacteria; phylum Bacteroidota; class Bacteroidia; order Bacteroidales; family UBA3663; genus Liminaster. Next base: position 17,224 of record SFEH01000015.1, read on the forward strand.
ATCTCGTCGAGAGTAGCATCCTTGCCGTCCTTCTTCACATAGCCCATATCGAGCTCAGAGATACGAACGAGCTTGCCTGTTGCTGCCATCAGCTTGAATGAGTTGACGATAGCGTTCTTCTTGCTTTCGAGTATCTTGGCATCTTCGTAGTAAGAAATGTGCATCTGAGTACCGATACCATCGATCTTAGTAACGCCATCCTCCTCCCAACGCTTGATCCAATTGATGAGAGACTTAACCTTGTGGTTGTTGTCCCAATCGCTTTCGAGGTTGTAGTCGTTGATGAAGAGCTTGAGCTTACCATCGTCGCCACCCTTCTCTTCGAGAGACTTAGCATAGTACTTGCGAGCAAGACGAACAGCCTGACGGACATACTCGAGGTCGCCCATGCCATCCTGCCAGAAGAAGTCGTTGGCATTGTCGGCACTTCCATGCTGGAGAGTATAGAATCCACCGTCATTACCATCGCCTGCGATTGCCTCGTTGACAACATCCCAAGCCTTGACATGACCCTCACATGCTTCCATCATTCCTGCAATCCACTTATCCATTGCCCAGACGAGAGTATCGTGTTTCTCTTCTGGAGTCAAAGGAATAGTGCTCTTGACCTCCTGTTCTACCTCCGACCATACACGGATATTATCGAAGTAGTATGTCACATCCTGTCCACGATCCTTTGAAAGGTTGAATGCAATAGAACCAAGACCATTGCCACCAGCCATTGAAGCATCGACAGTCAAGACCTTACTATAGGTCTGCCATTCGGTAGTGAATGCAGGAGAACCGATACAAGACCAGTGCTGGTATGCACCTGGTGCTCCATGTGCCTGTGTGTCAGCATTGGCAGGAACAGAAGCCTTGTAGTCGAACTTGACATTGACAACTGTACCCTCTGCCAAAGGTTCATTGAGCTTGATCCAGAACTGAGTATCCCAGTCCTCAGAAGCTCCAGCCTTGCTGAGCACCTTCACACCACGAGAACCATTGACACCGACACCATCTTCGATGACATTCTCGAATGCACCATTGTTCTCTTTGCGCACGAAGTTGGCAGCATCATCGCCCTCCATGTCAGAGTTGTTGACGTAATCAACAACAACAATCTCCATCTTAGGAACCTCCTTCTCTTCACCATAATACCACTCGATGCCCGAGAAGTAGTACGTGATCTGAGTACCAGGATCTGAGCTCTTATTCTTGTTTAGGTTGAATGCAATAGTCTGCTGTTCGCCACCACCCTCAGCGGGGATAGTAGATTCCCACTCCAACTTCTTCCATTCAGTGGTGAATGTTGGGTTCGGAGAGAGCATTGCCCAATGCTTATAATTACCAGGAGTGCTATGAACCTGTGTGTCAGCACCTATTTCCTTGGTAGCCTTGACCCACATAGAGAGCTTGTACTTCTCACCTGCCTCCCACTGCTTGTTAGGAGTATAGATGAAGAACTGAGTATCCCACTCTTCTGCAGGATTAGTCTTACCTACTACCTTGATGCAGTTAGCTCCATCAGGACCCTCGCCTACGATTACCTCAGCTGGATGATCGTCAGCAGAAATGGCATCACGCACTACGAAGCACTCAGTTGACTGGCCAGCTTCCATAGCAGAGTTGGTTATGGCATTGGTGAAGACCGTGACATATTCAACATTGCTTTCGCCAAGCACTTCCTCTTCAACAGCAAAAGAAGGTCCATTCCAGTTGTTGCGCCAACCCGTCATTGCTCCATCCTCGAAATTGCCACAAGCGATGAGGTTCTCTTCTGAACCCGCAGCAGTGAGGACAAGGTCATCGAAGCAGATTGCACCATCGAACTTACCGAACACGAGCTGTAAGCAATCCTCTGGGAAAGCAGCTTCCCATGTCCACTTTACAGTTGTCCACTCTTTAGCGACAGGGTTCTCTGCAAGATACTGTAGGTCGTTAGATCCACCCCACTCGTTCTTGTTGTCCGAAGCATTCCAGATAGGCCAAAGGCCTACAACGCCATCGCTGTCCTTACCCTTAACCTTTACAGACAAGGTATATGTAACACCCTGCTGCAGAGGAGTTGGCAAGTCGTAAAGAGCTTGTTTATCCCAATTATTAGGAGCTGCTGGAGCTGTGTACGCAATGTACTTGTTCTTTTTACCTGAATTAGGGTCAACTGGCTTTGGCTTGTCAGCGAGAAGCGAGTTCAAGTACTTAGGACGCTGCTGAGCGTGCCATGCGAGAGTATGACCATAGACAGTGATGCCTGCGTCAACTGCATCGAGCACGAAAGTGTTGACTGTACCAAAGTCCATGTTACCCTTATCATCAACACATGAAGCATACTTCATAGCATTGCCTGCAACCACTTCGTCGAAGTTTGTCACGGCTACGTTGTATTCAGTGAGTTTCTTGCTGAAATCAGGAGCGCTGAGTGCAGCACCCAGCTTGAAGTCTGGGTGAGCACTGCGGTCGATATATTCCTTGAGAGGCTGGAACTCTGCAAGTTCTGCCATCTTTTCGAGATTGGCAGGTTTCTGAGCAACGAATTCAGGATCAAATTCATCTGCACATGATGCCATCATGAGGATGGCAAATGCACCTGGAAGAATATATTTCTTGTTCATAATCCTATACAATTATTATATTACTTCTTAAGTGTAACAGAAAACTCCTCGACAGTGTTGCCGGCTCCACGACGCTGAACAGCCATGTCGTAGTCGATGTTGTACTGAACATCGCCCCAATCGGCTGTAAGCTGAAGCTTGAGACCGTCGTTGGCATCCTTTCTGTGGAGATTACCCCAAGCGTATGTTGGAGACTTCTCAGAGAAAGTACCGCTACCAGAAATCTTCACACCTTCTGTTGCACTTGTAACAGTACAGCTGTTGCCACTGAATGTGAGAAGAGCTGTCGCTGTATAAGTCTTATCGCCTGCTGCAGTTGAGAAGTCGAGAGATACGACGTTCTCGCCACAGGTCTTGAGATAGATGATAGAACCTGTAGGAATACGCTCCCAGTCTTCTGCCTTTATCTCAGATTTAGTTGGGTTGCCACCGAAAGTTGTGGTTGCTGTACCCATTGGGAGGTAATAACCCTCGTACTTCGAGATATAACGTACGCAGTAGAGAACGTAGTCCTGAGGAGCTACAAACCATGCATCACCATCGAAGCGGCTGCCAGACTCGATACCTGGGTTGTACTCACCTGCAAGGATGCGGTCAGCACCAGTCTGTGTCTTCATCACTACAGGAATCACATACTTTGCCTGATATGACTTAGGATCGGCAAAGAAGGCATCGGTAAGCTGTACATCGACATAACCCTGCAATTCACCCTTATAATCGATAGTCGTACTGCTCATCTGATAGTGAGAAGCAGGCATTGGAAGGACAGGATCTGTGCATGCGATATCAAAGTAGAGATTATCGCAGAGAGAGTTTTCTACAGCCACATCGACCTTCACCTTATACTTCTTTCCGCTGTAAGTACCACCCATTGTAGAGTAAATCTTGCAAGCGCGAGTATCGTTGTCGGCAGTAGAACCAGTATCATCAGTACCCAGAACCATTGTGCGGATTGGAGTCTGATAAGCGAAATATACAGTCTGCTCGTCATAGTCAGGATAGTTCACATCATCGCTTTCACAAGATGCAAATCCTGCAAAGATGACGCCAGCTGCAATTGCTTTGAAAATATTCTTAGTTCTCATATTTGTTTTTCGATTAATATTGTGGAATATTACCATCCCTGATTCTGCTCGAGATTGTTGAACTTCATGATCTCGCTATATGGAATAGGAGAATAGTACATATAATCCTTGTAGGTGCGAGCCTCAACGTCGATAGTAGAGCTTACAATCGAGCCATCAGCGTTAGCCTGGGTGATTGTGATACCCTTGGCTGTTTCGTTGAGAGGAGCCTTCCAGCGGCGGAGATCATAGAAACGGTGATTCTCGAAGCAAAGCTCGAGACGACGCTCGTTGCGGATAAGGTCGCGCATCTGCTCCTTAGAACTGCACTCGTCAACATAAGCAGTACCTACACCAGCACGTTCGCGGAGAGCCTTGATGACATCCTTGGCCGTGAAACTCGCACCACCGAAAGTAGCAGTAGGACCACCAGCCTCATTTGCAGCTTCTGCATAAGCAAGGAAGATTTCAGTAGCACGAATACGAGCCGAATAGTGCTTCATCTTGGTCTCCTTGCCTGCTGCAAGGTTCACGTCGTCGCGCAAAGACTTGCGGAGATAGTAACCTGTGCGAGTAGAACGGCCATTCTCGAAGTTGATACCATTTGAGTTGTCTGGAGAGTAGTTGCCAGTGATGATCTCAGTACCATCGACACCGATTGTTGCACCGTTATAGATGACATAAGCTGCGAGACGTGGGTCACGTCCATCGTATGGCTTGCTTGGGTCATATCCAGATTTGGCATTGCTGATAGGATAACCATTAGCCATTGGGAAGGCATCGACAAGGTTCTGAGTAGGGTTGATACGACCGCTACCGAAGATTGATGGAGGGTAGTTGCTTGACTCGAGGTCATAGTTCTCGCCCACATTGTCGCGCCAGATAATCTCAGCAGGGTTCTCACCTGTCTTGAGGTTATCGATCTCGTTGGCATTGTTGAACCAAGTCCAGCCATCCTGCTGCATTGCTGAGATACCACCCATCTTTACGAGGAGCTTAGCTGCATATTCAGCAGCCTGCTGCCATGTTGCAGCACCTGCGCTCTGGTAAGCAGGAGAAGCAGCAAAGAGAGCAACCTGAGCACGGATAGCCTCGATGATCTTGCCATCTAGCTTGCCACGCTGGTGGTCACCGAAAGCACGGTTATACTCAGCATTGGTAGCACCTGGATACTTGCTGAGAGCAGCATCGTTCTGACCTACGTTGCCATACTCGTAAGGGAGAAGCTTCTCTGCCTCATCGAGATCGGCAAAAACTTGAGCGATACAGTCAGCAAACTTGTCACGAGGAACATTGAAGTTAGAACCACCATCTTCTGGAACGAGATGGATAGGAGCACCGAGGAGCTCGCCACTTGCTGTTACTCCTGAATGAGCACGCAACAGATAGAAAAACTGAAGACCACGCATTGCGTAGGCATTGCCCTTGAAATTGTCGATATACATCTGGTTGAGCACCTCGTTAGACGTAGCCCACTCTACCATATCGGCATTCTCAATCATGATGTTGCAATACTGGATTGCAGCATAGCGGTCGCGCCACTGGCTTGTTGGGTCGTTGAGCGAAGACCAAGCACCAGTAGCGATCTTCATGTACTCATTGGTGTTGTCATTAGAGACAGCATCATCGGTAGCAACATCGCTTACAGATGAGCTTGAGTATGGCAATGCCATATATGCATTAGCAAGAATGCCTCGCGCAAACTCCTTGTCCTTGTACATCTGCGAAAGGTCCTGCTGATTCTCGATTGCTGGCTCGAACAAGTCGTCGCAAGAAGAGAATGCAAGAAGTGCAGACGATACTAAAATAATATTCTTTAATTTCATAATGCTATTCATTATTAGAACTGTACCTTAACACCGAGGTTATAGAAACGTGACTGTGGTGCAGAACCTACATTCATCTCAAGAATCTCGCGGTTGCGGGCAATCTTAAGAAGATCTGTGCCACTCAAATAGACAGAAACACCCTTGACAGCCTTACTATTCTCAAAGAGATGCTCAGCAAAATCGTAAGTGAACTGAACCTTAGCTAAGTTGAACTGGTCAGTGCTGTACAACCAGAAGTCTGACGTCTGGAAGTTGTTTGTGCCACTGCCAGTAGTAAGAGCAGGATACTTAGCATCATTAAGGTTGGTGATCACACCGTCCTTTACGATTGCTCGGTCGCGTACGGCAGCCGAATACTTGTTCTCGCTTGCACCACTCCACCAGTAAGAGTTGTTCTTGACACCCTTAGAGCCGAAGCCACCTGTACCGAGAACGAAGAGAGTAAAGTTCTTGTACTTGGCAGTAAGGTTGATACCGAGAGTCAATGGATGACCATACCAACCGCCCTTACCGAGCTCTACCTGGTCTTTTGAGTCGATGACACCATCGTTGTTCTGATCAGCATACTTCAAGTCACCTACACGTGGAGTATCGCCTACCTTCTGAACAGGAGAGTTGTCGATTTCCTCCTGACTCTTGAAGAAGCCAAGGCACTGATAACCCCAGATTCCATCGAGATAACGGCCCTGACGCTTCTGATAATCATCAGCTACTGTGGTATCATCGCGCTTGGTTGCCTCGGTAGTGTAATATGTAAGGTTGAGACCACCCTGAAGTTCGAAGTCGCCAACTGTCTTCTTGCCATTGATCGAGAAATCTACACCCGAACGACGGTCGTTGTTGAAGTTGATACGAGACACGAATGAAGTCTCAGGATAATAGGTCTTGAAATAGATTGGCACATAGTTGGTACCATCGATGAGTTGACCTTCGATGCTGTTGGTGAAGTAAGAAAGGTCGAACCAAACAGACTTGTTGAACATTGAGCCCTTCAAGTTGACTGACACTTCCTTACGCTCAATGAATGTCAGAGAGTTGTTAGGACCGCTCTTTGCCTGGGTACCAGTGACACCTGATCCACCCCAGTCCCACCAGCCACCAGTATCGTAGTAGCCGAGATACTCATAATAGTTCATACCGATATCAGTCTTCAGGTTGCTTGCGCTGGCTGACAGACGGATATAATCGAAGTAACTTGGGATATTGCTGACAATGTTCCATCCAAGAGTATATGACTGAGAAAGTCCCTGACGGTTGTTCTCAGGCAGACGAGCTGAGTGAACTACAGAAAGAGCTGCTTCAGCATAGTACTTCTGCTTGTAGTTGTAAGCGATATCCAGACCAAGATTGGCATTGGCAGTCTTGTGGTACTCACCCGAAAATGTCTGGGTGAAGCCATTGGCAACAAGGATGGCATTCACGTTATGATCATCGTTGAATGTGTTCTTGTAGTCGAAGTGAGCATTAAAAGCGATAGTCTGGTTGTCAGTCGAACCACTGATGTTCTGATTACCAGACTTCTTGTCTTCGTTGTACTTGGTCAGACCTATAATAGCGCCCTTACCATTGGCATTGCTCCATGCTGGATTGTAAGTAGCATAGGTGTTGTTATATGACTGAGAGTAGCTCGTAGCGTAGTCGATCGAGATCTGAGTGTGGAAAGAGAGACCCTTCAACACCTTCTCAAGATTGAGGTTGACACCTGCATCAAACTGGAATTGACGAGAAGTCCAAGTGCTCTTGCCTGCTGCATAGTAGTCGGCGAACACATTAGTCTGGTCAGCCTCACTTGCTGCGAGGAAATACTTACCATCGATGATGTTGCTCGATGCACCGATGAGATCAAGCGCTGGACGTGCATTTGGATCGATTGCATCGATTGGTACGAGTGGAACAAGACGGTTAGGACGGAAGGTAGTTGCTTCCTCCCAATAGTTCTTGCCTGCTGGAGACTTGGCATTGTAGTATGTAGCAGTAGCATTGACGAAACCGCTCACATAATCGCTGAGGTGAAGATCGACATTACCACGCACATCAAAACGGTCTGTGTAGTTGTTCTTTGCAGTACCGAAGTCCATATAGTCGCCTACACGATAGTAGCTTACATTGCTGTAGAACTTAGCAAGCTTGTTACCACCAGTGATTTCAGCAACTACATCTGTACGGTTATAAGCCTTCTTGATATAGTCAGAAGAGTAGAAATCCACATCTGCATAGCGGTAAGGATTCTGCTTTGATGCATAGTTGTAGATATCAGCCTGAGAATACTTGGCAGCAAGACCGTCGTTGGCAAGAGCCTCGTTATAGAGAGTAGCATACTCGGCAGAATGCAGATACTCAGGATAGACCTTTGCCACATGCATACCGGTATTAGCCTTTACCTTGATGCTGAGATCTTCCTGCTTGCCACGCTTGGTAGTGATGAGCACAGCACCCTTGGCAGCACGGCTACCATAGAGGATCACAGCCTGGGCACCCTTCATGAAGGTGATGTCCTTGATTTCGTCAGGCTTCACATTAGTACGGTCGCGAGGCACACCATCGATGAGATAGAGAATATCATCGGAAATACCCCACATACCATTGCCGTTCCAACCACCTACATAACCCTGCATGTTGTCGAGGGAGTAAGTGATGTTGTTCTTCTTCATGAGTTCCTCAACATCGACTGTTGAATAGCCACCCATGAGGTCGTCGGCTGCAATCTGGCGGAAAGCGGCATTAACCTGCGCCTGCTGGTTTGCCTCATCCTCGCCATCTGTCTGAGCCATCACAGGGAAGGCAGAGACAAACGCCAATGCAGCTGTCAGAATTGGTTTATATGTTGATTTCATATTTTTCATTGAAAATAGTTATTAGCTCTGCTTATTACCATCCTGGGTTCTGGTTGAATTCCTGATAGAGGTTGACATCTGCCTGCTTGAATGGAAGCAGATAGTGCTTAACCTGGAACTTACGCTCCAAGATTACCTTTTCTGACCAACCTGAAACCTGTGCATCGCGAGGATCGTTCTTGACGAAATCATAATTGCCTACGCGAGAGAACTCGGCAGATGTCTTGATTGTATAAGGCTTCTCGGTGAGGAGCAGCCAACGCTGAAGGTCGTTCCAGCGGAAGCCCTCGTATGCAAGCTCGCAAGCGCGCTCACGGCGAACCTCATCCATATACTTGTTGCCACTGAGGTATGCATCTGCTACATGACCAGCGCCTACACGGTCGCGGAGCACGTTGATAGCATCGACAGAAGTGAGATTGCAGCCAGGAGCAGCATAAGTAGCACCACCAGCAGCAGCACAAGCCTCGGCATACATCAGATAAACGTCGGCTACGCGCATATATGGGAGATAGGTCTGAAGAGCACCACCCCAGTTGTACATACCATCATACTTGTTACACTGGTGAGGAACGAGCTTCTGGCAGTAGTAGCCAGTGCGTGAAGCCTGCTGGTCGTCACGGATATTACCGCCTGTATAGAGCTGACAGTACTGGAAGTCCATATCGCCCTTGTCTGGTGTAGTATTGATATAGCGGAAGCCATCGAATACAATATCGTGATAGAAGCGAGGGTCACGATCCTTGAATGGGTGTGAAGGGTCAAAGCCTGAAGCTGGGTTGATTACAAGCTCACCATTCTCAATGATATATGCAGGCTCACCATTTGCCATACCATATGCATAGTTGATATAGTTGGCTGTTGGGTTGTGAATTACAGCATCGTGCTCAACAATATTGCTCTTCTTTGTACCCCAAAGCTTGGAGAAGTTCCAGTTAGAACCATTGTTATCAGGCATAGGGCCACGCATCATAGCCTCTGTTGAACCTGGCATTCTCCAGCTCTGACCTGTAGTGCGGAAGATATCAGAGTAGTTGCTATTGCTACCCTTGGCAGACACATGGTCATAGATACCACGTTCCTTCTCATAATCAGTGATCTCAGCATAGTTGTACTCGGCAAGGGCGTATGGTGAACGACCGCTCTCGATCTCGTCGATAGCCTTGGCAAGAGCCTCAGCAGCCTTGGCAGCACGCTCCTTGTTGTAGTTGTAAGTGTTCTTACCACCGAGCTCAGCACCAACGTTGTTGAGAGGGCTGGCAGCCCATAGCATCACCTTACCAGCGTATGCATATGCAACAGCCTTGGTAACACGAAGGTCGTTGTGACCCTTGGTGTCTTTACCAGCAGAGCTACGATCCCAATCAGAAGGAAGCTTGGCAGCAGCCTTCATAAAATCGTCGTAAGCCTTGTCGGCACACTCTGCAAACGAGAGACGAGGCAAGAAAAGATCGCCATTTACATCGAGCTCACTGTCAATATATGGCAGACCGCCGAACCATATCATCTGTTCCTCGTGCCACCATGCACGGAAGAAGTAAAGCTGACCTTCGATAGCATTCTTCTGGTCGGTAGTAGCCGAAATCTGATCCAGGTTGGCAAGACCCAAGTTAGCCTTGCGGATGCAATCCCATGCACTCTCGATCGAATGCTCATACTTGTCGTAATTAGCGCCACTGTTATTTGTCACAGGATTGTTGGCATGCAAGAAACTCTGGTTATTCTCATACCAGTTACGGTAGTTGCCAAGGTCGAACTGTGCTGTAACGTGAGAATCACCTAAACCTGTGTTCATGATCTCATCGTCACCCCAGTTGAATGTACAGCACCACATATTACTCTCCTTGTTAGGAATGGCATTGTACATTTCTTCAACATATCCCTGGAAGTTGGTGAAGTTCTTGAAAGCTTCGCTTGAGCTGATGATAGAATCCTCCTCCTTCTCCAGGTAGTCGGTACAAGAAGTTGCCGATAGGGCAATGACTGCGCCGACAGTGAGATATCTTAAGATTGATTTTTTCATACTAATATAATATATAATGTATTAGAGACTGAACTTAAGACCGAAATTGATACGTCTCATTGTAGGGTAAGCACCCACTGCACCTCCCTGAGAAGAGAAGTTTGACTCACGGTCATCAGGCATCTTACTCCATACCCAGAGATTGTTACCACTGATGTAGAGTTTGACATTCGAAACACCAATCTTCTTTGTCAACTC
>SFEH01000109.1 GCA_004557315.1 Bacteroidales bacterium
TTCGCCAATGCGCCAAAGGACAAAGCCAAGACCAATGGCATGTCATTGTGGTATGGCAAGGTGGGCAGTGAAGTGGAGATGCTTTCTGACAGCATCAACATGGCATTCACCCAGGGTTGGGAAATCATTGCCGATGGCAGCCTGCAGTTCTCAAAGGCCGGCGACAAGCTCGCTTTCGGCATCGCTCCGGTCAAGCGTGAGGCCGATACTACGATGCTCAAGTCGGCTCGTCCTGAAGTTCAGGTATGGAGCTGGAATGAGCCTGTCGAATACACCGTTCAGGATTACAACAAGGAGCGTGACGCACGCAAGACCTATGCGGCAGTTGCATTGCTAAATGATAAAAAGATCGTGCAGCTCACCGATCAGCAGTTCGACCGCTACACCACAATGCCAGATATGAAGGGCTCAATGGTCATTGTCTCTGACTCAAAGCCATATTCAAATTCCAGCATGTGGGAAGGCAGAACACGCAGCGACCAGTATCTCGTGAATGTTGAGACTGGCGAGCGACGTGCACTTGCTACAGCCGACTACAACTACTATCGACTGTCTCCATCGGGAAAGTTCGCCTATGCCTATATCACTGCCGATAGTCTCTGGCGCACCATCGACCTTGAGACTCTCCAGCAATACGACGTCACTTCGCCTCGCACATTCACGGCTTGGGACGAAGACAACGACGTGCCCGACTATCCTTCTGCCCATGGCATTGCAGGTTGGCTGCCAGCCGATGAGGCATTGCTCATCTACGACCGATACGACATCTGGAAAGTGCCTGCGCGCGGAGGAGAGATGGTCAATCTCACCAAGAACGGACGCACCAATGGACTTCAGTATCGCCTGTTAAGGCTTGATCCGGAGAAGGCTTCCGAACCTATTGAGCTCAATGCAGTTCAGTATCTCAGTGTCTTCAACGAGACGACCAAGGGTTATGCCATTGCACGCACAACCTTCCGCAAGCCAGTCAATCCTGTGGTGCTCATAGGTGGCGACTATAAGCTCTCGACACCAGTCAAGGCAAAGAAAGCCGATAAGGTAATCTTCACCAAAGAGACTTTCTCTATCGCGCCCGACATCTATCTGAGCGACATGAAGTTCAAGGCTCCTGTTCAGATTACCCACCTCATGAATCAGCAGAATCAGTTCATCTGGGGTACGGCTCAGCTCATCGAGTGGACAAGCTACAAGGGAGTGAAGCTTCAGGGCGTGCTCTATCTGCCTGAGAACTTCGACAACACAAAGAAATATCCGATGATTGTCAATTTCTATGAGCGCAATTCCGATACCTTCTTAAGCTATCGTGAACCACAGCCTCATCGCTCAACACCCGACTATCATCTCTATGTCTCTAACGGCTATGTGGTGTTCAATCCTGATGTACGTTATGTCGATGGCCATCCTGGCGAAAGCTGCTATGATTGTGTCATGAGTGGTATCGACAAGGTTCTTTCTCTTGGATTCGTCGATGAGAAGCGCATTGGCGGTTCTGGTCACAGCTGGGGCGGCTATCAGTATGCCTATCTCGCCACACGCACCGACCGTTTCGCAGCTATAGAGTCTGGCGCTCCTGTAGTCAACATGTTCAGTGCCTATGGCGGCATCCGCTGGGGTTCTGGCCGTGCGCGTTCGTTCCAGTATGAGCATCAGCAGAGTCGTATAGGTGGTTCTCCATGGGAAGTGCCAGAGCTCTATGCCGAAAACAGCTCGCTCTTCAATATGGACAAGGTAAAGACCCCAATCCTCATCATGCACAACGACACCGATGGTCATGTGCCTTGGTATCAGGGTATCGAGTATTTCGTGGCAATGAAACGCCTTGGCAAGCCTTGCTGGATGCTCAACTACACAGGCGAACCTCACTGGCCAGTGCGTATGGCTAACCGCTTCGACTTCCAGATCCGTCTCATGCAGTTCTTCGATCACTACCTCAAGGGTACTCCTATGCCAAAGTGGATGGAAGAAGGCATCAAGGCCGTCGATCAGCCTTACGAACTCGGATATTGATAAGAATGCCAATATAAAACAACGATGGTGTGTCAAAGACTGACGCACCATCGTTCATTATTTTTACTTAGCTTGCTTGACATATTTCTCAAGCCATTCATCCTGTTCCCAAAGCAGGTGAAGCACGTTCTCTTTTGCCGAAAAATGGTGGCTCTCAAGAGGAAGCACCACATAGCGAGTCGTTGCCTTATGTCCCTTGAGTGCCTGATAGAATCGCTCAGTCTGAATAGGGAAGGTGCCCGAATTGTTGTCAAGTTCTCCATGGACAAGAAGCAATGCGCCACTTAACTGGTCGGCATACATGAATGGCGACATATTGTCATACACCTCTTTTGCCTCCCAGTATGTTCGAGTCTCGCTCTGGAAACCAAATGGTGTGAGTGTGCGGTTATAGGCACCACATCGAGCTATGCCAGCCTTGAAGAGCTTGGTATGAGTCATAAGGTTGGCAGTCATGAATGCTCCATACGAATGTCCTCCGATACCGATGCGAGCAGTATCACCTATACCCATCTCATGAATCACCTTGACAGCAGCTTCGGCATCCATCACGAGCTGGTCGATGAAGTGGTCGTTAGGTTCTTCGTTTTCTGTACCCACGATAGGCATTTCGACATTCTCCATTATGCAATAGCCACGGGTTACCCAGAAGGCAGGAGTGTTATAGACAAGACGAGGAAAAGCATATTTCGATCCACGCACCTGGCCAGCATCTGCTTTCGAACGGTATTCACGAGGGTAGGCAAACATGAACACGGGAAGACGTCCATCACGATCCTTGTCATATCCTGCAGGCAGATAGACTGTTGCAGAGAGATCAACGCCATCGGCACGCTTGTATTTGATCTGCTGCTTTGTCACACCTTCAAGCATAGGATATGGATTGGCAAAGCTCGTAATCTGCTTATCGTTCTTCTTGCCGATAGTATAAAGGTGGAAGTTGGCTGTCTCGGTAGGAGATTCTCGCGAGGTGATGAACTGTGGAACTTTGGCATCGGGATGAATGCTCACTATATATTCATAGTATGGAGCTTTGCATTGCCAGAGAACCTCCTTTTTCTGGGTTGACAAAGTGTAGCGATAGAGCAGAGGCATGTCGCCTTCAGGAGAAGAACCAGTGCTCTGTAACAAGAGTCGGCTGTGCTTCTTGTCAGTGAAAATCACGTTCTTGCCGAAGTCGTTCTTTACAGTGACCACACGTCCAGGGTTGGCATAGTTGTCTTCCGAACGCCATTTGAATATCTCTTTTGGCTCCTCACCTGCACAAGGCTTGAACGAAGACATTGAGGTGAGTCGCTTCGAACTGAGACGCTGGCTAACAATGGCAAACTCATCATCACACCAGGTGATGCCACCATAGCGCATCTTTGTCTTAACCACCTCCTGCTTCTCTCCGTCAAATGGAGCATCGAGCTGATATACAGCATCGTAGTATTCCAGAGTCTTACCTTTTGGATTGCCTCCGTCAAGAGCCTCTACCCAATACACGGTATTTGGCTTGTCAAGGCGCCAAGAGAAGCCACGAGGGAAAGGCGACGTCGTGTCATAGCCCATGGCATTGTTCTGCAAAGGTGATTCTGCAAGCACCTTCACCAGTGAACCTTCGATGGTGATGACTGAAGTCTTCGAAGGGAAGCTGCGATACTGATGAGCGTAAGAATATGGACGCTCCACTGTGCGTATCATCAGATATTGCTTGTCAGGCGAAGCCGTGACCGAACTGTATATTGCAGGCTCGCCAATCTTCTCAACACCTTCAGGGCTAACACATACGAGCTGAGAAGTGAAATACCAGTCGAACAGACGTTCGTCTTCTTCGTTTCTCAATACATCCTGATAGGTGCGGGCAGGAGCTGAAGTGCCGAGATTCTCTTGAATGACAGGCGATTTAGGGGTAGGGTCGGCTTCTGGTGCAAAGTGCTTGCCCATCTCAACGGCAGTCATGATGAACGACTCGTCGCCAATCCATACTATCGAACCAGCACCAACGCCATTCAGACGGTAGTCGGTAATGCGCTTTGCCGCTCCGTCGCTTACTGATGCAGTGTAGAGATAGATACCATCAGCCTCTTTAACTCTGATCAAAATGCTATTGTCGTTGTTGTAGAACTCAATGCCCCATATCGGACGCCCTTCCGGCAGTCCTGTTATCTGTGTTGCCGTGCCAGTCTTCATATCCACGATGCGGGCTTCGCTATAGCCAGGAGTGCGCGAAGCACTGTATGTGTCTGGATTGAATCGTTCGCCAGCCAGACGTAGCTCAGGTTGAGCCAGTTCTGCAAGACTGATAAATGAGTTTGGCTGCATTTCAATGCGGCGAGTATAGCTCGCGTCAAAGATCAGGACAGGGGTCTTTGGTGCAAGAGCCATGTCTTTCAATACCTTGACAGGTTCCTTATACCCGTCAGTGTTGTCGGCCATTGCAGTTACATTCATTAGCGAAGCAAGCAGCAAGATGGCCATTGTTGGGATAGCTGTTTTCATGTCGGAATTTTTGTTGTGATAAAGAAAGTGCCTGGATAGCAGT
The DNA here is from genome assembly GCA_004557315.1 of Bacteroidales bacterium. GTDB lineage: Bacteria > Bacteroidota > Bacteroidia > Bacteroidales > UBA3663 > Liminaster. The sequence goes on from SFEH01000109.1 coordinate 4,535, forward strand.
ACTATCGCTATTGTTTGCGATGGTACTGCCCTTCCAGGCAGAATCCTTTGATATGGTTATTTGTTATTATCAGTCATTCTCCTTGATTTGGTCATTGTAGTCACACTCCTTGTTAGGAATTGCCCACATCCAGCGGCTGTCGTCAGTAGCATCGATCTTGATGGCAAAAGTAGAGTGGAAGTTGCCTGGAGAAGCGAGACCCTTGCTGATGTCGAGTGCCTTACGGTCGATGTTCTTCTTCCAGCGCTTGGTGTCTGTCCAGTCGAAGCCTTCTCCGAAGAGGTCAAAGCGACGATAGAGAGTGACCTCATTGAGCAAGTCAGCACCTGACTTGGTCGATTCGGTATATTCTGCGTCATAATTCTTTGTTACCTCATAAAGGAGCTTTGCAGCCTCTGCATCTCGTCCGAGGTGACAGAGTGCCTCTGCCTCTGTATAAATCATTTCGGCAGAACGGAAGAGATGGAATGATCCGCCACCAGGCATGAACGCAGCACGCATCTTGAACTGCTGATAGCCGAATACGAGGCTTGTGCTGTAGAGAGCGCCAGTATCCTGTGCACGCTTGTACATCGAAGCTTTCGAATCAGATACACGTCCTGTCGATTTGTTCATCTGCTTGAATTCCTCGTCGGTCTGTGGAACGAGGAAGAGGTCGCGGCGAACATCGCTCTGAGGAATCTGGTCGATGAGTTCCTTGCTGATTGCTACTGGGTAGTTACGTGCAGCACTTGCCGATGAGTTCGATCCGATGTAGGCAAAGTAGCTGTAGTAGTAGAGAGTCTGGTCTTCAGCCTCATAAACACCCCAGATCCACTCGTTGTTGGCTGCGTTGAAGCCTGCCTTGTACTGTGCGACACTCATCAGAGGGTGTCCATTGCGAGCCTTCGATGCACAGTCGGCAGCTGTCTGCCAGTCTTCACGATAGAGGGCAGCGCGAGCTTTTACTGCATAAGCAGCTTCAAGGCTTGGAAGGTAGAAGTTCTTCTCGGTCATGCCGCTCTGGGTGAACAATGAGATAGCCTCGTCGAGGTCAGAATATATCTGTGCATAGAGTTCACCGAGTGTGCAGAGAGCCTGAGCCTGGTCTTCATTAGGGTCAGTTCCCTTCAGACGGAGAACTACACCATCCGATGTTCCATTGTTTGAGTCCTGCCAACGCTTGCAGTACTGTGTCGAGAGTTGATAGTAGCTATATGCACGATACACGAGAGCCTGAGCCTTATAGAACTGCTTCTCTGCCTCTGGACCTTCTGCATTGTCAACATTGTCAAGAATCAGGTTGGCATTGCCGATAAGCTTGTAATAGTAGAACCATACATAGTAGTTGTATGATGAGGTCTTGCTTGTGCGATATGAAGCAAGATTGTTCCATAGCGAAACCCATCCAGTCTGATTGCACTTCTGGGTGTCGTTGCCGTTGAAGTTGTTGTACCAGTTCTTGATTGTACCTTCGCCGTTCATGCCCTGTGTGCTGAGGTACTGGGTGGTCATCATCTTTGCCAGACCATTGACAGCCAATCCGATGTTGCTTGTAGTAGAAAAGGCTGTGTTGGTCGAAATCTGGTCGTTTGGCACAGTATCTAGGTAGCTGTCGCCGCATGATGAGACAAATCCCATGCCAGCAAGGGCTGCTATTGTCAATATATATTTAGGATTCATGATCTATTTCTTTTAAGTTGTTTATTTCTCTGCCTTACCTCCGAACTTAACTGTCAGACCCACTGAGAATACTCGTGGTGTAGTCAGGTAGTTGTACTGCATGCCTGAGAAGCCCTGCTGAGGGTTCATACCCTTGCGAGCAGTCTTTGTGAAGGCGTTCTCACATGAAGCATTGATTGCAAGACTCTCGATGTCCCACTTCTTGGTGATGCTCTTTGGAAGCTGATAGCCAATGTTGATGTTCTTGAGAATGAGATAATTGGCTGAAGTGAGATAGTGAGAAGAAGCAGTGTTGAGATTGGGACTGAGACCATAGTCCACAACAGGAACGTCGCCGTCCCAGATAGCATGTTCGGTAGTGGCATCCTCTACTGTCCAAGCTTTGAGAATATCTCTGTGGAATGCATAAGGAGTAGAGCTTGGTGTCATGTACGAACGATAAGTGCCGTCATATACCTTGCCGCCAATCTGGTAGGTGAAGAGAGTCGAGAGTGTCAGCTGCTTCCAAGTAGCATTGAGGTTGAAGCTTCCATATACCTTTGGAATTGCAGAACCGTGGAACTCCTTCTTTGCGTAGGTTGTAGTATATGAGTAAGGGGTATCGCCAATGATCACGATGTCGCTCTCGACTGCTGATTCCTTGATGAGAGTGGCATTGTAGTTGCCTTCAGTATCCTTCGACCAGTCGCCATACTGTTTGCCTCCGAGTTCGAAGCGGTATGAGTTGCCCTGAGCATCGC